>CAZMQY010000211.1:2834-6570 GCA_964568335.1 uncultured Clostridium sp.
AAATCCTTGCATTAGCAAATCAAAATTCTCCATAGTCTCAACTCACTTTCATTTATTAGAATATTACAGTAATGCTTCAAACAAACCTAAAGGCAACGGAACCCTGAG
This sequence comes from uncultured Clostridium sp., assembly GCA_964568335.1. GTDB lineage: Bacteria > Bacillota > Clostridia > Clostridiales > Clostridiaceae > Clostridium_AT. The sequence goes on from CAZMQY010000211.1 coordinate 2,943, forward strand.
CCAAAATACAAATATCCCATAAATAACTATGGCTGTTCCTATTCCAATGCTTACAGCACTCTTTGTAGTATGTTTTTCAATAAACTTAAGCCATATAAAAATATATATTGCCATGGAAACAACCATGCCTAACACATAGGAAAGCATCACCATACCAAGAAGTGCGCCTGCTGGTAAGAATGCCTTCCAGCTAAATCCGCTAGGAGATTTATCTTTGCGTTCTGCCAAAAGTGCGGATATGCAAAATAATATAGCCATGATTCCTGCAATTATAGGAAGAAATCCTCCACCTGGTCCCCTTCTAACCCAGAATCCATATGTAATTCCGCTTTTTATCCAATACAGACCCATGATTATTGAAAGTATATAAACAAACTTTTTCAAATAAGGTCACTCCTTTTGCTATAGGATTCTAATGATGCAGCTTAATTTATGACCTTATAAAAGGTTATATAAATTAAGCTGCTAAACATAAAACTCCTTATAATTTGTTGTTTATTTCATAACTCCTATTTCTGTAAATACCTTCTTATATATTTCTATTTGCTCGGTAAAGAATTTTTTTGTGTCAGCAGCATTCATGTATTTAGGAGTCAAAAGATTCTTTTCAATATAGTTTTTCTTCCATTCTTCTGTTTCAGTAACCTTCTTTAACATATCTTCATAGAACTTTACAGCTTCTGCCGGCATTGATGGAGGCCCTGCTATAGCTCTAACTTCTCTAACCTCTATATCCTTATAACCAAGCTCTTTGAAGGTTGGTGTATCCTTAAATACTCCAGTAAGTCTTTCAGCTGAATAAGCAGCAACTGGAACAACCTTTCCTGCTTGAATTTGTCCCATTACCTCTGAAGGGTTGAATATAGCAGCGTCAACGTGACCTCCTAATAGTGCTGACATAGCATCTCCAGAGCTATTAAATTGTACATAGGTAAACTTTGAATTAGTATGCTTGTTTAAAAGTTCAAAGGAAAGGTGGTCGCTGTTTCCTCTTTGAGCACCGCCTATCTTTACACTTTCAGGCTTTTCCTTTACAGCATCAAGAAGACTCTTAAGATCTGTGAATTTTGAATCCTTTCTTATGCAAAGAGTTAAATCATCAAAAGCTACTACACCTATATATGTCAACATTTCAGCCTTAACATCCCAGTTGTTAACATAGGATCCCATAACTTGTCCTGAATGAAGTACCATAAGAGTAGTTGGATTCGCTTTCTTTGCATTTACGTTTGTGAAAGCAACTGCCCCAGAACCACCGCCTTGATTTACAATCATAAAGTTTTTAGGCGAGAATTTCTTTTGAAAAGCTAAGTCGGATATAGTTCTTGCATTTAAGTCGCTTCCACCTCCGGCACTGGAAGGTACAACAAATTCTATTTCCTTATCTGGTACCCAATCCTTTTTTGCCTGATCCCCACTTGCAGGTTTTGTGCCACAGCCCCCAAGGATGCTTGCTGTTAAAACAGCAGTAATAACAAGACTAAATACTTTTTTCATTTTTCCCCCTCCAACTTTCCCATTATATTTTTATATTTAAATATTTATTAGGATATATTTTTCTGTCTGTCACATAAAGCTATTCTTGCTGCCATTTTCACTGCATTTTCAAAGGCTGTAGTCTTAGCTATACCTTTACCAGCTATGTCATAGGCTGTTCCATGGGATGCAGTTACTATGGCTGCAGGCAGTCCCCCTGCAATTGTTATGCCCTGTTCAAAGCCCTTTAGCTTCATTGCTATCTGTCCCTGGTCATGGTACATTGTAACTACAGCATCGAATTCCCCTTCAAAGGCTTTAATAAACAGAATATCTGATGGATACGGTCCAACTGCATTTATGCCAAACTTCTTAGCCTCCTCCATAGCAGGAACAATCACATCAAGCTCCTCTCTACCACAAAGCCCATTTTCTCCTGCATGGGGATTTAATGCAGCTACAGCAATACGGGCATTTTCTATGCCTGCCCGTTTCAAGGTTTTATTTACAAGCTTCATTGCTCTGAGTATATTTTCTGTAGAAAGCTTATTGCTAATCTCCTTAACAGGTATGTGGCTTGTTACACGTGATGTCCACAAATCCTCCAGCACATTTATCTCTCCAAAAGGCTCCGTCCAGTTAAACAAATCTGCAAATAAATAATGCTCGCTTTCATAATTGAAGCCTGCTTTCTTAAGAGCCCCTTTATTTAATGGAGCAAAACAAAAGCCTTCAATTTTTCCTTCTTTATAAAGATTTACCGCTTTTACCAACATATCTCCTGAGGCCTTGCCACAGTGGAGATTTACCTCACCTAACTTTATTTCCTCAGGACTTAAGTTCTTCTGGTCAAGCACTGGTATTCCCCTCTCAAAGTCAGCTGAAGAAATATCATCGATTACATAGTGCTGAAAATCTACCTTAGCAATATTCATTGCATGCCTCAATACCCTTATATCTCCGATTATCACTGGGCAGCAATGTTCGCTTAAGCCCCCCTTTGCTGCTACTTTAGCTACAATTTCAGGACCCACGCCTGCTGCATCTCCAAGCAGTATTCCTAATATAGGCTTGTCCATGTATGTTTTAGTAAACATACTCACCTCCCCCTTCCGTTTTACATTAATTTAAGTCTTAAGTTTTTCACTTTTATATATAACAAAATCCGTGCCAACTTTATTAAAACTCATTTCAGTTTAAAAATTTTTTTTAATAACAAGCTCAAGCATTAATAATACTAGCTCGTAAATAGAAGAATTGTTAATAAAAGCTCACTCAATTTATTAAAGAATACTCTTTTAGTAAAAATAGAATATCAATCAGAAACTAAAATGAAACAAAATGTTTCATATTCGTTTCAAACACTAGTTTGTGAAACAAGCCTTCTATTATTTTTCCTTAAGCCTTCTCCATAGAGTAGTTCTGCTAATTCCTAAGATTTTTGCTGCTTCTGTTTTATTAAAATTTATGTTTTGCATAAGCTTAAGTATTGCCTCTATATCATTTTCCGATGTTATGCCAGCTTCTTTTGATATATTTTCATTAGTGCTTACCGCTGCCTTCTTATCTGCTTTATTATTATGCTTTAATAATTCTTTCAAATCATCACCATTTAAACTCTCTGATTCTGAAAATACTACCAGTCTTTCACAAATATTTCTCAGTTCTCTTATGTTCCCTGGCCATCTATAGTTTATCAATATTTTAACAGCTTCTTGAGTTATACTTGGGGTAAACTTGTTAAACTTTCTGCAATACTTCTCTATAAAATGCTGAGCTATAAGCTTAATGTCCTCACTGCGCTCACAAAGAGGAGGTATTCTCAGATTAAGCACATTAAGCCTGTATAGCACATCCTGTCTAAACTTGCCCTCACTTACCTTTTCCTCAAGATCCATATTACTGGCGCAGATTATACGGACATCCACAGGAATAACCTTATGGTCGCCTATCTTTCTTATTTCTCTTTCCTGCAGAACACGCAAAAGCTTTGCCTGCAGGTTAATAGGTATTTCGCTAACCTCGTCTAGAAATATTGTTCCCTTATGAGCAAGCTCAAAAAGTCCAGCCTTTCCACCCTTTACCGCACCCGAGAAAGCACCTTCTACATAACCAAACAGCTCGCTTTCAAGAAGATTTTCAGGCAGAGCTG
>CAZMQY010000212.1:0-6520 GCA_964568335.1 uncultured Clostridium sp.
GAAATTAGCTGTTGGGGGAAAGGATATAGCCCTGTATATGATAAAGCAGGCAGGAAGCCAAAATTTAAAGGGTAATGCTGTACTGCTATGGGGAAATGCTTTAGAGAAGCTTACTGAAAGCCAAAAGATGACTATTTCAAATATGCTTGGAGAAATTGGGGCAAAAACCGTCTACTTTACTCAGCGGAGCTTAGAGGATGAAAGGGAATATTATAAAACCATTTCTATTAATGCTCAGGATATTGAAAGAGTGGTTTCACTGCCTGGAGCAGTAGAAAATGTAGTTCCACTTAAAGAAGCCAAGGGGAAAAAGGTGACCCAGGTTTATATAGGCGGCTGTACAAATGGCAGACTGGATGATATGGAAGTAGTCGCTGAAACCTTAAAGAACAGCAGGGTTAATGATGAGGTTACATTAATAATATGCCCTGCCTCAAGAAAAGTGGCAAATGATATGGATAGACTAGGCTACAATGAAATAATCAGAAATAGTGGAGGAATAATAATAAATCCAGGCTGCGGTGCATGTTCAGGCTTGCATCAAGGTGTGCTAAGCTCTAAGGATGTAGTTGTTACTACTACTCCAAGAAACACTCCGGGCAGAATGGGTGACGAGAATGCTCAAATTTACTTAGCTTCTCCAAAAACAGCAGCTATGGCTGCAATTAAAGGAATGCTTTAAAATGCAAGGGACATTTTTTCTGCTAATGAGGCGTAAGAAATGTCCCTTGCTGCATTAATACTTAAGATTTTTGTTTAGCAGATAAATAAGCCTCTTATCTTTTATAACTCATGACATTTTAATAGGTCGTGATTTTGTTAACAAAAGGTTCTTAAATATTAGCATTGAGAAAGGAAAACTATGTAACTATGTCGAATATATAATAATACATTTTTTACAAGGAGTCATATATAGACATGGATAAGAGTTTAACATATTTTGTAGCTATGCTCATAGCTTCCCTTCTAATACTGATTTATTTTCTGCTAAGAAGTATTTATTTTCGCAATAAGGCTGAAAAAGAGCTTATGATAAAGAATGAGGAGCTCACAGCTCTCTATGAAGAAGTTGCTGCTTCAGAGGAAGAACTAAGGGAAAACATGCTAATGCTAATGGAAAAGCAAGAGGAGCTTCAAAGAAGTGAAGAAAGATATAGAATCGTTATGGAATCAACTACCGATATCATTTGGGAAGGGGATCTCATAAATAACAGGCGTATGTTTTCAGATAAGCTGCAGCATATTCTTGGATATGAAACTAGAGAATTGGCGGCTCTTGATGCTTGGTTCAATATTGTTCATCCAGAGGATGTTGATATGGTAAGAAAAGGCATTAGGCAGCAAATAAATGAAAAGATTAATGTTAAAGCTTTTGAGTATAGAGTCAGAGCTAAAGATGGAAGTTATAAATGGATACTGTCTAACACTAGATGCGAGTTTGATAAAAATGGAACTGCAGTTGCAGCCTTCGGTGCCTTTACGGATATAACTGAGCTTAAGGAGCAGCAGGAAAAAATTCAAAAACTTGCCTATTATGATTCTGTAACGGATCTTCCTAACAGAGTTATGCTGCGTGAAATAGTAACTGAGGAAATTGCAAAATGTAATAAAAACGGCAATAAATTTGCATTGATTTTTATAGACTTAGATAATTTTAAGCTTGTTAATGATTCTTACGGACATATGGTAGGGGATAAGCTATTGCTAAAGGTTGCTAATCGATTGAAGAAAATCCAAGGGGATAATATGGTGGCTTTCAGGCTTGGCGGGGATGAGTTTGATATTTTGATAAAGGATATTGCTGGTAAGGAGCAAGTGGAAGCATATTGTAAAGCTATACTTAAAGCCATAGCAGAACCAATTTGTATTGATGAAAATACCTTTTGCGTTACTCACAGCGGCGGCGTTGCTTTATATCCAGACAATGGTTACAACTTTGATGAGCTTCTTAAAAATGCAGATACTGCAATGTATAAAGCTAAGGAGGCTGGAAAGTGTACTTATACCTTTTATCAAAGCTCAATGGGGAATGCAGTAATAGAAAAGGTTAAAATGCAGGCAGGGCTTCACTGAGAGAAAATAAAACTCCAGCAGGGCAGGAAGCACCGCTGGAGTTTTCTAAATACTAAGCTTCTTTCATTTCTATATAATAACGCATTATAGGTTTCCATCTTGATCTTCTTTCCGCTTGAATAAATCCAACAGCTTCAAAGGCTGCAGGTGTACCCGTCCAAAGGAAAGCATCGGGCACATTTTTATCGTAAGGTACTACTGGATAGGCTTCGATAATATCTGCTCCGTTTAATCTTGAATATTCTATTGCTCCTTTTATTAGCTCAGTAGAAATACCTTTTCTTCTAAAGTTCTTTTCTATAAAAAAACAGGTAATGGACCAAACGGGCTTATCATCTATCCTCTTAAGGACTCTGGAGCTTTCCAGACGCTTATAAGCTTCTCTTGGGGCAACTGCACACCAGCCTATGGGCTTATCATCTACATATGCCAATACACCCACTGGCTTACCACGGTACACAATATCCTTCATGGAGTACTTGTTTGGCTCTCCTTTTCCTAGTTCAAACTCTGATTTTTTAAGCCTCCATGACATGCACCAGCATCCACCGCAGGCACCTCTTTCTCCAAACAAAAGCTCAAAATCCTCCCACCTAGTACTATCTAAAGAATATAATTTCATGTTAAGCTCATAATTTGTATAAACTAGCATGCCTTCTACCTCCTGTATATAATCAGGTAAACCCTAACCCTTATCAAACAATCCGCCCGTCTTCTTATTGCCTCTGCTGCCCTTGCTGGCACTGCCTATAGACTTATTCGGCCTTAGATTTCCACCTTTTTGGGCTCCTTTTTTATTCTTTTCTGCTATAAGCTTCTTCATCATCTCAATATTTTTATCCGACATTAGCTTTCATCCTTTCACTGTAACTGCTATAAATTAGTTATTCCAATACCTCTGCATTACTTACATAGTTATTAATTCGATATTAATGAGCTTATCCCTGCTTGTGCAAATATTTTTATTGCATATAGTACTCCTGCCAGTAATAATTTACCACATTTGTTTTATAATAAAATATAGTCTAACGAAAAAAATAGGTGAAAACGTTGCAGACTAATTTAGTATATTGACACATTAAAAAGGAACGAGTAAAATATATTTTGCATACGAAATATATTGATGCGAACATTTCTTAAACGAAGGAATCGAAGGAAGGTGTAATTTCTGTGGAAGAAGTGAGCAAGGCAGTTAAGGTTGTTCGGGTGATGAAGAAAGTGATGGGTAGCTTAAAGCAGAGAGTGGAAAATCACTTTAAGGAAATGAATTTAACCGGACCGCAGGGAATGCTAATGGGAACTCTAGCTCATCACGGGGAAATGAAGGTTAGCGACCTAAGTGAAAAGCTTGGATTGTCTAACAGTACAGTGTCTGGAATTTTAGACAGACTGGAAAATCAAGGTTTGGTTGAGAGAGTCAGAAGCAAAGAAGACAGAAGAGTTGTTTATGTTCAAATCACTGATGAGTTCAGGAAACATTCTAAAAGGCACTTTGACGAAGTTAATAAAGTGATTGAACAGATGATGAGCAAAGCTACTTCAGAGGAGCTGGATATAATATATCTAGGCATAAGTACTTTGGAAAAAGTAATTGACAGACAAAAGGAATAAGCTTTCATAAAGCATAAAACTAATTAAGTAAGGAGACGATACAACAATGTTTAAACTGGCAAAATATTTAAAGCCCTTTATAGGCCTCCTAATTATTGCAGTAATACTGCTCTTTGGGCAGGCTATGGCAGACCTGTCGCTGCCAGACTATATGTCCAATATAGTTAATGTAGGTATTCAGCAGGGCGGTATTGAGAATGCTGTACCTAAGGCTGTGAGAGCAAGTCAAATGGATAAGTTAACAATTTTCATGAATGCTGATGAAAAGGAAGAAGTTTTAAAGAACTATACACTAGTTGATAAATCAAGCTCAGACTATAGCAAGTACGTTAAAGAATATCCAGCACTCGAGAAAGAGCCAATTTATGTGCTTAATGATATAGATAAGACAGAAATAGAAAGACTAAACCCAATAATGGGTAAGTCCCTTCTTACAGTTACTGGCGTAGAAAAGATGAAAGAAAATGCAAAGGACGGATTTATTGACTTCAATGGAAGTAAAATTCCGGCAAGTACTGATTTGTTTGCTATGTTTGCAAAGCTTCCTGCAGAGCAAAGAGCTAAAATCTCTGAGGATACAGATAAGAGATTTACTGCTTTAGGTGAAAAGATGGTTGTTCAGGGTGCTGCTGGTTCTGTTAAGGCAGAATATGATGCACTTGGAATGAACACTGATAAAATACAGAGAAACTATATTCTTTTAGCAGGCCTTATTATGCTTGGCATATCCCTGCTTAGTGCTGCAGCCACAGTAATCGTAGGCTTTTTGGCTTCAAGAACCGCTGCAGGGGTTTCAAGAAATCTGCGTAAAAGCGTATTTACAAAGGTTGAGAGTTTCTCAAATACAGAATTTGACAAATTCTCGACTGCATCACTTATAACAAGAACAACAAATGATATTACACAAATTCAGATGCTTATTGTAATGGCTGTAAGAATGCTAATATATGCTCCAATTATTGGTATTGGTGGAGTAATAAAAGCTATGCACAAATCTAACTCCATGTCCTGGATTATTGCACTTGCAGTTGTAGTGCTTCTAGGCCTCATAGCAACAGTATTCTCAGTTGCCTTGCCAAAATTCAAGGCTATTCAGAAGCTTATAGATAAGTTAAACCTGGTTACCCGTGAGAGTCTTTCAGGAATGATGGTTATAAGAGCCTTCAATACTGAGAAATTTGAAGAAGAGAGATTCGACAAGGCTAACAAAGACCTTACAAGAACAAACCTCTTTGTAAATAGAGTAATGGTTACGTTATTCCCACTTATGATGCTTATTATGAACGGAACAACACTTCTAGTTGTATGGGTTGGAGCTCATAAGATAGCAGAGTCATCAATGCAGGTTGGTGATATGATGGCATTTATGCAATATGCAATGCAGATTATATTCGCGTTCCTAATGATGTCCATGATGTTTATAATGATTCCAAGAGCATCAGTATCTGCACAGAGAATTTCAGAGGTTTTAGAAGTAGAACCTACAATTTTAGATCCAGAGAAGCCTAAGAACTTTGGCAGAAAAGTAGATGGTACAATAGAATTTAGTAATGTATCCTTCAGATATCCAGGTGCTGAAGAGGATATGCTTAAAAACTTAAGCTTTAAGGCAATGCCTGGTCAGACTACTGCTATTATCGGTTCTACTGGTTCTGGTAAGACAACATTAATAAATCTTATACCACGTTTTTATGATGTTACTGGAGGTCAGATTCTGGTTGACGGAGTGGATATAAGAGAGGTTACTCAGCACGAGCTTCGTGATCAAATTGGTTATGTACCTCAAAAGGGATCCTTATTTAAGGGTACTATTGAGTCAAATTTAAAATATGCTGATGAAAATGCAACAGAAGAAGATTTAAAGAAAGCTTCTGAAATAGCTCAGGCTATGGAATTTATAAGCGAGAAACCAGAAGGCTTCCAAACTGAAATTTCCCAAGGCGGAACAAATGTATCTGGAGGACAGAAGCAGAGATTATCTATAGCTCGTGCTCTCGTTAAAAAGCCACAGATTTATATATTTGACGATTCCTTCTCGGCTTTAGACTTTAAGACAGATGCAAGGCTTAGAAAGGCACTTAAGGATCAAACAAATGGAAGTACTGTTCTTATAGTTGCACAGCGTATATCAACAATTAAGAATGCAGAGCAAATAATTGTTCTTGATGAAGGAAAAATAGTAGGAATAGGTACCCATGCAGAGCTTATGGAAACCTGTGAAACTTACAAGGAAATTGCTTTATCACAGCTCTCAAAGGAGGAACTAGCATGAGTGAGAACCAAAACAACCAAGTAAAGCCTCCTCAAAAAAGAGGAGGAGGTCCTATGGGCGGAGGCCCAATGGCCATGATGAAGGGTGAAAAGGCACGTGACTTCAAAGGCACAATGAAAAAGCTTATAAAATATTTAAGTGTATATAAGATATCCATAATTACCGTATTTATATTCGCTGCAGCCAGTGCAGGCTTTGGTATTGCAGGGCCTAAAATATTAGGTAAGGCTACTACAAAATTATTTGAAGGTATAATGGGCAAAATTGCAGGCACAAGCGAGGGTGTAGATTTTGGCTATATAGGAAATATAATGCTTACTCTTATAGCATTATACGGCTTAAGCTCACTTCTTGCATATATACAAGGATGGATAATGTCCAGTGTGTCCATGAAGGTAAGCTATGGCTTCAGAAAAGATATTTCAAAGAAGATAAACCGTATGCCTCTAAAGTATTTTGATGGCACAAACCACGGTGAAGTGTTATCCCGTGTTACAAACGACGTTGATACGCTTAGCCAAACATTAAATCAGAGTTTATCTCAGATAATTACCTCTGTTACAA
>CAZMQY010000213.1:0-6517 GCA_964568335.1 uncultured Clostridium sp.
TTGAATTGAACCAACTAGCGGCATACCCCTAATCCTAATACATCAAAGAAATTAACCACAAATCCTATTAATCCAACCTTGGTCCAAGAGCAGTTCTCAGGCTGACTTCTATGTTTAATAAAATCTTTAAAAAGTAAAAATCCATAACCTATCGCCAATATAATAAGCGCAATCCAAATAACCTTAACCATTAATAAAACACCTCTATTTTATAAATAAACTATTTAAACTTCTATTTTGACATTTCTTTTGACTTATCTATGCAGCTTTTCATTGCCGAAATAATTGCTGCTCTAAGCCCTTTTTCTTCGAGCTTTACTACTGCTTCTATCGTAGTTCCCCCTGGTGAGCATACCATATCCTTAAGAGCTCCAGGATGCATACCTGTTTCAAGAACCATTTTTCCAGAACCAAGTACAGTTTGCGAAGCAAACTTATACGCTTGATTTCTTGGCATTCCACCTAATACTGCTGCATCTGCCATAGCCTCAATAAACATATACACATAAGCTGGTGCAGAACCGCTAACTGCTGTTACGACATCCATTAATCCTTCACTAACTAATTCCGCTTCACCAAAACTTTGAAAAATCCTCATAATTTCATTAGTTTCTTCTTTAGATACCATTGCATTTGGGCATACAGCTGACATACCTTCCCCAACTAGTGCGGGGGTATTAGGCATAACCCTTACTACCTTAACCTTCTTTCCGAAAGCTTCTTCAGTACTGCTTAAGGATTTTCCTGCGGCTATTGTAACTATTAATATATTTTCTTTAATGTGACTTTTAATCCCCTGGATTATTATCGGATATAGGTTAGGCTTTACAGATAATACTAGAATATCTGCTTTTTTTGCCACTTCACTATTATCCTTTGTTATATTGACTCCATACTTTTGAGCAGCAGTATTTAAACTGTCTTCATTTAGATCTGACACCATAATATTTTGCGAATCAACCAATCCCGCTTTTATAATTCCGCCTATCATGGCCAGCCCCATATTTCCGCTTCCTACAAATCCGATTATTTTATTCAATTTAATTCCTCCTAGCAACAGCTGCATCCATCAAACGACTGCTCTGTTCTTTCAATTATTTCATTCTGAAGTACTCTGTCCAAATTATTGAAGTAATCACTGTATCCTGCGACACGTACAATTAAATCAGTATATTGATCGGGGTTCTTTTGAGCATCTAAAAGCACTGCCTTATCTATTACATTGAATTGAATATGATGGCCATCCATTGTAAAATAAGCCCTTACTAAACTAGCCATATTATCAATACCCTTTTCTCCCTCAACTACTGATGGGGTAAATTTTTGATTTAAAAGTGTACCTCCTGTCTTCAAATGATCCATTTTAGCTGCCGATTTAACAACTGCTGTAGGTCCATTAATATCAGCTCCTTTTTCTGGAGAAATACCCTCTGATAATGGAACATGCGCTTTTCTTCCATTTGCACTAGCACCCATAACTGAGCCGAAATAAACGTGACATGTAGTTGGAAGCATATTGATTTTGTAATATCCTCCCTTTGTATTTTTTCTTCCTTCAACTGCATTATAGTAAGCTTCAAATATTTCTTTCATGATACTGTCTGCATAGTCATCATCGTTACCATACTTAGGAGTTTTATTTTTTACTAGATTTAATATATCCTCATAACCCTCAAAGTTTTTTGACATAGCTTCCATCAGTTCAGCCATGGTTATATTTTTCTTGTCAAACACTTGATACTTTATAGCTGTAAAGCAGTCTGTAATAGTTCCAATACCCACACCTTGAATATAATTAGTATTATATCTTGCTCCACCAGCATTATAATCTTTACCCTTTAATATACAATCATCGGTTACCACTGAAAGGAATGGAACTGGCATCATGGTAGCATATAATCTTTCAATTACCCTGTTTCCTCTCATCTTTATGTCAATGAAGTGATTAACCTGCTTCTTATAGGCTTCAAATAATTGTTCAAAGCTTTCAAACTTGGCAGTATCACCAGTTTCTATTCCAAGTTTCTTTCCTGTCATTATATCTACACCATTATTTAAAGTTATTTCTAATATTTTAGGCAAGTTAAAATATCCAGTTAATATATATGCTTCCTTTCCAAAAGCACCAGTTTCAACACACCCGCTAGTTCCGCCGCATCTAGCATCAACTAAGGATTTCCCAGCATTAAGCATTTCCTGAATTACTGCATCTGCATTAAACATGGATGGTTGTCCCCATCCTTTTCTGGAAATTTCACAAGCTTTCTTAACAAATTTTTGCGGGCTCTTCTTGCTTATTTGAACATTTGAACTTGGCTGAAGCAATCTCATTTCATCAATTACATCCAGTAAAAGATAGCTTACATCATTAACTCCATTCAATCCTTCTGGTGTAACTCCGCCAACATTAATGTTCGCAAAATCCGTATAGGTTCCACTTTCCTTAAGTGTTACTCCAACTTTAGGAGGAGCAGGCTGATTATTAAATTTAACCCAGAAACATTGCAGCAATTCCTCAGCATCTTCGCGAGTTAAACTTCCGTTTTCTGTTTCTTTCTTATAGAATGGATATAAATGCTGATCTAATCTTCCTGGATTGTACGCATCCCAAGGATTTAATTCTGAGATAACACAAAGATGTACAAACCAATACATTTGAAGTGCTTCTCTAAAATTTCTTGGCGCATAAGCTGGAACATGACTGCACACCTCGGAAATTTCAAGCAATTCTTGTTTTCTTTTCTCATCACTTTCCTTTAAAGCTAATTCTTTTGCATACTCTGAATAACGCTTACCTAAAATAATTATGGCATCACATGCTATATCCATTGCTTCCAGCTGATGCTTTTTATCAACAGCTTCGTCATCATTATGATAGTCTAAGTTTTTTATAGCTTCTGATATATCTTTTTTAAAATTCATAAAACCCTTTTTATAGATTTTATCGTCACATACCGTATGTCCAGGTCCTCTTTGCTCCATAAATTCTGTAAAGATACCAGCACTATAGCAATCTTTCCATTCTTGAGTCATTCTATCTAGGATTTTATGTCTCATAGATCTTGATTCCCAATATGGAATAATAACTTCTTTTTGAACCTTTTTGGATTCCTCATTAACCTTAAATGATATTTTTTCACGTCTATCCATTATTTCGAAATCTTCTATAGTGTGACAGCAAAGTTCTGGATAAGTTGGAGTTGCTGCAGGCTCCTCTCCTCTTTCTCCAACAATTAGTTCCCCATCATTAATACAAAGCTTCTTTTTAGACATAAGCTCTTTTAAAACCAATGCCCTCAATACCGGTGTTGGAACTGCTCCTTCATGTTTCTTATAGACCTCATCAACGATTTTAGCTCTTTCTATTGAGATCCTTGGAACAGCCTTTAAACTCTGCTCTCTTAGTTTTTTCACTCTTTCTCTTATCATATTTATCAACCTCCATCCTTTAATTAAACTAGTAAATACTAGTTAGCCCCCTATTTTCACTTTGATTCCGCTGCTCTTAAATTTACCAGCTATTTCTTCCATTCTTTGATCTGTAGGTCTTTCCATGCCTGATAACTTATAATCCATTTCAAGTCTTCTATATTTATCCATTCCCATTTTGTGATACGGAAGAAGATTAACTTGTATAATATTAAGGTTAGATAAAAACCTTATAGACTCTTCTATATTTTCAAAATCATCATTTACCCCAGCAATTATAGGCATTCTGACAAATATATTAGCTCCTCTGTCAGAAAGCTTTTTTAAATTTTCAAGTATCAAACCGTTTTCAACCCCTATATACTTGATATGTTTTTCATTATCCATAAGCTTTACATCATATAAAAATAAATCCACATAATCAATTATTTTCTCAAATTTATCAAATGCTGCATACCCGCTGGTATCTACTGCGGTGTGAACCCCTCTTTGCTTACAGGCTTTTAATACTTCTGCTAAGAAGTCTGCATAAAGCATAGGCTCTCCTCCTGAAAAAGTAACACCGCCATTAGACTCATCATAAAAAACTTCATCCTTTATTATTTCATCCATCAAAGCTTGGACTGTTATATTTTTTCCTACATATTCTCTAGCTTTATTAGGACAAAAATCAGTGCATTTGCCACAAAGCTTACACTTTGCTTCGTCTGTCAAAGGCTGATTATTACAAATATGTATAGCCTCACTAGTACATCTTCTAACACATACTCCACAGCCTGTACAACGTTCTTTAAAGAACATAATTTCATGCTTTGGATTCTGACTCTCCGGATTATGGCACCACCAGCACTTTAAAGGGCATCCTTTTAAAAAAACAGTAGTTCTAATTCCCGGGCCGTCATGGACAGAATATTTTTGAATGTTAAATATTGCGCCTTTAACCACCTATACCATCCCCTTTATCTCCAGCCAATCATTCTTTGTTATTTTTTTAACAATTCAAGCGAAAATATATATCAGGAATGATATATATTTTTTATTTGCTTACTTCTTAAAAACATTAGGAGTATGAACCGTTAAGATTTTAACGGTTTTGTTAGTATAATTAGCCCAATTATGAACAATCGTTGATTCATAATGTGCACTATCTCCAGGATATAATTCAAACCTTTGATTATCAATAACTAACGTAAGAATGCCTTCTAGTACATACACGAATTCTTCACCTTCGTGTGGATAGGCAGTGACTTGTTCCTCACTTTTTGTAGGTAATATCTTTATAAGCCTTGGAAGAAGATTTTTATTTTTCGAATCATTAGTCAAGTGATAATGTATAAATTGATTATTTACAACTTGAAACACTTCTTTTTCAAATTCCTTAAGCACAGGTATCGTAGTACTTGTTTTTTCTTCGAGAAAATATGATAAGTTAACCTGAAGTGCTTTAGCAATTTTAACTAATGAATCTATTGCTACTGTTGTTAACCCTCTTTCTAGTTGTGATAAAAAACCTATTGATAAATTTGTCTCAGCACTTAACTCTTTTAGGGTTAAATTTTTACTATTTCTTAAATCTTTTATTTTCTTTCCAACATCATCTTTCATGACATTTACCTCTTTTTCTTATAATGTAATAACCCAATTATATCACAATTATAAAATTAAGAGTTTTTATCATTATAGTGTTAAGCTTGACTTCACATTATAAATATGTGTCTAATATTGTAAACACTTACAATATCATTGTATTACATGATTGTTAAAAAGTAAACTATATTTTATAGTTTTGTGAAATTATTTTCATTATAGTAAAAATTATATTTTAATTTTAGTGTTTTATCATATTTTTAACTGTAATTATGCGATTTGTTTTATATTTGTATAATTTATTTGTTATTTTTATATCTTTAAACTGAATGATCTATTAAAGATTATATAAAAAGATTCTAAAGAATAATAAATGAACGGTTAACTATGATGAAATAGGTATATTAGAGGATAAAACCTTTTGACGCTCCTGCAGGGCAGATGATTACTACTATTTTTTATCGGCCATCATTTGTACATAGATGATTTTAAATTAATATTTACAATACACTTTTTTATAACAGGCTTTATTGTTATAATATAATCATTATTTATCAATTGAAGGGACTTGCTTAATATGGACTTTAAACAGATAGAAGCTTTTATAACAGTTGCCAAGTACAAAAGCTTTTCAAAGGCAGCAGATACCTTATTTTTATCTCAGCCAACAATAAGCGCTCAAGTTTCAGCACTTGAAAGAGAGCTAAATGTTCAGCTTTTTGATAGAACCTCAAAGGAGGTTACCCTTACTTCTTACGGCGAAGCTTTCTTGGAGTATGCTTTGACCCTAATAAATACAAGAAATGCTGCTGTATCTCACATGTCGAGCTTCGCTGATAATATACTTGGCCGATTCACTCTAGCAGCAAGCAGTACACCTTGCAACTCTATAGTGCCTATGCTAGTTGAAAATTTTTCTTTAAAATATCCTCAGGTAACCTTTAATATCATGGAAATGCCTTCAGGAGATATTGTTGAAAACATATTGAAATTTGATTGCGAAATCGGACTTATTGGAAGCAGTGTTAGAGATGAACGAATACATTCCTATAGGCTCACAAAAGACGAGCTTGTGGTTATATCAAAACCTTCACTAAATATGCCCAATGATATTTCTGTGGATGCTCTGCTAAAGCATAAGTTCATTTTTAGAGAAAAACATTCCGCAACTCGTAAGAGCTTTGAAAAAGCACTAATAGACGCCGAACTAGATGTTGAAAAGATAAATGTATGCTGCGAGGTAAATAGCTTAGATACCCTTCTTCAACTTGTAAAAAGAGGTCTAGGAGTTTCTATTGTATCAAAAGGAGTTTGTGAGGACTATTTAAGTTCCGGAAGCTTAAAGGCAAGCAACATTGTTGGTTTAGATCTTAAAAGATATATATATTTAATAACTAGTTCAAGAAGAAGCTTAACTCCAACCGCAAGAGCTTTTTTTAACATATGTAACCAGTACTATGAGTTCAATGAATAGCTGTGTAATTTACGCAGCTTTTTAGTT
>CAZMQY010000214.1:0-6501 GCA_964568335.1 uncultured Clostridium sp.
TGCTTATTGGTGCAACATCAATAATATCATTTTTATCCAGATACAAATCCTTTAAATTTCTTAAGCTTCCTAATGGCTTTAAATCAAAAATTCTATTTTCACCTAACTGAAGAATCTCAAGGTTTGTAAGATTACTCAAGGCATTAAGCTTAGAAATACTATTTTACCCTAAATTAAAATTCTGTAGGTTCACAAGCTTGCTAAGAGGACTAATATTTACTAGCTTGTTTTCATAAAGATTTAATACAGTTAGGCTTGATAAATCGCTTAAAGGAGATATATCCAAAATTTTATTGAAGTTTAAGCTTAGCTTCTTCAAATTTACTAGACCTTTTAACGGCCTTATATCAGTTATGTTATTGCTGTCTAAAATCAGCTCATTTAAGCTATTAAGCTGAGCCAGGGGACTTAAATCACTGCTTTTGTTATAGCTTGCATTTAAGCTTTGAAGCTTATTAAGCTTGCTAAGGGGAGTTAAATCAGAAACATAATTAAAAATTAAGTTCAAGCTCTTTAAATTCTTAAAGTATTCAATGCCCTGAAGGCTTGAAATATTACGCTGAGAAATATTCAGCTGCTGCACTTCTTCTGCCTCGCTTCTGCTAATCTCTCCCTTGGGCTTGTTTAAGTATTCCCTAACAGCCAGCTCCATATTCTTGTCCTTAAAGCTTACAGTATCCCTTTCCAGTTCTAGTGCAAAAGCATTTGAAGGGCTATAGAACATAATATTGAATGCTATGGTAAGGCTTAGTAAAACTTCTGTATATTTTATTTTCATAATTATATCCCTCAACTTTCCTTATAGCCTTATGTTATATTTTATACAGAAGCTTAGATATATTACCTGTTAATATATGGTTAGCCTTATTCCTTAATGATTACCCTTAAAAACTTTCTTTTTCCTACCTGAATTATATCCTTGTTCTTAAGCTTAATCTTGGCAGCTTCTTCAACCTTTTCTCCATTTATTTTTACTCCGCCCTGTTCAATAAGTCTTCTTGCCTCGCTCTTGGATGGCACAAGCTTTGAGGTTGTAATAACTTCAATTAACGAAGCCTCAGCCATAGCATTAAATTCTAAAATGTCCTCAGGAATTTCATTTTTTTGAAAAAGGCTTTTAAAGTATTCCTCCGCCATATCTGCTTCAGCTTCTCCATGGTATAAGCTTGTTATTTCCTTTGCCAATCTCATTTTTATATCTCTTGGATTTACACCTTTATTAAATTCCTCTTTAATCTTGTCTATCTCATCTGGGTGAATATCTGTTGCAAGCTCAAAGTACTTTATTATTAAGTTATCAGGCACCTGCATTGCTTTAACGTAAATATCTTTAGCCGGCTCATTAATTCCAATGTAATTTCCAAGGCTCTTGCTCATCTTTTCTACTCCATCGGTTCCTTCTAATAAAGGCATAAAAAGTGCTACCTGAGGCTCCTTTCCATAATCCTTTTGTAGTGTTCTGCCCATAAGTACATTGAATCTTTGATCTGTTCCCCCAAGCTCAATATCCGCATTTATTTCTACAGAATCAAAGCCCTGCATTAAAGGGTAAAAGAATTCATGGATACCTATGCTTAACTGATTATTAAACCTGTTTTTAAAATCCTCTCTTTCCAGCATTCTTGCCACAGTGTACTTGCCTGCCAGCTCAATAACCTCTTTAAAATTAAGCTTGGAAAGCCACTCGCTGTTAAATCTAAGCTGAGTTTTACTTTTATCTAGAATCTTAAATATCTGTCTTTCGTAAGTCCTTGCATTTTCTAGAACCTCTTCATTTGTAAGCTGTTTTCTGGTTTTTGATTTTCCTGTAGGGTCTCCAATCATGCCAGTGAAATCTCCAATGATTATCACAACCTTATGTCCTAAATCCTGAATCTGCTTCATCTTTCTAAGCACAACCGCATGACCTAAATGTATATCAGGAGCCGATGGGTCAAGCCCAAGCTTTACTATTAAACCTCTGTTTTCCTTCTGTACCTCAGTTAATTTTCTCTCTAAATCCTCTACATTAATAACCTCTGCTGCACCCTTTGTAATAATTTTGATTTGTTCCTTAATACCTACCATTTCAATACTCCTCCTTGCGTGTAATAATAAATAAATTTTATGATAGCTTGATTAGCCACTGAAGCGGCTAATACGAGACATAAAAATTACTAAAAGAAATCATTGAGTAAATCTTAGAGTGTCTTATGAGGTTTCATTTGAAAAATTAGTAGTAGAGTTATGTCCCCAAAGGAATACCCTTAAGAGAATTAGCTTGAATACAATTTTTTAAATAAAACCTCATTAGAGACTCTTAATGCAGCGAAGATTTATTGTGTAATTTTTATGGCTCTTATTAGCGATAGCAGTGCCGAAAAAGCTATATAAAAAATAAAAAGCTCCCGTCCTTTAAATACATAAAGGACGAGAGCATAAATCCCGTGTTACCACCTTAATTCATCGACATGTCACCATATCAACCTCTTCAAGTACAGCTTAAAACAAGCGATACTCTATCACTATAACGGGTGAAGGGCTCCGTAAACAGCCTACTAACCAAAAGTGTTTGGCCTTCTGCTCAGAGACGTATTCAAATACTGTTTCTTGCCCCTCTCACCACCCGGGAACTCTCTGTAAAGACAACTTGTATTCTACTCTTTCTCATCAAAGCATTTTAATATTGATTTTTTATATATTATATGACAGTTTTCAGAAAAGTACAATAGAAAAAAATAAAAGCGTAACAATAATCACGGAAATTATCTTTTTATGCTTGTATAATAATATCAACCCCAAAAACATATCCCCATAACCCACTTAAACTTTATGTAAAAAAGAACAGTGTTTAGCTGTTCTTTTTTAAGGTCATGTTTTAAAATAGTGTTGATATAGATGGTCAGTTTCATCGTAAAAGTCATTGAGCGAACACTAGAAAGTCTTAGCTTTTTAAGGCTTAAAGCTGTTCACCGTATTTACAGCCTCATCTTTTAAATTGTTCAACTTTGTAAGATTATCATTCAAAAGATTAAGCTTTTCCAATATCTTGCCTGTAATGCTTGCTATATCCTCTTCATTATTGTTCTTAACAGCTGTCTTTAATTGCTCTCGTAAGGTTTTTACTTCTTTTCTTGCAGCATTATTTTCACTAACGATTGTTTCCCTTTGCTGCTGCACGGACTTTATTTCTTCCTTAAGAGGCTGTAGCTTTGCCCTTGCTTCCTTATTATTTTTAACCTGTTCTTTATAGGGAGAAAGACCTTGAACCGCTTTGTTTACTTGCTCTAATTTATCAGCTATCTGAGGCTTTAGGGCATTCATTTTTTCCTTATCCTTTGTCTGCTTTGCTTCCTTAAAATCCTCATGCAGCTTTTGGAGCTCTGCTTTTAATCCCTTTAGAGACTCTAGCTGAGAAGCTGCCGAAGCCTTGTCTACCTTAACAAGCCCAGCCTCAGTTTTTTTGTTTTCAACTGCTTTAATTACTGTCCCTTTCTTGCCCTTTAAGCTTTCAACATTTTTCTTTATGTTTTCTTTGACAGTCTTAATACCTTCTTTAAAGTCTCCATTTGCTGCAAAAGCTGTTGTAGTTGCTCCACCTAGAAGTATTGTGGCCGCAGTAATTATTGCCACAAGTTTTTTCTTAACCATACTTTACCTCCTTTTTGTCAGGCCACGGGGCAGTCTGTACTGGCTCGCTCGCACTCGCTAGTCTGCCCGTTAAAGCCCATTTAAGGCCTTAGCCTCCATTATATTTATTTAATCTGTAAGCCTTATGTTTATATTATACTATGGCCTCTCTGATTAAATCTCAGACAGACTGTGGCAAAATTGTGGCAGTATTTCTCTTATTAGAATTTCAGAAGCTTAATTATGCTATAATATTAAAAGAATTTTAAAACTTCATATATAGCAAAAAATGTGGTGCAGACATTGATAAAAAGCTAATTTATATAGCAGACGATGAGGTTAATATACAGGAGCTAATTAGAATGTTTCTTCAGAAGGAAGGATATATTGTAGAAACTTTTTCTGATGGTGAGGCTCTTTTTGCTGCCTTTAAAGCAAAGCCCTCTGATATGCTAATATTAGATATAATGATGCCTAAGCTAGATGGTTTGTCTCTATGTGCTGAAATAAGAAAAATAAGCAATATTCCTATAATTTTCGTTTCTGCCAGGGATTCTGAAGGAGATAAAATCGCTGGTCTCATGCTTGGTAGCGATGATTATTTAACTAAGCCCTTTAGCCCAGTAGAATTGGTTTTACGGGTAAAAGCAATCTTTAAAAGAATGGAATTTGATAATGCTCCTCTTCCTGCTGCTAAAGCTATTAAGCTTTTAGACATTAATATTTATCCAGAAAAAAGATATGCTGAATGTAGAGGAAAGGATTTAATGCTTACTCCTATGGAATTTAATCTTCTTTTATACTTGGTGAGCAATAAAAATAAAGGTGTTTCCAGGGATGAACTTTTAAATAAGGTGTGGGGCTTTGACAGCGAAGTAGATACTCGAGCTACAGATGATATGATAAAAAGAGTTAGAAAAAAGCTTTTAAATGCAGGCTCCAGCTTAAAAATTGAAACTATTTGGGGCTTTGGCTTTATGATATCAGACAAGGAATAAGAGAGGGTTTGTAAATGACAAAGACTAAAAAAAACATTAAGAAAAATATATTTCTTTCTCAAATTTCTGTTGTTATGGCTTCTCTCTTATTAACAGCCATAGCTTTTAATATATGTCTAAAAATTTATATAAAGTCCCAAGCCAAGACTCAATTAGTTGCTGCTGCAGCCTTGCTGCAAAAATATATAGCTTCTGATTTATCAAGCTTAAATCTTGAGCAGGATATTAAGAATGAGAATAAAGAAGCCATAAAGGCTCTTCTTAAAATAAATAAATCTCTAAAGCAAACTCAATTTATTCTAGATATAAACTATGCAATAATAGGAAAGGATAGAAATCAAATATATAGTCCTCATTCCAATGAAGATTCGGAGGTACTTAAGCAAGACATACTTCCTATATTAAAAAAGGAAAATTTAAATGACTATGCTGTTAGAAAAAATAAAATTCTTTATTTCACAGCTTCAGGTAATGACTATGCCTCTGTAGTTTATCCCTTAAGGCTTCAAAGCAATAAAAATATAGGCTACCTGTTGCTATACTCCGATCTTTCTCAGAGCAAGAGATTAATTCTTACTGTTAATATAATTCTTGCAGTAATACTTTTAGCTGCTGCTGCAACAGCTCTCATTATTTCAAATGTATTATCCCAAAAAATATCAAAACCAATTTCAGAATTAAGTAAATATGCATTGCAGATTGGAAATAGGGAATATACTGCTCCAAAAATAAATTTTTCTGATGATGAAACGGGAGAGTTAGGGAAAGCAATGAAGTCAATGGCTGATAAGCTTTCCGCTTATGATCATACTATGAAAACCTTCCTTCAAAATGCTTCTCATGAGCTTCGTACCCCTTTAATGTCTATTCAAGGCTATGCCGAAGGAATTAAGTACGGAGTTGTAGACAATCAAGAGAAAGCTGTAGAAGTTATAATTGAGGAAAGCAAAAGGCTGTCTACTCTGGTAGAGGACTTATTGTATTTATCCAAAATAGAGGGGCTGCAGGACAGCTTAAACATAGAAACTGTTAGCGCAGAAGGCCTTCTAAGAAGCTGTATTGAAAGGGTTAGCGGCATAGCTCTTTCTGAAGGTAAAACTATAAACTTTCACCTAGACAATGCTGAAGCAGTGCTTAATGTAGACGAAGAAAAATTTTCAAGAGCAATAATAAACATACTGGCTAACTCCCTAAGATATGCTAAGAATATTATTGATATATCCTTTAAAGCTGTGGATAACACGTCGGTTATTGAAATATCAGATGATGGCTGCGGCTTTAACGCAGAAGATCTTCCTAACATATTTGAAAGATTTTATAAGGGCAAGGGTGGAAAATATGGACTTGGCCTTGCAATAACTAAAACCATAATAGAAAAACATGGCGGAAGCATAACTGCAGGAAATAATCCACAGGAAGGTGCCTATTTTAAAATAATTTCGTAAAGTTATCAACAATATATTGTGCACAATGTGTACAACCCACTCAATATATTGTTGTTTTAAGGCTATGTTCAAGGGTAATGTTGAAATTCCGCATGTTCTATGATGCTTAGGAAAACTTTCACTGCACATATAAAATAATCAAAGTCTTATTGATGGGCCGGGACAACTTTACATGCTCATTCTATTCGCAAGTTGTCCGTAAAAAGTCATTTAGACTTTTTACCATTCCAATGTTTTCTACAGCATCATAGAACATGCTGACTTCAACATAAACCTAACCATAGCCTTAAAGTAAGATTCAGATTTAAAACAGTGTTGAAGTAAGCAGGGGAGTTACATCGTAGAAAGCATTGAGCTAGCATCTACAAGACTTAACTTCTTTTAGCTTAATCTGCGTTAAGAATCCACATTGATGAAAAGTCTAAATGACTTTTCATGGGCATGTTTAG
>CAZMQY010000215.1:0-6489 GCA_964568335.1 uncultured Clostridium sp.
TCAGGCGGACACTGTGATACAGCTGCTTCTGCTAAATTAACTGTTATCGTTACTCCATTAGTTCGTGGAAGAATACCTTGCGTAGTTGAGGAAGTAAATACTGTTATTACCCCAGGTGAAAGTATTGATGTTGTAGTTACTGATGCAGGTATAGCAGTAAACCCAGCTAGAACAGATTTAATAGAGTGCTACAAAGCAGCAGGACTTCCTCTAAAGACTATTGAAGAGTTAAAGGAAAAGGCTTACAATATAGTAGGTGTGCCAGATAAAATAGAGTATGAAGATGAAGTTGTAGGTATTATCGAGTACAGAGACGGAAGCATTATTGACGTTGTTAGAAAAGTAAAATAGGACGGTGATTATAAGTGAGCGAGTATTTTAAGGGACAGGAGCAAAGTGTTCAGGATATACTGGAAGCAAGGGATTTAAGAGCAAGCTATCAAGAATATTTGTTAAGCAAGTATAAAAGTACCGTAGTTTCTTATAAATTGAATATACCTGGTCCCATAAAGTACAACTCACTTATAAAACAAATCTTCGATGAAGGTATAGCAGTATTTAAACAAAAATTAGAGGAAGCTTCCTTAGACATAGTTTATGAAAAGATATGGCATAAAAACAGCGGACCAGAATATTTTGCTGTATTTCATGCAGCTGCACATACAGTGAAGCAGTTAACTGCCTCTATTGAGGAAACACATGCATTGGGAAGACTTTATGATTTTGATGTTTTAAATGCTGATGGCAGTCAAGTTTCAAGACAGGAGCTTGGAATAGGTCAAAGAAAATGCTTATTGTGCAATAATAACGCTTTTGAATGCGGCAGATCAAGAAGACATGAGGTCAGCACTTTAATAGCGCATATTGAAGCAATAGCATTGGAATTTTTTAAAGGAGGAATCAAACAGTGAATCCAGTTAAAATTACAGAAACAGCACTGAGAGACGGGCACCAATCTCTAATTGCTACCAGACTTAAGACGGAAGAAATACTACCTATCCTTGAGAAAATGGATAGTGTAGGGTATTACGCATTAGAGGTTTGGGGAGGCGCAACCTTTGATGCCTGCCTGCGTTTTCTTAATGAAGATCCTTGGGAAAGATTAAGAGAAATTCGTAAGAGGGTTAAAAATACTAAGCTTTCAATGCTTTTAAGAGGTCAAAACCTTTTAGGGTACAAGCATTATGCTGATGATGTTGTTGAGGAATTTATAAAAAAGTCCGTTGAAAATGGAATAGATATCATAAGAGTATTTGATGCTTTAAATGACTTGAGAAACCTTGAAACTTCAATAAAGGCAATAAAAAATGCAGGAGCTCACTGCCAATGTGCAATAAGCTACACTACAAGCAGAGTTCATACCCCAGAATACTTTGTTGAACTTTCAAAAAAGATGGAACAGCTAGGTGCAGATTCTATTTGTCTTAAGGACATGGCAGGTATATTGACACCACACTCAGCTTATGAGCTTATAAAGAAGCTAAAGGAAGCGGTAAGCATTCCAATAGAACTACACACTCACAGCACAAGCGGTATTGCTTCAATGACATACTTAATGGCAGTGGAAGCTGGAGTTGATATAATCGATACAGCAATATCACCTTTTGGAGAAGGAACCTCACAGCCAGCTACTGAATCTATGGTAGTAACTCTTAAAGAGGGAAACCGCGCTCCAGAAATGAATGTAGAACTACTAGGAGAAATAGCAGACTACTTTAAGCCTATTAAAGAAAAATACAGAAAAGAAGGCATACTTGATCCAAAGGTTATGGATGTTGAGCCTAAGACATTATCCTACAAGGTTCCAGGAGGAATGCTTTCAAACCTTTTATCTCAGTTAAAGTCACAAAAGGCTGAGCATAAATATGAAGATGTGCTAAAAGAAGTACCAAGAGTTAGAGAAGACTTAGGCTTCCCGCCACTTGTTACTCCGCTTAGCCAAATGGTAGGAACTCAAGCAGTGTTTAATGTGCTTACTGGTGAACGATACAAGATGGTTCCAAAGGAAATAAAGGAATATGTTAAAGGCCTTTATGGAGCTTCACCAGCTCCAATCAGCGAGGAAATAAGAAAGAAAATAATCGGTGATGAGGAAGTTGTAACTGTAAGACCAGCTGACCTACTGCAGCCAGAAATTGAAAAGTACAGAGCTGAAATCGGAGAATTAGCAGAAACTACTGAGGATTTATTATCCTATATTTTATTCCCACAGGTTGCTAAGAAATTCTTTGAATATAGATTAAATGGTCCAGCAGATAAGCCTGAGGATAACACAGAAAAATTACATTATATTTATGTAACCATGTAGAATAAGGATGGTGAAGAAATGGGACTATTAGACTCATTAAAGAGATTATTTAATAGAGAAGAAGAAGAGACAGAAATAGCTGTAGAAAACAACCCAATACAGCAAGAAGTTTTGGGAATTGATGAAGAGGATAAATTGGTGGTGGCTCTGGCAGCTTCAATTATGGCTGGAAAAGACAAGCCAGATTCTCATTTCCATATTTCAAGCATTAGAAGAGTAAAGTAATATAGGAGGGTAATTAATATGAAAAAATATGTTATAAAGTTAAATGACAAAGTTTATGAAGTAGAAATGGAAGAGGTAACGCCAGAAACAGCAGCTACCTTGGCTGAAACAGTTAAGAACGCAGCTAAAGCCGCGCCTGCACCAAGTGCTGCACCAGTTTCAGGGGGCCAAAAGGTTGAAGCTCCGATGCCTGGAAACATAGTTAATGTTGCTGTAAATGTAGGAGACACAGTTAAGAAGGGACAACTTCTAGTAGTATTAGAAGCAATGAAGATGGAAAACGAAATTGTTTCACCAGTAGATGGAAAGGTTGTTTCAGTAGGAGTTTCAAAGGGAGATACAGTAAACCCTGGCGATACACTTGTACAAATAGGTTAAAGCCCTAAATGGGCTTTAACGGGCAACTTGCGAGAGGTGGCGAGCTACTTTAGGTTGCTTTGATGGTGAATGCTGAAGCCTAGAGATCATAACTTAAGGAGGAAATTAATAGATGGAATTTTTACTTGATGGTGTTACGGCCATTACTTTTAAACAGATAATTATGTGGTGTATTGGCGGACTTTTAATATATTTAGCAATAGCAAAAGACTTTGAACCAGCATTACTGCTTCCAATGGGCTTTGGAGCAATATTAGTTAACATACCAATGTCGGGAGCAATAACCCAGGTACTTAATGGAACAAAAATAGAAGGAATTCTTGATTTCCTTTTTCATGGTGGAATAGCTACAGAAGCATTCCCACTGCTATTATTCATAGGTATAGGAGCAATGATAGACTTTGGACCTCTTTTATCCAATCCTTTCATGCTTATGTTTGGAGCAGCAGCTCAGTTTGGTATTTTCTTTACAATCTGTGCAGCATCACTATTAGGCTTCGACTTAAAGGATGCAGCTTCAATAGGTATTATAGGTGCAGCAGACGGCCCTACTTCAATATTTGTAGCTAACTATTTTAATAGCAAATATATGGCGCCAATAGCAGTTGCAGCCTATTCATATATGTCACTTGTGCCAGTAATTCAGCCTTTCGCTATAAAACTGGTTACAACTAAGAAGGAAAGAATGATAAGAATGCCTTACAAGGCTTCCAGCATATCAAAGAAAACCAGAATACTATTCCCTATATTAGTTACTGTAGTTGCAGGACTTATAGCACCAACTTCAGTATCCTTAATAGGTTTCTTAATGTTTGGAAACTTAATTAGAGAGTGCGGTGTTTTAGAAAGATTATCAAAAACTGCACAAAACGAGCTTGTAAATATCATAACTTTATTGCTAGGAATAACTATCGCTTCTACTATGAGAGCTGAAGAATTTGTTAGCCTACAAACATTTATGATAATCGGACTTGGACTTGTTGCATTTATATTTGACACTATTGGCGGAGTTCTATTTGCAAAATTCCTTAACCTGTTCTTAAAGAACAAGGTAAATCCAATGGTTGGAGCAGCAGGAATATCAGCCTTCCCAATGTCTGCTAGAGTAATTCAAAAGATGGCGCAAAAGGAAGACAATCAAAACTTTATATTAATGCATGCAGTTGGAGCTAACGTTGCAGGACAAATAGCTTCGGTTATTGCAGGCGGATTAATATTAAGCCTAATCTAATTTTAGGAAGGTGATATAGATGAGTGATGCAGTTATGGCAAATTTTTATACATCCTTAGAAGTGTTATTAAAAGGAATGGGTGGAATATTTATAGTTCTATTTATTATATTCCTTTTAATTAAAGGATTAATAAAAGTATTCCCTGAGAAATAGTAAGTAAAACCCTTTGTAATAGTTAATGCTAATTAATACTGCCCTACGAGCTTTAACTAGCACAAGGGTTAATTTAAAAATTAAGCAAAGATAAAAGAAAAGCTGTAAACTGATTCGAGTATAAATCAATCAATCTACAGCTTTTTTTTATTGGTTATGTTTTAATAATAGTGTTAAAATCATTATTATTAAACATAACCTAATTCTAAAAAACAGGCAAAATAAAAGGTCATTCTTTATTATTTTCTACAGCTTTATATATTTCTATATGGTCCTAAGCTGTTATTTTTCAATGGTTTCAGGTAGTTTTTATAAGAAGCTGCACCTTTTTTAAATCTAATGAAAACGTTTTGTTTACGGTTTTTGAAAATCCATATAATATTAAGTTACGGCAATGAAATCGACAGAAGAGAAAAATATTTTAATAGGGGGAGAAAAAATGTTAAAAAAATCCTTAGCATTACTACTGACTGTTGCAATGACAGCTTCAATTGCAATAGGGTGTACACCAAAAAAGACAGAGCCAACTTCAGGGGATAAAACACCAGCAGTGACATCTGAATATGGAGATACAGGCGGCTTGAAATTACCTTTAGTAGATAAGCCTACTACACTTACTTGGATGCTTGTTAGTTCGGTTCAAGGTTTAAACGACAAATTAGTAATAAAGGAAATAGAAAAGAGAACAGGAATAAAGCTTGATATACAAGCGGTTCCAGCTCAAAGTTATCCAGAAAAAGCTAAAATCACTATAGCTTCAGGCAAGCTGCCAGACATAATGCATGGACAGCCTTTAAGTGAAATTAACACATTGGGCAGCCAAAATGCTATTGCACCAATAACTAAATACTTGGATAAGCTGCCTAACTTTAAAAAGCTTTATGTAGACAATGTAGAAAATAATTGGGTTATGAAATCCTGGACTGACGATAAAGGTGATCTTTATTCGTGGCCAATTTATGGTTTGAACAGAGATGTTAACCATGGCTTCCTTTATAGAAAAGATATTTTTGATAAGAATGGAATCAAGGAATGGACAAATACAGAGGAATTCTACCAAGCTCTTAAGAAACTAAAGGAAATATATCCAAATTCAACCCCATATGTTTCTAAGACTCAAGCTCAAATATTTAAAGATTGGTCATATGGATGGGGCATAGGCGGCGGTGCATATCCAGCAGTTTATGATGAAAAGACAAAGGAATGGAAGCTTGCAACTACAACAAAAGAATTTAAAGATATGATAGATTTTATGAAAAAATTATATAACGAAGGCCTTCTAGATCCTGAATTTGTAACAGATACACAAGCATCCTGGACAGCAAAAATGACTCAAAATGATAAAGCCTTTGTTACCTTTGACTGGATAGGTAGACTAGATATGTTTGCTGATCAGGTTAAAGCACAAATTCCAGATTATAACCTAAGATATGCAAATCCTGTAGGTCCAACTGGAAATATAAGAACACTTAACAAGGTTACAGGCTTCGGTTTAATGGTTGCAAATAACGAGAAACAAGAAGCTGCATTAAAGCTTTTAGATTATCTATCAAGTCCATCAGGTGCTGAGCTTATTACTATGGGTGTAAAAGGTACAAGTTACGACATAGATTCAGCAGGCAAGATAACCTATCCAGAGTTAAAGGATGTTCCTAAGGTAGAGATTACTACACTTGAAAACAAGTACGGCTGCTGGTTAGAAGGTATGTATGTGAGAATTGATCCAAGAAGTGCATACTTCAACTATACAGAAAAAGAGAAAGAGTCACAGGACAAGATAAATAAAGATAAAAAGTATGAAGCAATTGATCCTACTTTAAAATTTACTAATGACGAGAACTCCAAGCTTGCTGAAATACTGGCATCCTTACAGAAGGAAGCAGACGCTTTCAGTACAAAGTATATAGTTACTAAGGCTCATGGAGAAAAAGAGTGGAATGAATGGCTTCAAAAGGCTGAAAAGCTTGGAGCTAAAAAATTTATAGAAATATACAATGCAGCTCAAAAAAGATACGATTCAGCTAAATAATAACAAGTTTTAAGGGAGAGGGTATGAGTTTTACTAGACTCCTCTCCCTAATTAAATAAAATTCAAAATTATACGAGGAGGCGTTAAGATGAGGCCTGATACGGTGGAAGTATCAATGAAACCATCGCAGAATAAAGTACCATCCAAACTTCGGCAAATTTTTA
>CAZMQY010000216.1:0-6480 GCA_964568335.1 uncultured Clostridium sp.
TGCAAATGTTATATACAGTTATTAAGAAAAACAGCTATCAAGATTCTATTAATCTTATGCTGTTAACTAATTCAATCAATACTCTTGAAGGGGTAACCAAATGTTCAATCATGATGGGTACTGATGCTAATAAAGACATTTTTAGAAACGGTGGACTATTAACAGCTGAGGCTGAAGGTGCAGCCCCAAGCGACATGGTAATAGTAGTTGAAACTTCAGACGAAAAGGTTGTTGAAAATGTTCTTAGCGAAACTGATAAGTTCTTAAATGACTTAGCAGTTAAGAAGAAGAAAAATAACGTAGAAAGCGTAAAGAATCTAGACGCTGCCTTAGAAGAAATGCCTGAGGCTAATTTAGCTTTATTCTCAATACCAGGGGAATATGCGGCAGACGAGATAGAAAAGGCTCTTGATAAAGGACTGCATGTATTCTCCTTCTCAGATAATATATCAAAAGAAGATGAAGTTAGACTTAAGAAAAAAGCCCATGAAAACGGACTATTAATGATGGGACCTGACTGCGGTACAGGAATCATATCCAGCATTCCAATAGCTTTCACAAACGTAGTAAAGCCTGGAAATATCGGTATAGTTGGAGCTTCTGGAACAGGAATACAAGAAGTTACTACCATAATTGACAGACTTGGCGGCGGTGTAGTACACGCCATAGGAACAGGCGGACGTGATTTAAGTGAAGAGGTTAACGCTATAACCGTTAGAGATGCTTTATTAGGACTTGAACAACACGATCCTACAGATGTAATTGTAGTAATCTCAAAGCCACCAGCTAAGAAGGTTAGAGATGAAATCGTAGAGCTTTTACACAGCTTATCAAAGCCTGTAGTTGCAATATTCTTAGGGGAAAAGCCAGATCATCATGAAGGAGATGTATATTTGGCACATACTCTTGAGGAAACTGCAAAGATTGCAGTAGACCTTGCAAGCAACAGACCTGTAAAGCCAAATTATATAGAAGAGATAAAGTACGAAGTTAAAACTCCGCTAGCATCAAACAAAACAGTAAAGGGACTTTACTCAGGGGGTACCCTTGCTGCTGAAGCTGGAATGCTTATATCTGATGCTTTAGAGCTTGGAGGATTAATCAAAAAAGAAGGATACATCCTTAATGCTAATGGATACGAAGTTATGGACTTGGGAGATGACATGTATACACAAGGAAAGCCTCACCCAATGATCGATCCAGAAGTTAGAATTAACAAGATAAGAGAGTATGCAAAGGATGAAAATACAGGAATAATACTTCTTGACTGCGTATTAGGATACGGTTCACATCCAGATATGGCAGGAGCACTATCCGATGCAATTAAAGAAGCAATACAAACAGCTAAGAACGATGGAAGAGAGCTATACTTTGTAGCAACTGTTTGCGGTACACAACAGGACCCACAAAGCTATGAAGCTGCGCTTAAAACGTTAAAAGAATGCGGAGTATTAGTAGAAGAAAGCAATGCAAGAGCGGTAAGACTTGCGCTTAAATTAAAGGGAATAGACTACAAAGAAGCAGACAAATATGTTGTAGAAACTAAAATTGAAAAGAAGCCGCTTCCAGAGGTTAGCGAAAAAGTGCTTGAGCTTTTAAACTCAAAGCCACGTATAGTAAACATCGGTCTTACAAGCTTTACTGAATCTATCGTAGAGTACGGCGGAAGCACAGTGCAATACGATTGGAAACCAGTAGCAGGCGGTAACAAAAAACTTATAAAGATACTAAATAAGCTTTCAAAAATTCAAGAGATAGAAGGAGCAAATAGCGAAGTAATTAACATGATGAAGAACTCACAGCCTTTCCTAGTTGACGTAGTGCCTGCTAAGTCAGTAATAGAAATATTAAACGACAAAGTATTGCTTCACTCAGGACCACCAATCGAATATAAAAATATGACAGGTCCAATGCAGGGTTCATGCATAGGAGCTATATTGTTCGAAGGCTGGGCTGAGAATGAAGACAGTGCAAAAAAAATGCTTGAAAATGGAGAGATTAAATTCTCACCTTGTCATCATGTAGGCGCAGTTGGTCCTATGGGAGGAATCACTTCAGCTAACATGCCTGTACTTGTAGTAAAGAACAAGCTAGACGGATCAATTGGATACTGCACAATGAATGAAGGTATAGGAAAAGTTCTTAGATTTGGAGCATACTCTGAAGAAGTTGTAAACAGACTAAGATGGATGAGAGATGTTTTAGGTCCAGTATTAGCTAAGGCATTGAAGAAGAAAGAGGATGGATTAAACCTAAATGTAATTATTGCAAAATCAATTACAATGGGTGATGAATTCCACCAAAGAAACATTGCTGCTTCACTTGTTTTCTTAAAAGAAATCACACCACTTATTGTGGAGCTTGATATTGACGAAAAAGAAAAATACAGCGTAATAAAATTCTTGGCAGATACAGATCAATTCTTCCTAAATATAATGATGGCAGCAAGCAAATCCATCGTTGACTGCGCAAGAAAGATTACTAGCGGTACAGTAGTTACTACAATGACAAGAAATGGACGCGATTTCGGTATTAGAATAAGCGGTATGGGCGACGAGTGGTTCACAGCGCCAGTTAATACACCTAATGGACTATACTTCACAGGATATTCAGAAGATGAAGCAAACCCAGACATCGGAGACAGCGCTATTACAGAGACAGTTGGAGTTGGCGGAATGGCTATGGTAGCTGCTCCTGGAGTTACAAGATTCGTTGGTGCAGGCGGATTCGACGATGCATTAAGAGTATCAAATGAAATGAATGAAATTTGTATTTCAAACAATTCCAACTGGAGCATTCCAACATGGGATTTCAGAGGAACATGTCTTGGAATAGATGCTAGAAAAGTGGTGGCTACTGGAATTACTCCTCTTATAAATACAGGAATAGCACACAAAAAAGCAGGAGTAGGTCAAATAGGAGCTGGAACAGTTCGTGCACCATTAGCTTGTTTTGAAAAAGCAATAACAGCTTATGCTAAAAAATTAGGTATAGAAGTTGATTAGTAATGAAAACAAGTAAAAATAGAGAGGCCAAGAGCGACTTAGTGCCTCTCTATTTAAAAAATCACAGCATTGGTAAAGTACACAGTAAATTTAATAGTGGACTTAATGTGCAATTTGGGGATTCTTTAATTTTTATAAGTTCTATCCACTATCCGCTATCTGCATTTGGACTGAATATAGAAGAAGAAAAGCTAAAGCAGGTATTAAATTCTGCAAGAATTGGTGATGTGGTTGTAAATAAAGAGGGCAGGCTTATTTTATATACAATTAATGAAATTATAAAGATTGATTATAAAAATATAGAAAATGTAGATTTAAAACTTCCTAAAATATGCTGCAGTATTAGCCACATACCTCAAACGAAGCTATATAACCATTTAGAAAGAATTCAGTTTGAGCAATTTATAGGTATAGAGTTAGATGAAACAACCCGCAGCTATATAAATATGTTGTTAAATTCCGATAGATCAGACGCAAATATAAATTCAGAAATAATAAAATTTTTTTCTGGAAGAGGTAAAGGATTAACCCCAAGCGGAGATGATATTCTCACAGGATACACCCTTGCGCTCATGCTATTTGGCTGGTTTGATAATTGGATTGCGGCTCTTAAATTAGGAATTACTAAAGATACAACCACTATGATAAGTGTGGCATACCTTAGAGCTTTGCTGGAAGGATATGCAAGCGAATATTTCATACAGCTGGCAAGGCTAGTAAACCAGAAAGATGCAAATGTAATAGATGAAGCAATAAAGAAAATTCAAACTTTTGGACATACTTCAGGAAATGATACCTTGTTTGGATTTTATATAGGCTTAAGATTTTTGTTAAATCAAGACAGTTAAAAGGAGAAATAACATGAAAAATAAAAGAATCGTAGTAGCACTTGGTGGAAATGCAATTTTATCAGATGATGCTTCAGAAAAGGCTCAAAAGGCTGCTATCAGATCAACCTGTCAGAAACTAATGAAGCTTACAGGTGACGGAAATGAACTTATCATTTCTCACGGAAATGGACCACAGGTTGGAAATTTACTATTGCAGCAGCAAGCAGCAGATTCTCCTAAAAATCCTGCTATGCCGCTTGATACATGTGTTGCCATGACTCAAGGAAGTATCGGATATTGGATGCAAAATGAGATGAGCAAGGTGCTTTATGAAAATGGAATAAACAGAACTGTAGTTTCACTTATTACTCAAGTTTGCGTAGATGCAAATGATGAAGCATTTTCAAATCCATCTAAACCAATAGGTCCATTTTTAACTAAAGAAGAAGCAGAAATGGAAAGTCAAAAGGATTCCTGCATATATAAGGAAGATTCCGGCCGTGGATATAGAAAGGTAGTTCCATCTCCAAAGCCTGTAGGGATAGTTGAATGTGATGCATTTATTAAACTAATTGAAAATGATATTATCACAATTTCCTGTGGGGGCGGCGGTGTTCCTGTTGTACTAACTGAAAATGGTTATAAGGGTGTTGAAGCTGTTATAGATAAAGATTTGGCATCTCAAAAACTTGCTGAGTTAGTTGGCGCAGACGAGCTAATAATCTTAACTGGTGTGGATAATGTATACATCAATTTCAATAAGCCTAATCAAGAAAAGCTTACAAAGGTAACAGTAAGCCAGCTTAAAGGGTATATAGCTGAGGGACAATTTGCAAAAGGAAGCATGCTTCCAAAGATAGAAGCTGCTGTTGCATTTGTTGAAGCATCAAAGTCAGGAAGTGCAATTATCACATCTCTTGAAAAATTAGGAGAAATTCATGATGGTGCAGGAACTGTTATAACTAGAGATTAGTAGCTTTTAATTCATACAGATATGGGCGAAAGCCCATACCTGCTCTTCATAAGGAGGAGGCAATTATGAAATTTAAAAAAGTAAATATGACTGTTCAAATAATGATTGCAATGCTTCTTGGAATTGTTGTTGGAACACTAGTCAATGAAAAAGCAGCTGGCATAAAACTAATTGGTGATATTTTCCTTAGATTAATCCAGATGTCTATCATACTCCTTGTAATGGGTCAAATAATCGAGGCTGTTGGAAATCTCAATCCTAGGGAACTGGGAAAGCTGGGAGTTAAAGTTATTGCTATTTTTTTCGGCACATCACTGCTAGCCGCTTTGTTTGGGGTCTTTATGGGAATCCTGTTAAAACCAGGTGTTGGAATAAATCTTAGCTCATTAACAAGCGAAGTGAAAATCGATGCAAATAGCATGGGCTCGCTGTATGATACAGTGCTTGGATTCTTCCCTACAAATGTTATAAAGTCAATGGCTGATGGATCAATTGCTCAAGTTATAATATTTGCCATACTGTTTGGGCTAGCTCTAAGCTATGTTCGTATGGAATGGGAAAATAACAAGTTTATGGAAATCGTAGTTGAGTTTAACAAAGTAATCTTAAAGATGATTTCAATCATAATGAAAATTGCACCAATTGGTATATTTGCACTAATAGCCTCCACAATTGGAAAGGTAGGAGTGGGAGTAATAATTCCACTATCAAAATACCTAGGTGTTTACGGAATTGCCACATTTGCATATCTTGCAATATTTTTCATCATTGTGTCAATTTACTGTAAAATTAACCTTATAAAATTAATAAAAGGAATGACGCAGATGTCAGTAATGGCTTTAGCTACAACATCTTCAGCTGTAACTCTACCTACTGAGATGAAAGACGCTAGAGAAAAACTTGGCATTGGTGAAAGAGTTACAAAGATAGTATTACCCCTTGGAATGACTCTTAACAGCAATGGCTCAGCTATGCACATGGCATTTACAATTGTGACTATATCACAAATTTACGGTATTCATTACTCCAGTGGACAATATTTTTACATCGGGGCCTTATCGACTTTAGTATCACTGGCAAATGCAGTAGTCCCAGGCGCAGGACTTGTATCCCTTGCAATAATAGTGCCGCAAATGGGTTTGCCCATAGATGCTATAGCTTTATTTGCGGGAATTGAATGGTTCGTTGGAATGCTTAGAACAATTCTAAATGTAGATTCAGACACATTTGCTGCTTTAATTGTCGCAAAGAGTGAAAATGAAATAGACTACAATGTGTACAAACAATACTAATACTGTCTTAAATAAGACTCTCTAGAACTTTTATTATTTTTATCATTTTGTAAACATATACAAAAAATATATTATTTTAGGAGGATTTTTTATGAACAAGAAAAGAAACATACTACTTAACTCTTTAGCATTCATATTTATGATTTTACTATGCAGCACTCAGGTATTTGCTGCAGAAGCAACACAAACGATTAAGACTCCACAGGGCTTTCAAGCAGTACTTACAGTAATACCTCTTATTGTTATAATAGTATTACTTGTTAAGAGAGTTGACATGCTTGTAGCAGGACTTATTGGTGGAGTAATGGCAATGATTATCGGAGGTATTGGCATTGTTCAAGCTAATGATTTTCTATTAAAGTCAATTCCATCCATGTTAA
>CAZMQY010000217.1:0-6465 GCA_964568335.1 uncultured Clostridium sp.
AAATTTGTTCCATTGATTGAAACTGTGCTATCCAGCAGCAGTGATTGGTTTAAGTCCCTCATAATAGACGGTATTATAGGCGGCGTAGGATCAGTTATTGTATTTCTTCCTGTTATAATGGCATTGTTTTTATGTATCTCCTTTCTGGAAGACAGCGGATACATGGCGAGAGTTGCCTTTATAATGGATAGAATAATAAGAAAAATGGGATTATCAGGCAAAGCTTTTATACCACTAATAATCGGTTTTGGATGCTCAGTTCCCGGAGTAATGTCCGCAAGAACTCTAGAAAGCGAGAAAGATAGAAAGCTTGCAGCTCTAATAGTTCCATTAATGTCCTGCAACGCTCGACTGCCAGTTTACTTGGTATTTGCTGGAGCGTTTTTCGCTGGACATGAGTCTTTAGTTGTAGCTTCGCTTTACGCAATTGGAGTTATAATCGCTTTTATAATCGGAATACTATTTAAAAACACATTGTTTAAGAAGGATGATGAGCCTTTTATAATAGAACTTCCAGAGTACAAGCTTCCGGAAGCTAAAAGCTTATTTCTTCATACTTGGGAAAAAGGAAAAGGCTTTTTAAAGAAAGCTGGAACAATAATCTTTTCAATTTCCATATTGGTATGGGTACTATCTAATTTTAACTTTAATGGCTTTACTGATATAAATTCAAGCTTTATGTCCTATATAGGAAGAGGAATCAGTCCATTATTTTATCCTCTCGGCTTTGCTTCTTGGCAAAGTTCAGTTGCACTGCTTGCTGGAATAATGGCAAAAGAAGTTGTAGTAGGTACAATGGGAGTTATCTACGGCGGAGACTTATCACAAATACTTCCAACAGTATTTACTCCATTATCAGCTTACAGTTTCCTAGTATTTGTGCTTCTATATACTCCATGTGTATCACTAATTGCTACCATGAAGAAGGAATACGGAGCTAAAATGGCTACCTTCTCATTAACCTATCAATTTGTACTTGCATGGATAGTATCATTTTTAGTATTCAATATAGGTAGCTTGGCAATAAAAATTATTTAATTAAATCATCTAATCATATTGGTGATATACCTTTATAACCTTAAAAAGGAGAGTGGTCTTAATGCCCGAGATTATAATAGCTGCTGTACTAGTAGCTGCTGCAGGGTTTATATTTTATAAAAATTTTAAAAAGAGTGCCTCTGGGGAATGCAACTGTGGGAGCTGCTCAAAAGGCTGTCCTAAATATGGTATGGAAATAAGGAAGAAGCAGGAATAATCCTGCTTCTTCCTTATTTATTTAATAGCTGTTATTTGCAATAGCAGCTAATTCATTACCGTCTTTGCTACCCTTGAGTATTGCATCTATTACCTTTGATGCAGCTCTTTTTGAGATCCTTTCAACATCTATGGTTAATTCTATCTTATTTTTTTTTATTAGGCTTTTTAAGAATTTAAGCTGCTTCTCTGTTATAGAGTCTTCTCTTACAATATGACTGCTGCTTTCAACCTTATAAATAAGCTTAAAGATTTTAGGTAAATTAAGCACATCTTCATAGTTATGAAGCATCAAAATATCCTTAAGCTCTTCATTCTTAGTGTCTAAGTATTGATAGTACATCTCTACGCTCATAGCTCCATCAATTTGGTCTTCTCTTTCTACTCCTAAAAACTTCTCAACAGTCTTTAAATTGCAGCGTTCCATACCAAGCTGTTTGTAATAAGGTCTTATCATTCTATACAAATCTATGTGCTCTGAAGGCTGATTAAAATATATATTGTTCTTATCCATCCTTCTTACAATAAAGGGCTCGTCAAAAGCCATGCCATTGTAGGAGCACCATCTTGAAAATCTGCTTAAGTCATTGCCAAAGGCATAGAGTATTTCTATCTCGTCCTGCAGCTCGTCAGCAAAATATTGCTTTATAGTCAGTCTTCCCTCTTGATTAAAATATCCTAAGGATATCAAGATTATATAATCCTTGTCCTTTTCAAAGCCTGTGGTTTCTATATCAAAGTAAGCTATATTATGCATATCATATTTATTTATTATATTTGGATCAATTATTACTTCATCGGTATACTCTCTAATAAACATCATTTCCTCCATTTAGGGCTTTAACCTATAGGTCAAAGGTTTACCTATAAATTATATAACAAAAATTAAAATTTTAAAATAGAAAAACTCCACAGAGCTTTTAAAAACTCTATGGAGTGCTTTTTACATCTTTTCTACCACTTCAAGTCCAATCAAGCTTAAACCGTTTTTAACAGCCTGACAGGTTGCTTCAACAAGCTTTAATCTTGCATTCTTAACCTCTTCATCTGGAGCATTAAGTATGCTGTGAGCGTTATAGAATTTGTTAAAAGCTTTAGCAATTTCTATAACATGTCTTGTTAATATGGATGGTTCAAGCTTATCAATAGCAGAAAGTATTGCATCCTGAAGCCTTGAAATAAGCTTTACAAGTTCAAATTCTTCTGGTGAAGTTATCTTGCTGAAATCAAAGTTTCCATTAGCTTCTCCAGCCTTTCTTAATATGCTCTTGCCTCTTGCATAGGTATACTGAGCATATGGTCCAGTTTCACCTTCAAAGTTAAGCATTTCCTTCCAATCGAATATAATATCTTTTTCTCTATTGTTCTTAAGATATGTGAATACAATAGAGCCAATACCAATTTTCTTAGCAACCTCTTCCTTGTTTTCAAGGTTAGGATTCTTTTCATTTATAACTTCTAAAGCTTTTACTACAGCTTCATTTAATAACTCTTCCAGGTAAATTGCATTACCGCTTCTTGTAGAGAACTTGCCCTCAGCAAACTTTACAAGACCAAAACCTACATGCTTGCAATCGTCCGCCCACTCATGTCCCATAAGCTTAATAGTTGTAAATACCTGTTTAAAGTGAAGTGCCTGTGAAGTACCAACAACATAAATATTTTTATAGAAATCATATTCCTTCTTTCTATAAAAAGCTGCAGCCAAGTCTCTTGTAGCATAAATGGTAGCTCCATCAGACTTCTTTATTATGCATGGCGGCATGTTGTACTCATCAAGCATAACAACCTTAGCACCGTTGCTTTCAACTAACAGTCCCTTTTGGTCTATTTCTTCAACCACAGCCTCCATCTTGTCGCCGTAGAAGCTTTCTCCTGCATAGGAATCAAAGCTAACATTAAGCATATCATAAACCCTTTTGAATTCCTTTAAGCTTAGCTCCTTAAACTCATTCCAAAGCCTAACCTCTTCCTCGCAGCCATCCTCAAGGTTTTTAAAGTGCTTTCTTGAAATATCCTCTAAAGCTGGGTCTTTTTCTGCCTCATCATAGAACTTAACATAAAGTCTTTCAAGCTCGCGGATTGCATTTTTGTGAAGAGCCTCCTTGTCTACCCATCTGTGATAGGCAGCGATAAGTCTTCCATACTGAGTTCCCCAGTCTCCAAGATGGTTTACTCCAATAGCATTGTAGCCTTCAAAATTCATTAATCTATATAATGAGTTTCCTATTACTGTGGTTGTTAGGTGGCCTACGTGGAAGTTCTTAGCTATATTAGGTGAGGAATATTCAACTACAACATTCTTTCCTTCTCCAATTTTAGAAGAACCGTATTTATCTCCCTCTACCAGCACCTGTTCAAGAGTTTCCTTAACAAATACAGACTTATCCATGAAGAAGTTCAAGTATGGTCCCAGATTTTCTATTCTTTCAAAGCCATCCTTATTTATCATACCTTGAAGATCCTGAGCAATCATAACTGGGGCTTTTCTTAAAGCCTTTGAAAGCTGGAAGC
The DNA here is from genome assembly GCA_964568335.1 of uncultured Clostridium sp. Taxonomy (GTDB): domain Bacteria; phylum Bacillota; class Clostridia; order Clostridiales; family Clostridiaceae; genus Clostridium_AT. The sequence goes on from CAZMQY010000217.1 coordinate 3,769, forward strand.
AAGGAAAGGCAAAATCTCCCATCTCAGGTCTTGGCGGAATCTCTATAAGTCTTTCTATTAGGTTAAGCTCTAAATCAACATGCTCTTTAATTCTTTGTGCAACTAACGCTTTGTAATCCATAAAATCATCTCCTTATTATATTAAACTTTTATCCTAGACTAAAGCTCCGACACTTCTAATTTCAATAACTAGATAAGAAGTTAATAAGTTAACTAGTTATCTTCTTAACTAGTTAACTATTTTTCTTCTTTGCTGTATCAAATCTTTATAGCACAACTGGTTGTGTTATGCGTATAAAAAGCCCGTCTCTAAAAATATAGAGACGGGCATAACAACCGTGGTACCACTCTAGTTGATGTAAACAATAAGTTTACATCCACTCAACACTTTAACGCTGTCAGCGGCTTGCCCTACGCATTTTAATAAACTTCAGGCAGCTTCTCAGAGGCTCTCTTCCTTTTTAATATTCTGCAGGGCTTCCACCCTCCCCTGCTCTCTTTAAGAAATCTAAAAAAGTACTATTCTCTTCAAGGAATTTTATTATCAAATATTTACACTGTATTATAGTATTATACACATTATTTGTCAATATATTCTCTATAAATCATTACTAATAATATTATTTAATTAATTTAACAGCCTTTTTTAATCTCTATTTTTCGATAGCTGATGTTATTAGGGTTAAGTCCATTACCTAATGAACCATAAATATTGCCTAGATGCGGATCTATTAGTTCACTCTTGTTATAATAAATTCTAGGCGTCTTCCAAAGTGCCATTAAGGCTTTATGTAGCTGCATTTCATGATACTTCTCCGGCCACAGCTTTTTAATTTGTTCCTTTATCAATGGATAGTATTTTGGGTTAACCCCAGAAAAAAGGTGATGTTCTGTATGATAGGAAAAATTAAAATGAAGAATATCTACCCATTTAGGAACTATTACTGAAAGACTATTGGCTAGAGGATCATTCACCGGAACAAGAGGATTTAACCTATGATTAGTAGAAATATAAGCCATTACAATAAAGTTGCCAATAAGTAAAGGTAACAAATAAGCAAAAATCCAGTTATCAGCACCAATCAAAAATAATAGCCCTATCCAGGTTGCCCAAGATAGAATAAGTTGAATTATTGCCGCGAATTTCTCCCTTAAATTCATATCCTTTAAGTAACGAGCAAACATCATTAAAGAATGTCCTGTAAAGGTGTAGGTTAAAGAAATAAAACCAAATATAGATCGTACTCCAATGGGCAGTCTATATACCCAATTGATAAAGGGCTCGTTCTCCAATTCCTCAATGCTTAACCAAGCATCAGGATCTAGATCCTCATCCTGTGTATAAACATGATGATTCATATTATGCCACCTTATCCACAGCCTAGGGCCAACATTTAATGGCCAGAAGCATATTGCTCCAAATAAGTTTTTAATCAGTGGATTTCTAACTACAGTACCATGTAGGATTTCATGGCCTAAAAAACCTATAGCCGCAAAACTTGATCCTAATATAGCTGCAATAATAAACTTTACTAATAAATTTAAATTGAAGTAATTGATTGAAAGTATACCTATAATTATAACAATGATATGTGCAGCTCCACCTATAAGGCGGCTAGGAGCAGGTTTATAAATCTCCTTTGGCAGATGCGGCATAATATTTTTTCTATACCATGCCAATGTATGAAGCTCGCTCATGATTAACTCTCCTTTTATTAGACCTCAAGCCTATATTATTCTTGATTCGCATTAGTATTATTTTGATAATCAAAGTATTTTTCTGTACTAATAATATCAATATTCATTATCATTTGTCAAATATTATTTGCGAATAATTATTTCTCTTTACAACATTTACTCATAAAATAAAATAGGATGGCTTTCCATCCTATTTAAAAGATTCTAGTAATTATATGCCCTATTTTATTTTAGACTCCAACAGACTTATAAGCTCTGTTAGCTCTGTCACAGGCTCGCTGCAGGAATAATTTTGGCATATATAAGCTGCAGCTTTGCCACCTACAAGCTTATACTGCTCATGGTTAATGTTTAAAGTCGTGATGGTAAAAGGAAGATATCTATTATTTATTTCTGTTAGCATAGCTTTAACTGCAGTATCCTCATTATCTCCTGCTATAGCTACAGACTTTCCTCCTATCTGGCTGTATAATAAGGATATGAGAAAGATCGAGTGTGAGCTTGGCACACTAGCAATGCTTCTTGAGAATACTTCCAGCTGTTCTTGAGCTAACCGCTCCAGCTTTTCGTCCGATGTAATTCTGGACAGTCTAATCATATTCAAGGTTGCCACAGAATTTCCTGAAGGAATAGCTCCATCATAGGCTTCCTTAGGTCTTATAATAAGTTCTTCGCTATCTTTGCTGTATAAATAGAAGCCTCCGTTTTCTTCATCATAGAAGTATTTAATCATATCTCCATTTAAGCTTAATACTCTATCCAAATACTCCTTCTTAAAACTGTTTTCATATAGTTCAATCAGCGCCCATATTATGAAGGCATAGTCCTCTAAGTAAGCTAAATATGCTGCTTCTCCCTCTCTATATCTAGCCAAGAGTCTTCCCTTCTTATCAACAAGCTTATCATATATAAACAGTACAGCCTTTCCTGCTGATGCAGTATAAGTTTCGTTATTAAATACCCTTCCTCCATAAGCTAGGGCAGCAATCATGAGTCCAT
>CAZMQY010000218.1:0-1872 GCA_964568335.1 uncultured Clostridium sp.
TCCAATATAAAGAGGACGCACTTGTGCTAAGGTTCTTTTATGACTTTGATGATGATGAAATAGAAGCAGCCAGAGCTTATGCTAATGATGAAAGCGAGGATGAAGAAAACGGTGATACTTGGTATGAAGAATTCTTCCTTCCTTATTTATATGACTTAGCAGTTGATAATGCAGGTGAAGTAATAGAAGAAATAATGGAAGAACTTAATGTAGATGCTCAATTTGTATCCTACGAAATGGATGAAGAAGAGTACAGTTACAATGAATTTATAGCAGCATTTTTCCCTAAGGGAAAAGCTGTGGAAATTGAGCAAATTTTAGACGAATTAGAAATGTAGGTTTAAAAATTCAAAAGCTGTTAACATTTACCAAGCTGTAACAGTTGAAAAATTATACAAAAATGATATAATTGAAATATAATAAATCCTGATATGTGCGCATAGCTTATATCGTTCAACCACAGTAACAAAAAGGGATTTGCAACATTGCTAAAGGATGTCAGGCTTCCTAATATGGTATATTCTATATTAGCTTTTAGAAGGAGGCAGAAAATAGCTGAGCATAACCCACCTGCGAGTATGCGGGTGTGAACAAGTAGGTCAAACGGCATATTGGGAATATAATACTAAAGTAAATTGAAGCCCCAAGCATACTGCTTGGGGCCTTTTGTTATAATAACTTTATTTATGCTGCATCGCCTGGTGTAATATTAATTCTGCATCTCTCATATTCAGATAGGAGTCTATCTAACTCTTGGCTGCAATCAACAACAGTTTTGTCTGTTAGCTGTTTGCTGCTTCCTATAAGATTATATAATAAAATTCTTAGGGTTTCTATTTTTTGATTTAATATCAATATTTTAAGTTCCATAACAGTACCTCTTTTGTGAATATTATATAGACATAGAAGTTTGTCCGTATTTATATTGTATCAGTTTTTTAAAATAATTAAAGAATATTTATAATACAATAAAAAGCAAAATATTACATGAATACTTATTGTTTTACTATATTACGGAAGGAAGATGATAATTATGGTTTGTATAAAGCTTTCAAGATGTTGAAAATAGTTATATGGTATAATATGGTAATGACGAAGAAAGTCTAATATTTGGACAATAAAGTCAAATTTAAAAGGTAGAGGAAACTATTTACCTCTACCTTTATATTAATACTCTCTCCAAAGAAGCCTTTGAGTAATATCTATCAACATTTGTCTGTTTTCATTTGCAGGAAGCTGTTTTATTCGTCTAAAAGCTCTCTCGGTGTATCTCTTAGCGGCAGCTCTTGCTTTATCTATTCCACCTAATTCATTAGTAATTTTAATTATTTCAATTATATCCTCATTGCTGTAATGCTCTTTTGATATGAGAGGAATTAAGCTAGTTCTATCAACATTTAGAGCATATATAAGTGGTAATGTAAAAATGCCTTCTTTTAAATCATTGCCAGTGGGTTTGCCTACTGTTTCATCATTGCTGTTATAATCTAGTATATCATCTATTATCTGAAAAGCCATTCCGATATCATAACCTATTTTTGCTAGGTTATTTACAATATCATCTGAACAGCCGCTTTCAGTTGCTCCAACAAGAAAACTAAGAGAAAACAGCTCTGCAGTTTTAGCACTAATTCTCTTTAGATATTTTTTAACGCTTACATCCTGTGAGAAGTGAGAGGTAAGCTGCTCTATTTCACCAGTACATATATTAAAAATTGCTTCAGAAAGCATTTTCATATTCTCTGTTGAGGTATTGTTTGATAGTGCCATAAAACATCTGCAAAATAATATATCGCCTATAAAAACAGCATAATCCTTGCCATACTTTGACTGAACTGTTTCTTTCCCACGTCTTGTTTTAGCATCATCTAC
>CAZMQY010000218.1:1882-6446 GCA_964568335.1 uncultured Clostridium sp.
AGTATAGAATTTTCAATGGATTTTTCATGGTTCCTTGCGTTCTCTTTCATAATCTCTACTACTTTTTCAAGCTCAATTTTTATGGCTGGATACTTATCCCAAAATCTGTTCATTTAATCACCCTTAAAAGATTTATTGTTGTTTATAGTTGAGTAGAAGGGCAGTCTTCTAACGTAAAGCATCAAATATCTTGAAGTAATACCTACAAAGAAACCTGTTCCTATACCTGCTACAGATAAAATTGGAAGATATACTATTATATTAATATTATGAACAACTGCTGCTGCCATTAAAATTTGTCCTAGGTTATGAAAGAAGGCTCCAGTTATGCTAACGCCGATAATACTTATATAATCCCTGCCTAGTTTTTTAACAAGATACATGGTTATAAGGCTTAATAACCCCCCAGATATGCTGTATAAAAAGCTTGATAGGGAACCGCCAAATAGGGTAGAAAGTATAATTCTTAAAACTATAACTGTAAAAGCATCCTTAAGTGTAAAAAGGTATAAACAAACCACGGTTATAATATTAGAAAGACCAAGTTTTGCTCCTGGAGCAATAAATGGGACAGGAAGCATTCTTTCAATTAAGTAGAGTATAAGTGCTTGAGCTACCAACACAGCAATGAAAGTTAATTTTTGTGTCTTTTTCATAGATCCTCCATTAAAATGACAATGCATCTGTCTCAGAATTTTGACCTTTAATATTTATAACAACTTTATGCGGGAGACATACTAGTATTTGCCCAGGTTTGCTTATAGAACCATCTTGTATACAAATTTTATCTGGACAATCAGCATCGAGTATTCGTACATTTCCATTTGTAATTTCAATAATGTTATTTCCTAAATCAGTATCAATTTGAATTCTCTCATTACGGCTATTATCTAAGGGAAGCCTTTTGTAAAGCTTCCCTTTAACTTCAATTTCTACATATTTACTATTGTAGGCTTTATGAGAATTGATAAATGCAGCCGCTGAGGAACCCAATGCTATAAATACCAAAACTACGATTACAACTATATCTAATGGTTTTAGCTTCATGAGAATTCCTCACTTTTACATATTTTAATCAAGTTAAGCCTTTTTTAATCAAGTCTAGCCTTCTGTAAGATCATACTCCATAAATAGATAGGTCTTTCTAGCTAGTCCTGTATTATTCCACCATCTCTTAAGCCAAGGCAATACATAGTAATCTAAACCAAGTGCTCTACCTGCGCCGCCCATACAAGCTATTCCAGCGAATATGAACCAAACTTTATCCCAGCCAAACATTGCAGAAAGTATAAAGTTTAAACAGAAGAACACTGAAGCAGCACTAGCAAGGAATGTAAATAGTCCAGCAATTAATGCTAAACCAATACCTATTTCAGCTACAACAACAAGTATTTGGAATTGCATTCCAAATGGTTTTAGTAAGCCCATCATACTGTTAAAGAATGCAGGAGGAGCGCTTAATATTGCAGGGGCTTGAGCGGCTGCACCTTCAGCAGCTTGAGATGCTGATGTAGTAGCTTCAGCAGCTTGAGACGCTGAGGAAGCTGCATCTGCCATAAACATAGGAATTTTTAAAGTTGTAAGCCAACCTTCTTGTACCTTTTTATAACCTTCAATAAACCACATAATACCAAGATATACTCTTAATATAGCAAGCCAGAAAGTATGAGATTTCTTAGATGCGTGACCTCCAATAATTGAGCGATTTTCCTTAATATCGAAGAACTCATGCACAATATATGCCCATATTGCATTAAAGCCAGCAACGCCAAACAAGTAGTGCAAGTTAACTAGATGTTTCATCGCCATAGCTATAAAACCGCTCATATTAACTCCCATTAAGCTTGCAACAGCATATCTGCCGCCAATTGAAACCATAAAGCCATGATAATTTGATTTATGTGCTTTCTTTTCGCTCTTAGCCATGTCTGCAACTATGTTATGAACAGCAGTTTCTGCAGTTTGAAGGGCAGTCTCTACAATTTGAGGAAGTCCTTTTCCTTCTTCTTCTATATAGGAGTTGTCACCAACTACATAAACATTATTATATTCTACAGCTTGCATAAATTCATTTGTCTGGATTCTTCCAGCTCTTGCAGTCTTAAGACCTAAGTTAGCAGCAAATTTGCTTGCTTGAACTCCACATGTCCAGATTAATGTATTAGTTTCAATTTGTTTTCCACTCTTTAGTGTAATATAATCTTTATCTACGCCAGTAATAGGTGAGCTTTTAATTATTTGAACACCGTTTTTAGTTAAGTATCTTTCGGATTTGGCAGCTAAATCATCACTAAGTATTGGAAGGATTTTATCTAAGGCTTCTACAACATATAAACTAACTTCTTTTTCATCTATTTCATAGTTTCTGCAAAGTTTTTTCTTCCATTCCATTATTTCGCCAATAGTTTCTATTCCTGTAAATCCTGAACCAGCAACTACGAAAGTGAGCATTTTTCTTCTTGCTTCAGCATTTCTTTCCTTAGTTGCTTTTCTAAACATATTTTCAATATGTTCTCTTATTCTTAAAGCATCTTCCAGAGACCATACTGTAAATCCATTTTCCTTTACTCCTGGCACTCCAAAGAAGGCAGGTTCGCTTCCTGTTCCAAGAACAAGATAGTCATAGTCATACTTCCCAGTTTTTGATGAAAGAGTTCTCTTGTCAAAATCAATTGCAGTTATTTCATCAAGCACTACATTTACTCTTCTGCCTTTGAAAATTCTGTTCAGGCTTATCTGAACGCTGTCCTGTTCAACACGACCACCTGCTACCTCGTGAAGTTCTGTCATTAGAGTGTGATAAGGATCCTTACCTATTAAAGTAATTTCTACATTAGTATTCCCTTTGTATTTTTTGTTTAACAGCTTAGCTGCATGGACTCCTGCATACCCTGTACCGAGTATAACAATCTTTTTAACCTCTCCCATTTTAGACCTCCTCAGTTTGATAAAATTTTATTTAAGTTCAATTATGAACACTTATCTTCACAATCTATTTTATACAAAAAAACAGCGCATGTCCATGGGAAAAATTAAAGAATTTTATAAATTATTAATGATTAATTAAAAAATCATTAAAATTATAAATAAAACTATGATTTATGATTTTTAAGTAATATCTTCACAATTAAAAGGCTGATGTTAATTTGTTAACATAAAATGGTTATTTATTACAGGATATAATGATTTTGTTTGATATTTATTAATCATTGTTTTGTATTTCGATGCATATTTTTTGCATAAACATATTTTAAAATATATCATTATGATATAATAAAAAAATGTAATTTCTTTTGACAGGATAAAATAAAATGGAGGAATCAAAAATGAATAACAAAATAAAAAAATATGCAACTTGCATCACTGCTTTAATTGTAGCTATGCCTTTGCTCTTGTCAGGCTGTAATAAAACTACACCAACCTCAGAATCTCCAGTGACAAAGACTGAAACTATTTTGGGCACAGTTTGTTCCATTAAACTGTACGATCACATATCTGACAGCACTTTTGAAAGTGTATTTAATAGATTAAGAGAAATTGAAGATAAGATGAGTGTAAATAAAGAAAAAAGCGAAGTTATTGATGTTAACAATGCTTCTGGAGTGGATTATGTTAAGGTTTCTAAGGATACCTTCGAAGTAATAGAAAAAGGACTATATTTTAGCGGCCTTTATGATAAGTTTGATATTACTATAGGACCAATAGTTAAGCTGTGGAATATAGGATTTGATAATGTGAGAGTACCAGATGATAAAGAAATAAAAGCTAAGCTTCCATTAGTTAATTACAAGAATGTGCTGTTAAACAAGGCAGAAAATAAAGTTATGCTTAAGGAAAAAGGAATGATGCTTGACCTTGGAGGAATAGCGAAAGGATATGCGGCTGATGAAGCTATTAAGATATTGAAGGAAAAGGGTGTTGAACACGCTATTGTGAATTTAGGTGGAAATGTTATGACTCTAGGAGGAAGACCTGATGGAAAGCAGTGGACCATTGGAATACAGCATCCTTTTACAGCAAGAGGCAATTATGTAGGTACAGTTAAAGTAGCCGATAAAACTGTAGTTACTTCAGGCATTTATGAAAGGTATATAAAACAAGATGATAAGATATATCATCATATAATAGATAAGGCTACAGGTTATCCTGTTGATAATAATCTGTTAAGCGTTACAATAATTACTGACAAATCTATAAACGGTGATGGTTTTTCAAAGATCTTTGCATTAGGCTTAGAAAAGGGACTTGAATATGCTAAAAGTTTAAAGGATGTTAATGCTATATTTATTACAAAGGACAATAAAATATATATAACCCCAGGTCTAAAGGATAATTTTGAATTAACAGATACAAGCTTTCAGCTTGTTAAATAATAAAAGCTAAGAAGGAGAATACCATGAATATAGATGAAGTTATAATAAGAATAAACTATTTGTACAAGAAAAGCCAAGAGGCTGGCCTGACAGATGAAGAAAAGGAAGAGCAAAAGGCACTTAGGCAAAGATATATAGATAATGTGAAAAGAAATTTTAGACATCAACTTGATACTATAGAAAAGAAGGGT
>CAZMQY010000219.1:0-6431 GCA_964568335.1 uncultured Clostridium sp.
TTTACCTTCCTCTTTTGAAGGAACTAAGGTTATTCCTTGGCCATTCTTAATGTCTGTTGGCCCCATAGAAGCATAATCACTATAGCCTTCTGCTTTACTTAAAAGTACAGAAATCTTGCTGTTATCCGGAATTAGTATTTTAAAATCTTTCATATCTTCAGGTATATTTTCGAAACTATAGCTTCCACTCCATATCCCCCCACGAGAAACCGCACTACTAGAATTAGTATACCTTTCTCCATTATCATTAATAATAGAAAGATGCATAAAGTCTCTAGCAGCGCTATCATTATCTCCTTCTATTTTTATGGATAGAGATTTTTTATCCTTAATAACTGCCTTAACAGTTATTTCTCCTCCATAATAACTATATTTAATAGGCTTTAGCAGAACATATAATTCTTGGCCCTTATTCTCCTCCACTTTTCCTATCCCAGGAATAAAGTACAGCTTTTTAATTATCTCAGCTACAACCTTTTGTCCAGAAGGAGTAAAGCCAGTAAAAATAAATAAAACCGCAATAGAGGCCGCCATAAAACTTTTTTTGTATTTGAACCTCTTTTTATTAGGAACTGTCTTTACTTTTCCAACTACATTCCTCTTAATTCTATCTCTCTGCTCATCACTTATGCTTTCCTCATCTATATTAATACCTTCCAGAAGTCTTAAGCTGTCTTCCTCTGAAAGATTATTCATAAAATCAAATATATCTCTATCTTCTCTGTTCATTAATACTCCTCCCTTCCTCAAAGCTTAATATCTCTCTTAGCCTTTTTCTTCCTCTCCAAAGTCTATTATCAACAGCTTGCCTACTTAACTCCATATGACTGCAAATGTACTCAATGCTCTGCTCCAGAAAGTATCTTCTTAAAAACACTTCCTTGTCTATTGAATTAAATGAATTTACAGCTTGGATAATCTCATCTTTTCTTTCCTTGAATAAAAGATTCTCTTCAATATCTCCTTTAGAAGAAAGCTGAACCTCTTCAAAATCTACAACTTTTCTTTTTCTCATCAAGGATTTCTTCACATTTAATGCTCTATATTTACAAAGTATTAAAAGCCAAGTTTTCATGCTTCCTCTGCTCTCATCAAACCTGTCAATATTGTTCCAAGCCTCAATGAAAACATCCTGAACACATTCCTCAATATCCTGCTCCGAGCCTATATTCATTAGTATGCTCTTAGCAACTCCATATACAGAACCCATATATAAGTCCATGAACCTTTCAATATCCGGTTTCACAGTTTTCCTCCTCTCATTCCACACCCTAGGTGACTTAAACTTACGCAAACCTATTAGCAATCTGCCCTAAAATTTCATTTAGAACTCTTATCTCTTCTAGTCTACCTTTTGAAAAAGCCTTTTCATATATTACTACAATATAAATTATAGATTTCTCCCAAAGAATAACAAATATTTTTGTAGATATGTATTGTCAATACTATATTGTCAAAAATAATTTGGAATGCATGTCAATAACTTGATATAATATTTGTATAGATAAAGCCGGGCCAGTAAGCACTGACGCAGCTAGCCAGCTAAATGGTTTATGGCTATTGGGTTTTTAACACGCTTTAACCTGTTGTCAAAAGATAAACAATTCTCATATACTTCAATACAGGAGTACTATACTATTCTTTAAAAATAAATATTACTAATTTTAATGGAGGCATATTATGAAGCATAAAGATAAATTTGAATTAACTAAAGAAAAAAGGGAGGCTATGGTTTCTGCCATAAAAGCTTATTTTTATAATGAAAGAGAAGAAGAATTGGGTGATTTAGCTTCAAATTTAATGCTAAATTTTATTATAGAAGAACTAGCACCAGAGTTTTATAATAAAGGTGTATACGATTCATATAAATACATGAGCGAAAGAACTGAAGATTTATTATCAATTCAAAAATACTAACTATTTTAAATAATATCATACTTTACAAAAGCTTATCCTATGAAATAAAAATTATTTGAATAATCCTAGCAGGAGAAAAAGGTGATAAACATGAGTTTTTTTAACTTTCGCTTAAGAAAAAGGAATGTAGTGAGGGCTAATGGTGTTATCGGTGGGGCCTGTGGACCTACCTCCATATTTATAGCGCAACCGAAAACTGAGCAGGAGGATTTTTTATCCTATGCTGCTGAGAGAATAACCCCTTGTGAAAGACCCTTTAAAGAGCTGGAAGAATATTTAATTGAAAAATATGAAGCCGTTCCTTATACACTTCCATACTACAAATTAAATAGTCTAAAGGTAAATGTTATACTAAACTATTTTGATCATCTTTTAGATAAACCTGCACCTTTACCGAAATACCCAACACAAGAAGAAGTAAAAGCATATTTTGAACAGGATACTTCTGTTGTTCAAGCACAAGGATATTCTGCAGAGGAGCTTGGACTGGAAATGAAAGCCTATAAACTGCCAGGCATTAGATCCAAAAAGCAGCAAGAAAATGAGAGCAGCTATAAGCATCAGCTTGCAAATAAAAATATTAACAGCTCTGAAGATGATGTGATTGTAGAAATGGAAATGAAATCGGGGTATCTATGCATCTGTAATGGCGGCAATGAACTCATGGATGATTTGATTTTATACCTAGGTGTTTCCGAAAAAGACATCAAAGAAAGATCGCCACGCTTTATATCTTATGCCTACTCATTAAGGAACATAGGAAAGCTATAACTTAATATATTTACCATATTACCTAGCATTTGTTAGCCGCATTTTATTAGGTATATATAATATTGTTTTTAAGTGCCACCCACATGGCAAGTGGCAAGTTGAAACCATCATCAACTTGCCACTTGCCACGTGGGTGGCACTCAATTTACTCAATTTAAACTGTCTTAATTATTTCTAAAACTAATCTTGAAGTGTTCACTAGATCTTTAATACTCATATGTTCTTCAAGAGTATGAGGCTTCTTTTCACCTATTCCAAGGTTAACAGCCTTTACGCCATTTCCATTCAGCACATTTGTATCGCTGCCGCCTCCTGTAGATGCTGTAAATGAATTTAGTCCAATATTCTCACATGCTTTTCTTACCAAATTAACTATTTCATCATTTTCATCTATAACAAACGGTACATACGCTCTGGAGGTTTCAATTTCAACCTTTGCTCCAAATTCTTCAGCAGCTTTTTCAAAGCACTCTACCATATGGGCAGTTTGTGCATCAAGCTTATCACTGCTTAGGCTTCTTGCCTCAGCCTTAATTATAACATCTGGGCAAACTATGTTCGTTGGCCCTTGGCCGCTGATTGATCCTATATTAGCTGTAGTATCTTCATCTATTCTAAGAAGGTTCATTCTGCCTATGGCTGAAGAAGCCACCTGTATTGCACTTATTCCCTCTTCAGGGCAAACTCCGGCATGAGCAGGCTTTCCTATAATTTTTACATCTATTTTATCTTGGGCTGGTCCTTTAACAACAATTTGACCAGGCTCTCCACCGCTATCAAGCACAAAGCCTAATTTGGACTCTATTTTGCTGTAATCAAGGTTTTTAGCACCAAACAATCCTGTTTCCTCTGCTATGCTGAATACCACCTCAATTGGTCCGTGCTCAATATTATTCTCCTTAAGGCATCTTAAAGCTTCAAGCACTGCAGCTATTCCACCCTTGTTATCCCCTCCAAGTATGGTAGTTCCATCACTGTATATAACTTCATCTCTTATTACAGGCTTTATACCTATACCTGGTGTTACCGTATCCATATGGCAGCTAAATAGGATTGGTTGCTTATCAAGAGTTCCCTTAACCTTAGCAATTATATTTCCAGTATCTCCTCCTATTTTTTGCCCGGCGTCATCAACATATACCTCTGCTCCAACAGCCTCAAGTTCATTTTTGATGAACTCAGCAAAGTTGCCTTCAGCTTTAGATAAGCTGTCAATTTGTATATACTTTAAAAATTCCTGTACTACTCTTTCTTTGTTAACCATAATTTATCCTCCTATATTTCTTACTCTTTACTTAAAGATTATACACCCTTAAGCTACTTAATATTTTAAAATTTATACACAACCTGCTTTGGTGTAATAAAATCTTTTATAAAAAAGGTACCTTGGATAGGTACCTTTTAAATTTATTACATGAATATTCCCGCACCTGGTCCTATTGGAAGACCTAATACGTACCATACTATTAATAGTATAGTCCATCCAATTAAAAATACTATAGAGAATGGAACCATTGTAGATATAAGCGTTCCAATACCTGCTTCCTTATCGTACTTTTCAGATAAAGCAACTATCATAGCAAAGTATGACATTAATGGAGTTATGATATTAGTAGTTGAATCACCTATTCTAAATGCAACTTGTGTGAACTCTGGTGTGAAACCCATCTGCATAAGCATTGGCACAAATATTGGCGCCATAATTGCCCATTTAGCAGAAGCTGAAGCCATAAACAGATTTATAAGAGCTGTTACAATAACAAAACCTAAAATAAGCGGTATTCCCTTTATGCCCGCTCCCTTTAGGAAGTCTGCTCCTGATACTGCAAGTATAGTTCCAAGCTTTGTATAGTTAAAGTAAGCAACAAACTGTGCTGCCACGAAAACAAGTACTATATATCCACCCATGGAAGCCATAGCCTTTGAAGCTTGAGCAACAATTGCCTTGTCAGTCTTAGCTGTTCCTGAACCAATACCATAGAAAATTCCTGGTATTAAGAATGCTAGAGCTATTACAACAACTATTGATGTCATAAATGGAGATTCTAATACTTTGTGTGTCTTAGGATCTCTTAACAATCCATTATATGGAGCTACAAGAGCTATCATAGCTGCTGCTGTAAGAATTAATCCTACTAAAGCGTACTTTAATCCCTTCTTTTCAGCTGAAGTTAATTCTTCAAGCGTAACTGAAGCATTGCCCTTATATTCACCAAGTCTTGGCTCTACTATTTTTTCAACTACATAGGTTCCAAGTATAGTTATTAACACAGTTGATACTGCAAGGAAATACCAGTTATCTGTGGCCCCTACTGAGTAGGTTGGATTAAGCATTTTTGCGGCTTCAGTAGTTATTCCTCCAAGAAGCGCGTCTGTAGGTCCTGGGAAAAGATTAGCACTAAAACCTCCTGATACGCCAGCAAAAGCAGCTGCAACACCAGCAAGAGGATGTCTTTTAAAACCTAAGAATATTACTGCTCCAAGTGGTATCAAAACTACATATCCTGCGTCTGAAGCTATGTTTGACATAACTCCTGCAAATACAACTACTGCTGTGATAAGACTCTTAGGAGTGCCTAATACTAATTTTCTTATTAATGCAGAAATAAGTCCTGTTCCCTCAGCAACTCCAACACCAAGCATCGCAACTAAAACTGTTCCAAGCGGAGCAAAACCAGTAAAGTTTTTAACCGCATCAGTGAACATGTACCTTACACCATCCGGAGTAAGCAAGCTCACTGCTTTGACTGTTATTTCTCCCATTTTTTGAGCCTTGGCATCAAAGCCAGTATACGTTACAGAAACGCCTGCTGTCGCTAGTAAATGAGAAATTACAACTATTGATGCACAAAGTATTAAAAATATTGTTACCGGATGCGGCATCTTATTTCCCACTTTTTCAACAACGTCTAGAAACTTGGCAAATAAACCCTTCTTTTCTGTGTTCTTAACCCTGTTAATCATTTTCGTCCCCCTTTTAATAAGATTAAAAAATTTATAAAAATTACGCATAATCATATTAGCATGTCCATTATTTACTGTCAACGTTTTCTGAATAAATTACATTTAAATTATTCAATTTATTAATTTTTCTTTCATAGATTTATATGAGTATTTTTTACGTAAAATCGAGTATAAACCATAAATTTAGGTTTTTTTGACCATAAATCGCCTTTTACCCTTCATATTTTAGCACAAAACAAATTATATAAATTATATAATTTTTGCATAAATGATATTTTATTTATGCAAAATATCATTCCCATTACCCATTCACAATGTTATCTATAGCGCAAATCATGTCTGTTTAGCATAGATAACCACTTGCTTCCACGCATATCCCGCCATACTATTTTATTAATCCCTGCGACTAAAATTATGATAAAAAAAATGATGCTAATGTCAAAATTTTTCCACTTGCATTATAGCTTTATCACTAGTAATTTTTTCCTTTAAAATTAAGCATCTTTTAACCTTCATTTTTATTTTTTTGATAATTATTAATTTTATAGCTAACTTTTATTTATTTAACTCGTATTTATTTATAACTCATATTGTAACTAAAGTAAAATTTATGTATAATTCATATGTTATTACATTTTTTACAAAAGGGGGATAATTATGAAAAGACAGAAAATAAGACGTTTACTTGCTATAGGTACGCTCTTAACTACTATTTTTTCAACAAAGGTTTTTGCAGCAGACTACTATACATGGAGTGACAGAAAACTAAATGGTGGAGT
>CAZMQY010000220.1:0-6428 GCA_964568335.1 uncultured Clostridium sp.
TGGATTTCTTTGTATCTGCTTTAGCTGCCGGAGGGGCTGTTTTCTCCTCAGAACTTGTACTATTTGTTTCAGCAGACTCTGGTTTAACTTGAGGCTGTGCATCCGCTAGCATGTTATCTGTTGATTCAGAAATTATAGCCTTATTCTCAGGTGAATTTGTTGCAACAGATACATCTTTAGGAGTATTTAACTTAGAAGATAATGTAGTTGAAATACCCACAGTTAATACTAAGGACGCCGTTATTGCAATAATGATTTTTTTCATTTTTATTCTCCTCTCACTTGCCTACGAGGTTAGTTGACGGGTTCGGGAAGAGGAATTCCCTACAAAAATGATTCACCCCAAGTATATTCCCCCGCTGCAATAAGCATTCGGCATGATATTAGTTTGTCCAAGAAACATTATACATAAAAAACATGGAGATTGGTACAGGTAATATATTCATTGGGTAATCATGTAATAATGATAACCTAAAGAAGTTATCTTTTGAGAAATTAAACATATTTCAAATAATTAATGATAAATCTTCATATTATCTTTAGATTATATTGATATAATAGCTTTATAATAAAATATATTTTTAAGATGATATTTATCAAAGACAAGAGGTGAAATATATGAGCAGCATTTTAATTATAGAAGATGAAGAAAGAGTTTCCGAGGTTTTAAAAGCTTATTTAGAAAAGGAAGGCTATCAGGTATATAGTACTGCAGAAGGACTTAAAGGTATAGAAATTTTTAAAACAATGACTTTTAAGCTAATTATTCTTGATTTAATGCTTCCGGATATAAGTGGAGAAGAAGTATGCAAGATAATACGGCAAAGCTCCGATGTTCACATTTTTATGCTGACAGCGAAAGGAGCCTTACAGGATAGGATTGATGGTCTAGGTATTGGTGCAGACGAATATTTAGTTAAGCCATTTAGTCCTAGAGAACTTACAGCTAGAGTTAATGCTCTTTTCAGACGATTAGATACTGAGAACCGTACTTCAAAATTAATCTTTCATGATGAAAGATTGAGTATTGATTACGATAAAAGAGTTGTAAAAGTTAATGGAGAAGAGGTTTCGATTACTCCAAGTGAATTTGACATACTATACGAGCTTGCTATAAACAAAGGAAGAGTATTGTCAAGAGAGCAGCTTATAAGCAAAATATTTGGAATGGATTTTGAAGGGTATGATAGAACTATTGACGTACACATTAAAAATATTCGCAAGAAGATAGAAGAGGACACAAAGAGTCCTAAATATATTATTACGGTTACAAAAGCAGGCTACAAATTTGGTGGTGAAAATTAAGTGCAGACAATAAGAAAAAGGTTAAGTATTTTATTTTTTATTTGCTCAATATCGGCAATATTATTAATTACTTTGTTTGTGAATATAACAATAAATAGTAAGTTTAATCAGTACATGATAGACACTCAAAATAAAAGATATGAGAGAATTGTATCTTACTTGCAGGAGGCTTATAAAAGGGAGGGCAAGTGGACTGAAAACTCAGGGGCTGAATTAATGCATGAGGCCTACATGGGCAATTATTGCCTAACTTTGCTGGACAGTAATAAAAAGACGATATGGGGAATGGATCCTAATGATATAAAGAGCAAGTACTATTTAAATACTATGATTACAAAGGACAAAGGAGTTTATAATTCAAAAAGATTTGAAATTGATGTTAATGGAAGTGTGGTTGGATATGTAGATATTGGTCAGTATTCCTCCTTATTGCTGTCAGAAGAGGATGCAAATTTTATAAGATCAATAAATGAAAGTATTATTATAAGCGGAATAATTACTCTCATAATTATCATTGGTATAAGTCTTTATTTTTCAAAACAGTTCTCTATTCCAATTAAAGAAGTAGCTAATATGTCTGTAAACTTATCAAAAGGAAAATTTGATACCAAGTCAAAGGTTGAAAGTAACATTGAAGAACTAGAAAATCTAAGGAAAAGCGTAAATGTTCTAGCTGAAAAGTTAAAATATCAGGATAAACTTAGAAGAAAATTAGTGTCTGATATTTCTCATGAGATTAGAACACCGTTAAATGTACTGCAAAATAACTTGGAAGCCATGATAGATGGAGTCTTTCCAGTTACAACTGATAGACTTAATAATCTTAATGAAGAAGTAGTCAGATTTGGCAGATTGCTAAATAATTTAGATACACTAAAAGAGTTTGAGACTGAAAGTATAAAGCTTAATTTTGAAGATATATTTTTAGATGAATTAATTAAAGAAGTCTGTACGGATTTTAGTATGGCTGCAGAAAGTAAGAATGTTAAATTGCAATACTATAAAGAACCTTATAAAGATTATGTTATAGCAGGAGATAAAGATCAACTAAAGCAAGTACTTATAAACTTATTATCCAATGCTCTTAAATTTACAGAGAAGGATGGTAAGGTATCTGTTAAACTCTTTGCTAACGACAATAATATTATTGTTGAAGTAAAAGATAATGGAATAGGTATTAATAATGAAGATTTACCTTTTATATTTGAAAGACTTTATAGAGGAGACAAGAGCAGACACCAAATTGAAGGCAGCGGCATTGGCTTAACAATTGCAAAAAATATATTGAAACTTCATTATGCAAGTATAGATGTAGAAAGTGAAGAAGGGGTAGGAACTGCTTTTAAGGTTTACTTCGAGAAAATAAATTAATTTAGAAGTTATTAAAGCTGGTAATAAGGATTTTCAAATATTTATTTTTTAATAAGAGCTTGATGGGTTAACTGTCAAGCTTAATTTTTTTATAACTATACTAATAAGACATATCGTATTCTCCAATGAGAGTAGTTAAAAAATAGATTGACAGATTAAATTTATAGTATTATCATAAAGATACACCCCTGCCTGGGGGTGGGGAGGTGAAACGGTGAATAATGAAAAAAAAGAAGCTATAAAGGCTTAAAAAATATAAAAAGGGCAAATTGAAGCAACTATAAAGATGAAATTATAGATCTTTTATCATAAGTAATTGGTAAATAGAATAGGTGTAAATTATTTAAGGAGGGAAATTATATGGCAACTAAGTCATTAAAAATTGAAGGAATGACCTGTGCATCTTGTGCAAAGACAGTAGAAAGAGTCACTAAAAAACTACAAGGTGTAACAGAGTCAAATGTTAACTTTGCTACTGAAAAGCTAAGCATAAGTTTTGACGAAGCGAAGGTTTCTGTGGCAGATATTCAAACAGCAGTAGAGAAGGCAGGGTATAAAGCTATTAGTGATGCTGTTAATAAAACTATGAAAATAGAAGGGATGACCTGCGCCTCCTGTGCAAAAGCTGTAGAAAAGGCTACAAGAAAGCTAGATGGAGTTACAGAAGCAAATGTTAATTATGCAACTGAGAAATTAATTATAAACTATGAACCTTCAAAGGTTAAAGTTATAGATATAAAGAATGCAGTAGAGAAAGCCGGATACAAGGCTATAGAAGAAGAGACTACTGTGGATACAGATAAAGAGAGAAAAGAAAAAGAAATGAAACTGTTATGGAAGAAGTTTATTATATCAGCCATATTTACAGTGCCGCTACTTTATATATCTATGGGTCATATGTTAGGAGCTCCACTTCCAGCCTTTATAGATCCAATGATGAATCCTGAAGCTTTTGCTTTATCACAATTGCTTCTAACTATACCTGTTGTAATTGCTGGTAATAGATACTATACAGTTGGATTCAAAACACTGTTTAAAAGAAGTCCAAATATGGATTCGCTTATTGCAATAGGTACAGCAGCCGCTGTTCTATATGGTATATTTGCAACAGTTAAGATTTTTGGTGGAGATACAAGCTATGCTATGGATTTATACTTTGAATCAGCAGCAGTAATTATCACCCTAATAACTCTTGGTAAGTATTTAGAGTCTGTTTCTAAGGGAAAGACCTCTGAAGCCATAAAGAAGCTTATGGGACTTGCTCCTAAAACGGCTATAGTCATAAGAAATGGAAAAGAAAAAGAAATTACTATTGAAGAAGTAGAAGTGGGGGATATTATAGTAGTTAAACCAGGTGAAAAGATGCCTGTAGACGGGGAAGTGGTTGAGGGTACTACTTCTGTAGATGAGTCAATGCTTACAGGTGAAAGTATTCCAGTAGAAAAGAATGCTGGCGACAAAATCATTGGTGCAAGCATAAATAAAAACGGAACTATAAAATATAAAGCTACTAAAGTTGGCAAGGATACAGCACTTGCTCAAATTATAAAACTAGTAGAAGATGCTCAAGGATCTAAAGCTCCAATTGCAAAGCTTGCAGATGTTATTTCTGGTTACTTCGTTCCAATAGTTATAGTCTTAGCAATGTTATCAGGTTTAGCATGGTACTTCTTCGGTGGGGAATCAGGAATATTCTCGCTTACAATATTTATATCTGTTTTAGTAATCGCTTGCCCATGTGCCCTTGGATTAGCAACACCAACAGCAATTATGGTTGGTACAGGTAAGGGAGCGGAATATGGTGTTTTAATAAAGAGTGGTGTAGCACTAGAAACTGCTCATAAGATACAAACTGTAGTATTCGATAAAACAGGTACAATTACTGAAGGCAAGCCGAAGGTTACAGATGTTGTTGTTGCAAATGGTATTTCAGAAAATAACTTGCTGCAATTAGCCGCATCAGCAGAAAAAGGATCAGAGCATCCACTTGGTGAAGCAATTGTTAAAGGTGCTGAAGAAAGAGGATTAGAATTTAAGAAGCTTGATTTCTTTAAAGCTATTCCAGGCCATGGAATTGAAGTTAAAATTGATGGCAAGAATATTTTACTTGGAAACAAAAAGCTTATGGTTGAAAGCAAAATATCATTAGAAAGATTAGATAAAATTTCAGACAACCTAGCTGGAGAGGGTAAGACTCCAATGTACGTGGCCATTGATGGAAGTATGGCAGGTATTATAGCTGTTGCTGATACTGTTAAAGAAAATAGTAAGAAAGCAATAGAAAAGCTTCATGAGATGGGAATAGAAGTTGCAATGATAACTGGAGACAATAAGAGAACCGCTGAAGCCATAGCAAAACAAGTTGGAATAGACAGAATACTAGCAGAAGTATTACCTCAAGACAAGGCAAACGAAGTTAAAAAGCTTCAAGCTGAAGGCAAGAAGGTTGCGATGGTTGGTGATGGTATAAATGATGCTCCAGCACTAGCACAAGCAGATATTGGTATAGCTATCGGCTCAGGAACAGATGTTGCAATGGAGTCAGCAGACATAGTTCTTATGAGAAGCGATTTAATGGATGTTCCAACTGCTATACAATTAAGTAAAAGCACTATAAGAAATATCAAACAAAATCTGTTCTGGGCATTTGGGTATAATACAGTAGGAATACCAGTTGCAATGGGAATTCTGCACGTATTTGGAGGACCATTATTAAATCCGATGATAGCTGGAGCAGCAATGAGTCTTAGTTCCGTATCAGTACTTGCAAATGCTTTAAGATTAAAGAGATTTAAACCTGTCAGGTAACTATATAACTGGATAAGAAGATAACTTCTTAACTTCTTAACTTCTTATCTAGTTGTTATTTATAAATAAAATATAATGGAGGAATGAAAAATGAAACACAAAATATTAGTTGAAGGTATGAAATGTGAAAATTGCGCTAAACATGTGAAGGAAGCAGTAAGCATTCTAGAGGGAGTTATTAGTGCAGAGGTAAACCTTGCAGAAAAATATGTGTTAATGGAAACAACTGAAGAAGTTAGCGAAGAAGTAATAAAACTTGCAATTAACACTGAGAAATACAAGGTAGTTGAAATAGAATCAATATAGGTAAAACTAATAGCTTTGATAATTTTATCAAAGCTATTAGCTTTAGTTGTACCTTCTCATAGTGCAGCAGAACTGAAACGGGAGTAGTGTTGCCTAATAGACTAATTAAACCTTATAATATAAGTGATGAGAATATGATAATTATACTTAAGCTGAAGCATTAATAAAAATATTCTTCTCATCTAGAGGGAAGAATTTATCTATGATTTTATTTGAAAATTAATCAAAATAAAAAGTACTAAGGAGGATTAGCATGAATGAAGAACAAAAAAAAGCATTACAGTCTTTAAAAACTGCTAAAGGACAAATTGAAGGAATTATAAAAATGCTTGAAGATGGCAGATATTGTGTTGATATATCTAATCAGATTATTGCTGCACAAGCACTTCTAAAAAAGGCAAATATGATGATTTTAAAACAACATTTACACCACTGTGTTAAAGATGCAGTAAAACATGATAATGGGGAAGAAAAAATAGATGAGATTATAGATATATTAGAAAAAGTTATTCAAAAATAGCTTTGTGGAAAATATCTCATGTTTGATAATATCAATGGGTACCTCTGAAGAGCCTTGATAAAACCAATTATCAAGGCTCTTTCCTTTCTGTCTAGAACTTTATTGAAGATATTTTTCA
>CAZMQY010000221.1:0-6386 GCA_964568335.1 uncultured Clostridium sp.
ATTATTTTTTATTCAAATCCTAAATTTTATTATTTCACTTCGTTCAAATAAAATTTAGGATTTACATAAAAAATAATCAAAGTCTTATTAATGCTCGTTCAAATGCTTTCTACGGTATCATAGAACCTGCTGCTTTACGTTATTTTGATATAGCTCTTTTTATATGCACCAAATTATTCCTCTCTTCATATTATAGATATGAATGAATAAACGGGGAGGATATACTTTGTATATTTCAGCTGATTACGAAAAATCTGTACTCTTTGAGCATCGTTTTTGGCTCCAGGTATTAGGAGACCATGGTAGATTTATACTTAATGCACTTTCACCAAAGGAAAAAGAAAAAATAGATATAGCAAAAAATTTCATTGTTTTATTTGATGGACTCTTAAATAAAGCAAGACAAAACATACACGATAAGGAATTAGATAACCTGACTGAAGAAGCTTTGAGGCATAGTAGAAGCTTCCGAATTTTTAAACTTAATCTGCTAAAAGAGCATCTTGTAGGAAATATAAGCATAAACCTTCCCCCAACCTTTTTGAACCACATGGTAAATGAGCTGGATGAATACCTGGCTATTCTAAACTGCTTTATGGCAAACAAATATCCTGAGGCTCATGCAGTACACTATCATCTGCTGTGGCTTTTAGATGGAGTTGGTCACGCCAATGCTATCCACTGCAATCTTGATGATGTAGAAAAGGACTTAAGGAAAAAGAGCAAGGAATTCGCCAAACAATTTGATAGCTTACATGAGAAATCTATGGAATTTGCAGGCTATATGAGAACAAGCCTAACCAAATTTCCTGCACTATCAAGGCTTAACAAGCAAGCAGAAGTAGAAATGTTAATGTTTATGGGCTTTTTAAAGGAACTCCAGGAAATGAGATTAGATAAGGAAGCCTTAGGTACTATTGCACCACTTATGCTTGACCATATGTATAGAGAAGAATGCTACTACTTAACAAAGCTTTCACAGGTTTCAGAGGTTAAGAGGCCGGAGTGTGATCCGGGGAAACCGAGACTTAATGAGTAATGAACAATTAACAATTGATGAAAAAAATCCCCGTGGAGGATTCTCAAACTTATGGCACTTTTGCACCCTCAAAAAGATTCAAGTTTTGCATGTAAAACTTGAATCTTCTCATTATTTAATTCTTCATTGTTAATTGTTAATTAATTTAGATATCCCGCCGGGTTTTTCGGCTGTCCATTAACCAGCACCTCAAAATGAAGATGAGGGCCAGTGCTGTTTCCCGTATTGCCTACTTCTCCTATTTTTTCTCCTTTTTTAACACTCTCTCCAACTTTAACTTCTATCTTGCTGCAGTGGCCATAGGCAGTCTCCACTCCCCCTGAATGCTTCATCTTTATAAAGTAGCCATAGCCAGACATCCAACCTGCGTAGGTTACAGTACCGTCTAAGACAGCTTTTATAGGCTCCCCTACAGGTGCGGCTATATCCATTCCCTCATGCATTTTACCCCAGCGTATGCCAAAATTAGAGGATACAACCCCTCTGGAAGGCGATGCTAAAAAAACATTATTAGTTGTGGCACTCTTTTTTCCCTGAACTATTACTTTTTCCTGTGCCGTTGTAATAATTTTTTCACTGATAAATTTTGAGCTTATAACTTTATCATTTTCAACAACAAGCTCTTTTAAAACAAGCTTCTCCCCTTCTTTGCCGCTGCTTTTAAGCTTGCTTTGTCCAACAGGTATATCATCTGAATAAGTCACAGTGGTTGGGGGCGATATTGTTTGTTTAGTTTCTGTATTTCCAACAAGCTCAACTGTTATAACTGGTTTTTTAGCTTTGGTATTGGCGGCAATAACCGCTTTAACCACTTCATCTACATCTTGTATTTTGGAAAGCATATTTTTCTTTTTAGAATATGTAATAGTATTTTTAATTTTGCTTTCCTTTACTGATATTCCACTTTTAGCTGAATAGTGCTCTCTTAGTTTATCTAAAACCTTCTTGCCTTCGGCTTCATTTCCTAGTACTGCAATTTCCTTGCCATTGGACAGCAGCACATAGGATTCAACTTCTATGGTCGCATTCTTAAGTACGGTACTTCTTAGCTTACTGCTATCTGTGATAAAGCTGCTTGCAACCTGTGCCTTGTTGAAAGTCAGCATGCTCTTAAGCTCAGAGCTTCCAAATCTTTTTTCCACTTCCTCGCCTAATGCTTTTATTATATCAACAGTATTTTTATCTTCTTTTATATACGCTACAACCTTATCGCCTACACAAACCTCATAGGCATTTGGTTTATTGTCTAAAATATATACATAAGACATACCTATAGTTCCACTGATTGCTGCAATTGCTACATATTTTTTACATCTGCTAAAGAAACTCAATAGTTATCTCTCCTCTCACCTTAAGTAATATACCCAACTTTACATAAAATATAATTATTTATCTAATTTATACCTTAATATGAATAAAATTTAATAAGCTGTTCATATTTATAGATACATTATACAAGTTGTGAGGGAAGCTATATTTTGTTATAATAAATTTATGCAATACTATATATTGTATAAAATTAGTAAAGAAAGGTTGAGGTACAATGAGCACTTTTATGTTTAAGAGTAAGGCTCAAGATTACACGCCTGTTAGTAATATTTTCATAGATAAATACATGATCAGTGCCCGTGGAGATTTTGTTAAGGTATATCTTTTAGGGCTTAAATACTGTATGTCTGGTGAGCTTGGAGTTAGCTCCTCTATTTTGGCTAGCACGCTTCACCTATTAGAGACAGACGTTTTAAATGCATGGAATTACTGGAATGACGAGGGTATTATTAAGATGCTTCCTATAGACAGCATGGGCAACTTTAGCATACAGTTTATAGATTTAAATGAGAAGATTGAAGGAAATAATGAAAGCGTAAATCTGCTTCAAGAATTAAATAAGGGCACTACAAAGGAAATGCTTCAGGATATAGAGAAGCTTCTAGGAAGGACACTTTCCTCAAAAGAAATGAGCATGTACATAGGCTGGCAGAAGGAATACAACTTCCCTCTTGAGCTTATCTTGCTTTTAATTCAATACTGCGTATCCAAAGGCAAAACTGACTACAGGTACATTGAAAAGATCGCTATTGCCTGGTTTGATTCAAATATTAAAACCATCGAAGAGGCTCAAACCTTCATTAAAAGACGAGAGGATAAGTGGATTAAAATCAAAAAAATCCTTACCTACCTTGGAATAAAGGATGGAGAAGTAATGAAGCCTCAGGAGGATATGCTGGATAAATGGATTAACACCTACAAGTTTCCTCTTGAAGTTATTTTCAAGGCCTGCGATATTTGCTTCGAAAGAATTAATAAGGCTGAATTTAAATATATAGATGGAATTTTAGGCAGCTGGTATAAAGAGGGCATTAAGTCACTGGAGGATGTTGCAACCAGGGATGTAAAAACTACACCTGTAAAAAGAACTACTAATTACAAGACAAACAACACAGCTAAAGGCACCTTCAATAATTTTGAACAGCGAACCTATAATTTTGATGAGCTTGAAAAGAAGCTTTTAGGATGGGAGAATAACGATGATTAAGGGTTACCAGACAGAAATACTGAAAATTTATGAGGATTTAAGAGAGGCTGAAGCCAAGTCCCTTGCCAAGCGCAGGAAAGAAATTGAAGAAAAGCTGCCTCAAGTTTTAGAGCTTGAACGTCAAATAGGAAAGCTCAGCGTCGAGGTTTCTATGAGCGCTTTTAGGGATATAAAAAATAGAGCTGAGCATCTTCAAAATCTTAAGGAAAGAATTACTGACTTAAGAATGAAAAAATCAGAGCTTCTTTTTTCTAATGGTTATCCTATAAATTATTTAGAGCTTAATTATAAATGTGAAAAATGTCAGGATACGGGCTTTATTGGAGTGCAAAAGTGTTCCTGCTACAAGCACAATCTAGTTGGAATCTATTATAAAAATTCCGACTTAAACGAGTTGACTAAGGATAATAACTTTGACAACTTTAATATGGAATACTATTCACCTAGAAAGGCCGGCAGCGAGCCTGAAAGTCCGAGAAAGAATATGGAGAAGATTTTTACAAGATCCATGAGCTTTATTAGGACCTTTGATTCTACAAACGAAAATTTGCTTTTCTACGGAAATTCAGGAACAGGAAAGACCTTTTTGTCTAACTGCATAGCAAAAGAACTTTTAGACAAAGGTCATCTTGTAGTTTATAGAACCGCTGAAAACTTGATTCAAAATTTAAAGCACATACGCTTTGATGGAGATGAACTGCTTGAGGAACTTATAATAAATTGCGACCTGCTTATAATCGATGATTTAGGCACTGAACAAATAAGCGATTTTTCTAAGACAGAGCTTTTCAATCTTTTAAACAAAAAGATATTAAAAAACAAAAAAATGATTGTGTCTACAAATTGTACCTTAGAGGAACTCCTTCAAATTTATTCGGAGAGAATAAGTTCAAGGCTTCTTGGAAACTTCGGGCTTTATAAGTTCTTCGGCGATGATATAAGAATAAAGAAAAACTTAAGTAAGGCAAAATAGAGAGTGTCTAAAAATTAGATACTCTCTATTTTTATGCTAATTATTATTTACATTTTAATGTTTATTCCATCATTATACATACATTCACCGGTATTCCATAATAACCATTTTTAATGTATAATAGACAAATCATAACAATCTAGTTTATAATTAGTACATTGTGTACTTAGTTTGGGGGGGATTTTATGAAAACATTAGTTATTATTCCTGCTTATAACGAAGAAGCTACTATTTATAATGTAGTAAGCAATGTAAAGCAGTGCAGCTTAGAGGTTGATGTTTTGGTAATAAACGACGGCTCCAAGGATAGAACATCAGAAAAAGCATTACTAGCTGGCGCCAAGGTAATAAATCTGTCTCAAAATGTTGGAATAGGCGGGGCTGTTCAAACTGGCTACTTATACGCTCTATATAATAACTATGATATTGCTGTTCAAATAGATGGTGATGGTCAACATAATCCCAAGTATTTATCAAAGCTTATACAGCCACTTTTAGAAAATACTGCGGATATGACCATTGGCTCCCGGTTTTTAGAGGAGACAGGCTATAGTCCGAGTTTTTTTAGAAATATTGGAATTAAATATTTTTCAAGATTGGTTTCTTCTATTATACATAAACCAATTTTAGATACCACTTCAGGTTTTAGAGCCGTAAACAGAAAAACTATAGAGCTGTTTGCAAATTACTATCCCTCAGATTATCCTGAGGTTGAAACTATAGTATATGGTTCATCTAAGGGTGTCAGAGTAAATGAGGTACCCGTTTCCATGAATTATAGACAAGGCGGGAAGTCTTCCATAACTCCTATTAAATCCATATACTACATGATTAAAGTTACACTCTCAGTGGTGCTTTAAACTCGTTTTAAGAAGGTGAATAAAATGAATGCATATCTTTATTGCGCAATGCTGGCTATATTGTTTTTAGCAGTTACTATTCATTACGTTAAAAAGAGAAAGCTGGAATTTCAATACTGTATATTTTGGATATTTATTTCTTTGACTTTAATTATATTAAGTACAAATAAAAATATTCTTGAAGTAATTTCAAAGAAAATAGGAATTTATTATTCTCCTGCTTTATTGTTTGTTACGGGTATTATTTTTAGCTTTTTATTAATATTTCACTTAACCCTTGTAATATCTGATATGAAGAAAAGAATTGTAAAGCTGACTCAAGAGCTTGCAATTCTTAAAAGCACTATGGAGGATAAAAATGCATAAACTATTTGGTCTATTATCAATTAATATTTTGTTGCTGGTAGTTGGACAAACCTTGTGGAAAATTGGTCTGCAAGGTTTCAATTTGCAGCTTACTTTGCTTTCAATGGTAAAGTTATTTACTAATCTATATGTTTTATCAGGGCTTATGTTGTACGGAATTGCAACCTTAATTTGGTTCTACATACTGCCAAAGGCAGACCTATCCTTAATTTATCCTCTGCAGAGTCTCTGCTACGTAATAGCCACTTTTGTGGGGATATATGTCTTCAAAGAAAAAATTCCTGCTACAAGGTGGTTTGGAATAATTCTTATAATTATTGGCGCTTATTTTGTAGCTAAGAAATAAGAGGTGTTCAATGTTTAGTATTAAAGATGAATCTCGTAAAACAAAAATATACCTGGCATTAATATTAGGTATATTCTTTACCTTATGCATATACTCAATATTTAGATACGGAAACTCAACTTTGCTTGGTAGTCTTGAAACCTATAACAATGATGATGTGAAGTATATACGCAGTGCTTCCGTACTCCTGTCTACAGGAAATTTAACTTATAAGACTACTACAAACCCTACAGTATTTATAATGCCTGGACTTCCCTATGTATTGT
>CAZMQY010000222.1:0-6349 GCA_964568335.1 uncultured Clostridium sp.
TGTCCATCAATATATAATCTAAGCCCCTTAAGGATTCCAGCTTTTTAATAAAACCTTCTCTCTGAGCGTTGGTAAGTTCATCAATTTTCGTAAGCCCCGAACCACCTGGAAGCAGCTTAACTCCACTAGGTCCAGTAATAATAACCTCATCCATTTCTTTTTCATTGAAAATTACATCAAACACATTATATTTAGGAAGAAAACCCATTAACACATCATCATTGCCCATACCTACGTCTGCATCAAATATAAGTACCTTTTTACCCATCTGCTGAAGTGCTATACCTAAATTAACAACAAAATTACTCTTCTGGCTTTATCCTTGTTTTCATTACTTGCTGCTAACTGTCTCAATCTTTGAGCTTGATCTAACATATGTTACCCTCTCCTATAATAAGATTAGAAACTTCAGATGGTGAAAGTACCTTAATGTCATCAGGCACATTTTGCCCTGTAGTTATAAAGCTTAAAGGTTTTTTAGCAGCATCAAGTATATTAAGTATAGAACCGTAGGTAGAGGTTTCATCCAGCTTTGTAATAATAACATTATTATAATTTAATACTCTATAGCCTTCTATGATTGAAACTACATCCTTATCCTTGGTAGTGCAGCTAATAACTAAATGGATATTTTGGGTATTTGCTTTTTCAACAAATGCTCTCAGTTCAGAAATTTGCATGGTGTTCTTGCTGCTTCTTCCTGTAGTGTCTATTAAAACAACATCGCAATCCTTCATAGCTTTCACAGCAGCCTCCATCTCCTTCATGGTGAATACCACCTTAAAAGGAATGTTCATTATATCTGCATAGGTTTTAAGCTGCTCAATGGCACCTATTCTATAAGTATCAATAGTTATAAGTCCTACTTTCTTCTTTTCTATAAGGGAAAGCCTTCCTGCAAGCTTAGCTATAGTTGTAGTTTTTCCAACTCCTGTAGGCCCAACTAGAACTACAGCACCTTCCATCTTTGGTTGTGATGTGGATATCATTTTCTCAATGACGGTATTTAACTTTTTAAGCTCATCCATATCCCCTTCAATTGTTTTTGTCCTAGTTAATATTTTTTTAACAATTTTCTCATCTAAATCAATTTCTTCTAGCTTTATCTGAAGTTTAGTTCTTCTTTTGGCTTTTTCAGGAGACTTATTCATCATCTCATTTATAAGATTTTTCATATCCTGCATTTCTTTTAATAACTGATCATTGCCTTCTAAAGTTTTAGCATCTTCTATGCTTTCTTCAACTTTAACATTTTCACCCTTTTTCAAGGCTTCTTTCTCTACAACCTTTTTAATAGCTTCTATACTATCGACAACCTCTTCATCGTTCTTCTTAACTTTCTCCGCTGCTGCTGTTACCTCAAGTATTTTTTTTGAAAAAAAACCTTTAAGTCCTGGCTTTCTTATTTTTCTTTGACTTATTATCACCGCATCCTTGCCTAATTCATAACGAATTCGAGTCATAGCCTCATTCATGTTATTAACTATATACCTTTTAATAATCATCTATATGGTCACAACTCCTTCCGTCCTTATTTCAATATCATTAGGTATTTCGTTAAGCGACAGTACAATTAGATTTGGAAACACCATTTCTATTAATCTTCTAAAAGCTGGTCTAATTTTTGGTGAAACAAGAATTACAGGCTGATTATCATAAAAATATATGTTGTCTAAAACATTCTTGATAGAATTTAGTATTTTTCCAGTAGTGTCAGGGTCTATAGCAGGGAATGAGCCCTGCATGGACTTTTGCATATTGTTTGCTACTCTATCCTCAATATCAGGAGACAAGGTAGCTACTGTAATAGCGCCCCCTTCATCAACTAAAGGATTGCAAATAGTTCTCCCTAATGCAAATCTCACATACTCTGTCAAAAGTTCAATATCCTTAGTTGCCCTGGAGTTATCTGCCAGTGATTCCAATATAGTAACCATATCCTTTATGCTTACTTTTTCCTTTAATAAATTCTGTAATACCTTTTGAACCTCTCCAATTGTCATTAAATCTGGTATAAGTTCTTCCACAACAGCACTATATTTTTCCTTAACTGCATCGATTATAAGCTTAACCTCTTGCCTTCCTAAAAGCTCATGTGAATGACTCTTTATAGTTTCAGTCAAATGAGTAACCATTACAGTAGTGGGATCCACCACTGTAAGTCCCTTAATCTCTGCATCCTCTCTTTGATCCTTATTTATCCAAACTGCAGGAAGTCCAAAGGCAGGCTCAATAGCATTAATGCCTTGTATTTCAAAATCGCCATTTGTGGGGTCCATGCATAAAAGCATGTTAGGCATAAGTTCACCTTTTACTGTCACCGTTCCTCTTATCTTAACTACATATTCATTGGTTTTTAATTGGAGGTTGTCTCTTATTCTAATAGGTTGTACTACTATTCCCATTTCAATGGCACATTGCCTTCTAACTGAAGATATTCTTTCAAGCAAATCACCTCCAGAGCTTTCATCAGCTAAAGGAATAAGACCGTAGCCAATTTCAATCTCCATTGGTTCAACTGTAATAAGAGACATAACATTTTCAGGTTCTCTCTTTTCAGTCTCAATAATCTGCTGCTGTTCCTCTTCAATCTGAGCAATTGCTTGAGTCTTCTTATCATTATGGAGGAAGTATGCACTTACCCCCGTAGTAACTGATAAAACAAAGAATATAAAATGAGGAAGTCCTGGTATAAAGGCCAATACTAAAAGCACTGCTGAGGCTATAGCTATAACCTTGGGATAACCAGTAAGCTGTGAAGTAACCTCATCGCCGAGGTTATCGTCGCTACCTGATCGAGTAACCAAAATACCTGCAGCAGTTGATATTAATAGCGCAGGAATCTGACTGACAAGTCCATCTCCTATGGTAAGTCTTACATAGGTTTGTGCAGCAGTTCCAATGTCCATATTAAGCATTACTGCACCAATTATAATTCCACCAATGGCATTTATAAGAGTAATTATAATTCCCGCTATGGCATCACCCTTAACGAACTTGGAGGCTCCATCCATTGCTCCATAAAAATCTGCTTCCATCTGAAGCTTTTTTCTTCTTTCTCTAGCCTGAGCTTCATCTATAAGTCCTGAGCTTAAATCAGCATCTACTGCCATCTGTTTTCCTGGCATTGCATCCAAGGTAAATCTTGCAGAAACCTCAGCTACTCTTCCAGAACCATTGGTAATAACCATAAACTGAATAACCATTATAATTAAGAATATTATAATACCAACAACATAATTTCCGCCAACAACGAAGCTTCCAAAGCCTTCTATTATTTCCCCAGCATAACCATCTTTTAAAATAAGTCGCGTAGAGGAAATGTTAAGAGCCAATCTAAATAGTGTAGTTATCAGTAAAAGAGTTGGAAACACTGATAACTGGAGTACCTCAGTAGTGAACATAGTCAGAAGGATAATAATTATAGAAGCCGTTATATTTATCGCCAGCAGTATGTCCAATAAAACTGTAGGCAGGGGAATAATTATCATAAGTACTATTCCGATAACTAAAAAAGCTACTAGGACATCAAGATTACTTCTTATACTAAATTTTGATTTTGGATTACCAGCCATTAAGACACCTACTTTTTCTTCTTCATTTTATATACTATTGCTAAAATTCCTGCTACAGCTTGATACATATCAGCAGGCACCTCGGAATCTATTTCAACCTCTGCATATATCATTCTTGCTAAAGGTTTATTTTCTATGATTGGAACACTATTTTCTTTAGCGATTTCCTTAATCTTTATAGCAATATTATCCTTACCCTTAGCCAGCAGCACAGGAGCGTTGTCTTTACCTTCCTCATACCTTAGTGCACAAGCTATGTGTGTTGGATTTGTAACAACCACAGTAGCATCCGGCACAGCCTGCATCATTCTTCTTGAAGCCATTTCCCTTTGCTTCTGCTTAATTTTAGATTTAATTTCAGGATTTCCTTCCTGCTGCTTATACTCTTCCTTAATTTCCTGCTTTGTCATCTTAAGCTCTTTGTTGTATTGATATCTCTGATAAATATAATCTACAAGAGCAATAATAACCATAATTATAGTAACCTTTGTGAAAACGCTCATTACTAGCTTTCCAAAGGCAGCGGGCACAGCTCCTATTCTTAAACTGCTTATTTGCAGAATGCTGACATAATTATCCTTTACAAAGGTATACGCATTGTAGCCTAGAACCCCTACAATAATTAAATCCTTTAACATTTCTACAAAGGTTCTAGAAGAAAACATCCTCTTAAAACCACTTAATGGATTTAACTTTGAAAGCTGAGGCTTAATGGGCTCCTGAGTAAACATGAAGCCTACTTGAACAAAGTTTCCTACGATACCAAAAATCATTATAGGAACTACAACTGGAAGGATAACAATAGCCAATCTCCACAACACAATCAAGATTAAGCTTTTTATATCACTATAATTTATATCCTTAATTAAATAATTGCTTAAAAATATGTTCAAAGTTCCCTTTAGGCTTGTGCCTACATAAGTACCCAGAGTGAGCAAAACCAGTGTTGATGCTATGAGAGTAAATGCTAAATTTACTTCCTTGCTTCTAGCAACTTGCCCCTTTTTTCTTGCATCACTTTTTTTCTTTGGAGTAGCTTCTTCAGTTTTATCTTCTGAAGCAAATACTATAAAAGGAACTATCTTAAATATACTTTTTAAAAGCTCCTGAGTATCTCCAAAGCCATTTACCATAAGCTTAAACATAATAGGCAGTGCTAATACAAAGGAAGCAAGTCCAACTAAAACCTTAATAGGCATTCCTAATATCATAAGATTCAGTTGCGGTACAGTTCTGCCTATAAGTCCAAGAGATATATCTGTTATAAGAATTATCAATACTAAAGGTATTGCTATTTTCAAACCTAACGTGAAGAACTGTATAAAGGCATCCATTATAAGGCCAATACTTTCCCCACCTAAGATAAAAGTTCCAAGGTTAACAGCATTAAAGCTTTCAATCAACGCTCTTATAAGCATGTGATGTCCATCAATTGTGAAAAACAATATCACGCTGCACCAATAAAAGACATGCTCCAGTAAGGTTGAGTTGCTGCTGGTAGATGGGTCAAACATGCTAATCATTGAAAAACCGATTTGCATATCAATAAACTGTCCTGCCATCCTAATGCTGAAGAAAACTAAATTAGTTAAAAACCCAAGGGTTAGTCCTGTAACTATTTCCTTAACAGCTAAAGCTATTAAGGTGTAATTGCTGGTTATATTAATTCCAGCATAATTTATTCCTGGTATTAAAATATAGGCTATAACCAAGGTAAAGGCTATCTTTGCAGTATTGGGGAATCCTTTAGGAAAGAATATTGGCACTACTGTAAAAAAGCCTAACATTCTAAGAAAAACTAAAATAATAGCAGTAAAGTAGGCAATATTAATCAAAGATACTTCCCCCTATATTTTTTTATTTCTAATAGATATAAAGTTAAATATTTAATGTACGATATTTGAAATAAGTGAAAATATTCTTTCCGTAAAGCTTACTACTGTGTTTAGCATCCAAGGGCCCGCTATTAGTCCTACAACAGCAGCTGCGATAAGCTTTGGAACAAAGGTCAAGGTTTGCTCCTGTATTTGGGTTGTAGCTTGAAAAATACTAATGATAAGACCTACAACTATGGATACTATAAGTATAGGCGCTGCCACCATAAGTCCTGTCTGAATAGCATCCTTTAAAACTGATATAATCATGTTTTCGCTCATTTATAACCCTCCGCTAAGAAAAGCTCATTATTAAAGACTTCACTAAAAGATGCCATCCATCCACCATAACAAAGAGCAATAACTTAAATGGAAGGGATACCATAACTGGCGGAAGCATCATCATTCCCATAGATAAAAGTACGCTTGCTACTACCAAATCAATAATTAAGAAGGGAATGAAAAGTAAAAATCCTATAGTAAAAGCTGTCTTTATTTCACTAATAATAAAGGCTGGAATTACAACATATAGCGGAACATTTTCCTTTGTAATCTCTCCCTGAATCTTAGAAACATCTATAAATAACTTAAGGTCATTTTGTCTTGTCTGCTTAAGCATAAATTCCCTTAAAGGCTTTGAACCTTCTTCCATAGCCTGTTGCTGAGTTATTTTATTTTCCAGGTATGGCTTAATGGCATTTGTGTTTATAGCATTAAAGGTTGGAGCCATTATAAATATAGTTAGAAATATTGCCAGCCCAATTAAAACCTGATTGGGAGGTGACTGCTGTGTACCTATTGCACTTCTTAAAAATGAAAATACTATTGTAATTCTTATAAAGCTAGTGGTCATTATGATTATTGACGGCAGCAAAGTAAGAATAGTTAATATAATAAGCA
>CAZMQY010000223.1:0-6329 GCA_964568335.1 uncultured Clostridium sp.
ATTCATTTTTTATATCGGAACCCTCATAGGAGTTAATAAAAGCTTTGCTTGAAAGGCTTTTTTCATCGCAAAGCGAAAAGTTAACATTATAAATATTTAACTTTTTAACATGTTAACTTTTTGCTCTGCGAGAGAAAGCGGACTCACTGTAACGTACTGCTACCCACTTAGCTTAGAAAAGAGCTGAAGGAGCTTAAGAGATTGGAGAGATGGTGGAAGAGTGATTTAAGGAACAATTGTAATTTTTGCGGATTATAACTAAAATAACTGGCAACCTAATCAGGCTGCCAGTTATTTTAGTTATAATGCACAGTATTTGAAACAAAACCAGTAAACTACAACATTCTCTGCTTGTTGTATATTGATTTAAAGACTTCAGATACGACAACAAACAGAGTGCCAAAAATCAAAATATGCCTTACTGAAAATATACTTATTTGGGCACCTAATATATCTACTCCTTGTTTATTTCCTACATAAGATAAAATTTTAATTACTATTATGCTGTAGGCCAAATATAAAAGAAAAGAAATTAGGCCCCGAGGTACTTTCCTTGTTATTGAATACTTGTTTACAGGATATATTTTTTCTCGCATGGATTTTCGGGACATTGGATTGAATATAAGACAAATTCCTGTCAAAGATATAATTATATTTATTTTAAAAACAGGTGCGCCGTAAAAAAGCATACTAATGAAAATTCCCAGCATTGTATATAAGATAAGCTCCTCAATCATGCTTATGATTCTCAGCACAAGGCTCTTAGCTGTGCTGTATTCTCTTATTATTGAATCACAAAATTCCTTATGATCTCGTCCAAGGAACAGGTTTATATCCTTACCCTCACTTTGTGCCTGAAGCATTGTGTCTAGTATTTGCTGCAGTACTTCTTCCCTTTCGAAAAATACTAAAGAACTGGTATCCATATACTGCCTTATATTGTCGAAAGCTTCTCTATTTTTCTTGTTTAAATTATCCTGCTGCTTTTTTCTTAATAGCATAAGTCTCATTTCAAATAACATCATAAATCCCTCCCCATATAATAGAAATTAATTTAAATTTCATCCCTAAACACGTTTTCTATGTTCTGCTTAATTTCGCTCCATGCACTTATAAATTCATTTAGCTCATGCCGTCCAGCATCCTGAAGGTAATAGTACTTTCTCATAGGACCTAAAGGCGAAGGCTTCATTAATGAATATATCAGATGCTTTTTTTCAAGCCTTATAAGAATAGGGTACACACTGCCTTCTGTAATTTCTTTAAAGCCATATTGTGTAAGCTTTTCGCATACCTCATAGCCGTAAGTCTCGTTGCTATCTATTATCTTCAAGATACACCCTTCCAGGAGACCCTTCAAAATTTGTGTGTTGTTTGCCACTCAATTCACCTACTTTGTATTACCTAATAGCGTATATGTAAATATTACCATCACTATTAGGTATTGTCAAGTAGCGGTGGTAATATTAATCTTTATCCAATAAGCACCGGTAATTTAGTTTTCTTTAGCAGAAGCTTGGGCAATCTTGCTGTTTTGAAAGACTAATACACAAATAGGTTGGAGTTATCATGCTTTAATGTTAAAATTAGGTATAATATGCTTCGGAATTGTAGAAAATGGCGAAGCAAGATTATTTACATTTTCGAAACAGCCAGGAGGAGAAAGATGGAAAATACTATGATTTTGATTGCAGGAATGCCAGGAGCAGGGAAATCAACATTTGCAACATATTTATCTGAAAAGCTACATATTCCGCTTGTTTGTTACGACCATATAAAGGAAAAAGAATGGGATTTAATACAAGATAAAAGTAAGCAAGGATTGTTAGCGAGTTCATATGGTAAAATCTCTTATGAGTTTCTCTGGTTTTTCACTGAGGAGATAATGAAATCACATTCTCCTTTGATAGTTGAATATTTTTTTCATCCTATGCAGGAGCCGGCTTTAAGTTCGCTTATAAATAAATATAATTACAAAACGATAATGGTACATTTTGATGCCGATATTGAGGTAGTTTATAAGCGTTTTTTGTTAAGAAATAACAGCCATGAGAGACATCCTGGTCTGAAGTTAGGTGATATTGATTTTGAAAGTTTTAAAAAAGGGGTACAACCCAATAGAGATTTCAGTTTTGGGGAATATACTATAAATGTGAATACTAATGACTTTGACAATGTTTCCTATGAAGATATTACTAAACAGATTAATAACCTATATCTAAAATTGAACCAACAAGGTGTGGAATGAGCATTACCTTATAAAACCAAATAAAGATTATATATTTCCGTATAGACAAATGAAAGCAAGCTAGGATAGGAAATAACAGTAATATTTTAGTACAATTTGTACATGGAGGTGAGAAAAATGGATTTTATTCAAAACTTGCAGAGGGCAATCGATTTTATGGAAGAGCATATATTGGAAGCAATTACCTATGAAGATGTTGCAAAGCATGTTTTCATGTCAAGCTATCATTTTCATAGAACATTTAGTTTAGTGACTGGCATTACAGCAAATGAGTATATTAGGAATAGAAGATTATCTATGGCTGGTCAGGAAATCTCTATATCTGATTCAAAAGTAATTGATATTGCTTTAAAATATGGTTATGATTCACCAGAAAGTTTTACAAAGGCATTTACTAGATTTCACGGCATTACACCAAATGTAGCTAGGCGTGCAGGTATGAAATTAAAATCATTTAATCGCCTTCTCATTAAAATAAAATTGGAAGGTGGTACTGTTATGGACTATAGAATCGAAAAACGAGCAAAATTCAAATTGTTAGCTAAAGTTGAAAAGTTTAGAAATGAATTAGTCTCAGAAGAGGGAAATACTGAAATTCCAGATTTTTGGAAAGAATGTGGTAAGAATGGCACATTTGATGTTTTGAAACAAAACGCTAGTAAGCATGATATTTACGGAGCTTGTGCACCAATATCAAAAGAAAGTACACATTTTGACTATGGTATAGGTATGGAATATAACGGTGGTAGTGTACCGGAAGGATATACCATATGGGAGGTAAACCCTACATTATGGGCCGTATTTAAATGTATTGGTGAAACTGGGGATTGCATAGGCGAAACATGGAGTAAAATCTTTTCAGAGTTTCTTCCCGGTTCAGAGTATAGCATGGTTGATGATACTGATTTTGAATTATACTCAGAAGATATTAAAGCAGACTGCTTTTGTGAAATATGGATTCCCGTTGAGAAAAAGACATATGCATAATTACTATAATTATTACAGGTTATGGGGGTCATGATAAATGTATAAGACAATGAATAATTTACTTAGTTTTATTACTATTATAGTTTATATTGGATTTGGGATGCCCATCATGGGTTTGCTAAAAGGTAGAAGAGGTACAGACTCTCTTTTTCATTATAATAAAACAATCTATTTCAAGGTTTCATTAATTGGAATTGTTATAGCCATTCTATCCGTAGTTATCTGTATTGTCTTGAAAAAGAAAATTAGGCATATGGACTGTGAAATAAAGTCCCTGCCTCCTTATACTGCACCTGTGGTTAAATATAAGCTATTTAAAAGCAAATATTCAGTTGTCTTTAGTATAGATGATAAAAAGTATGGACATCAATTTGAAGCAATAAAAGTTAAAAAAGTTTATGACTTTAAGAAAGGATCTTACGTGAGATATAGAATTTATAAGGATGAGATTATTCCTGAAACATTTTATTTAGCAATTCCTAAGTATGAGAAAGGCATTAAAAACAAGTGGGCCTATTTAAGTGAAAATCAATAGGGAAAACAATACTGAATCACATTTTTCTAATAAGATGTATCAATAAACCTAGAGGGAGAAATCCTTCTAGGTTTATTTGTTTTTTAAAGGAATTGGAAAACTTATGAAGAATAAAGTAATAAGGAATAATTGTAAAATATTATTCATTAATTGATAAAAGGAGTAGGGAAATGAGTGATATCTTTTTATGTAAAAGTGAGAAGGAATTTATTCCAGGCTTAAAATTAAATAAAGGATTTTACTTTGATATTATAAAGCCACTGATAGATAAGCAATATCCGAATCTTCAATATGCAGCAGCGCTCGTTGGACATTGCTCAGATGTATTAGGATTTGATGACTATAAATCCACTGACCATGTTTGGGGCCCAAGATTGCAAATTTTTTTAGAGGAAGAAAACTTTAATGATGTAAAAACTAAGTTAGATACCTTCTTCAAATATAACCTGCCCTTTGAGTACAAGGGGTTTCCAACTAACTACAAGGCTGTTGAAGGCTGGTCTAATAATGGTTATATGCAATATAAGAATACATATCCTATTAATCATTTTATAGAAATACACACGGTAGATTCTTTTTTTAACAGTGATATCGTTATTAGTCAAGATTGGGAAATAGATTTTAAGGATTGGCTATCTTTCCCAGTACAGCATCTACTAGAACTTACAAGTGGAGAAGTATTTTATGATGGAATTGGAGATTTAACTAAAGCAAGACAAACTATTCAATTTTTCCCAAGGGATGTTTTGCTCTTACGTGTATTTATACTGTGGAAAGCAATTAATGAGGAACAAGCTTTTATAGGTAGATGTGCAGAAAAGGATGATAGAATAGGTGAAAGTATTGTCACAAATAGAATAATAAATAAGCTGATGAAGATATGTTTTTATTATGAAAAAAAATATTATCCCTATAGCAAGTGGTTTGGAGTTGCTTTCAAAAGGCTTGAAATATCGAGTGCTATTTCTGCTTTAATAGAGAAAGTGATAGCTTCACCTGAAAGAAAAGAACGAGAGGCAGCTTTATGTAACTTATACATTAAGATAATAGAGAAACATAATTCTATAAGCTTAACAAGTTATGTAGAGCCTAAAATTATAAACTATTATAGTAGGGGTTATCTTGGTTTTGATTCTGAAATTATATTAAAAGAATTAAGCGGTGAAATTAACTGGAGTAAAATAAAAGATATTGATTTACTATCTAGGATAGAATTGTTTGACGACTCTAATTTTGGATGCAATTATTCTATTAACAAAAGAATAGTTGAGGAGTCAGTGTAATAGAAACAAATAATGCAAAGTAATAAACTTAATATTTAAAATCGTAATATTCATTTAATGCGAATTAAATTATAAGTTAAAGAGTAGACTCAGCTTAAAGTGCAGTGGCTAAAACTGCATCTAACAATACATTCAAGCTCGCTTTGGCTAAATTAGGGTCAAGTCTCTGTAGTAGCCAAAGCACATTCCTTTACCAAGCCAGGTCTAGCTAGGTTCAGGAACGTCTTGAATGCGAGACGTTAAGACGCCCTAAAGGAGGATTTAAAAATGAAAAATATTAGTATTGAAACAGATAATCTAATTATGAGACCTTTTTTACCATCAGATGCAAAGGCTGCAGCATATTATAGTCAACAACCAAATGTATCCTACTGGCTGTCTGATATGGTTTTACATAATGAGTCAGAGGCACTTTCTTGGATACATTGGCTAAATGAAAAGTTTAATACAAATGAGCCTTTTATAATATTAGCAATTGAACATAAGGTTGAGCATAAATGTATCGGTGTTGTGGGAGTTCATGCAAAAGCTGAAATAGACAATGAAGTTGAGATTTTATATGGCATTTCTGATAGCTACCAAGGTAATGGATACGCAACTGAAGCATCTAAAGCACTAACTCAGTGGGTTTTTAAAAATACTGAGTTAAAATCCTTAACTGCCATTGTAAAACCAGAGAATATCCCATCCAAAGTTGTAATTGAAAAACTTGGTTTTGAATATGTTGATACTAAAGTAATACCCTATGATGGTCATATGTGTAAGTTTAACTATTATAAATTATATAATAGTTAACAGTAATATTCATATTTAGTGGACCAAATCAAAAATGGGTTAGTGGAAATTGCAAGCTATATAGAGAGTGCAAGAACTGAAACATCACATAACAAAATGCTGCCATTCGCCTTGGCAGAAGAGTCCTTTGAGGAGGGACAAACTATATAGGCATGTGCATATTTCAAACTAAGAAAATCAAAAAACGTCAAGGCGCATTCCTTCGTCAAGCCAAGTCTGGCAAGGCTCAGGAACGTCAGCAACAAGAAACGTTATCTGAAATTCCATAGAAAGTTTTTATTGAAATGATAAGAGAAAAAGGGTTTGAAAACAATTAGAGAGAATAGTGAATTAGAGATAATTTATATTAACGGAGGTAAATGAATGGATATTGAGATACGTAAGTTGATACCAGAGCTTGCAGAAGATTACGTGCATTTTTTTGACATTACGCCACACGATAAAAATGTGGATGAGCATAAATGTTATTGTGTGTGTTGGT
>CAZMQY010000224.1:0-6311 GCA_964568335.1 uncultured Clostridium sp.
ACCCAGGTTGTAAATTATTGATTGTTCATCCTTAGGCTTCTCAGTAGTATTATTATTAGCTGGAGCAGGTTTTCCGCAGCCTGCTAATATAGTAGCTGTCATAACCACAGATGTAAAGAGTGTAAGGAGCTTTAAGAGCTTTCTCTTTACCATTAAATTTCCCCCTTTAAATTAAATATTTATTATAATAACCATATGTTAATAAGGTTATTAATTTTATGACTAAGCTAAACTAAATGACAGGCAACCATATGTCCTCCTCCAATATCCTTTAATTCTGGTATTACTTCCTTACAAATTGGTTTTACGAATCTGCACCTTCCTTTAAATCTGCAGCCTGGAGGAGGATTTATTGGGCTTGGAACATCTCCCTCAAGCACTATTCTTTGTCTTTGGGCAGCTTCATCTGGATCCGGTATAGGAATTGCAGATAGTAGTGCTGAGGTATATGGATGTACTGGATGTGCATATACCTCATTACTCTCTGCTATTTCAACTAAATTACCAAGATACATAACTCCTATCCTGTTTGAAATATGCTTAACCATAGACAAATCATGAGCGATAAATAAATAAGTAAGCCCTAAATCATTCTGCAAATCTTCGAGCATATTAACTACCTGAGCTTGAATAGAAACATCCAAAGCTGAAATAGGTTCATCGCAAACTATAAACTCTGGTTCAACTGCTAAGGCTCTTGCTATGCCTATTCTTTGTCTCTGTCCCCCTGAGAACTCATGAGGATATCTATTCATGTGTTCATTATTAAGCCCTACCATATTAAGCAGATATTGTATCCTTTCCTTGCGTTCTTCACCCTTAAATAAATTATGTATATCTATTGATTCTCCTACTATATCTCCAACTGTCATTCTTGAATCCAAAGAAGCATAAGGATCTTGAAAAATTATTTGCATCTTTCTTCTATAAGGAAGCATATCTTTTTCAGACAGTTTTTCGATATTCTTACCTTTATAAACAATTTTACCTTCAGTAGGCTCATAGAGCTTAATAAGGGTTCTTCCACAAGTAGTTTTACCACAGCCTGATTCTCCTACAAGACCTAAAGTTTCTCCTGCTTTAATATCAAATGATACATCATCAACAGCTTTAACAAAGCTAGTAGTTTTTTTTATAAAACCTTTATTTATAGGAAAATACTTTTTTAAATTCCTTACCGAGACTAAATATTCATCCTTCATTTTTGCTTCCCCCTTCTAGTTAATCTCTCCACTTTGGGCGCCAAAGGATGATTCAACCAGCATGCCGACCTCTGGGTTTCGCTAATTTTAAATTCATCAGGCATCTTTTCCAAGCAAACCTCCATAGCGTAACTGCATCTTGGAGCAAAAGGGCATCCCTTAGGAGGATTTAATAAATCTGGCGGCTGTCCATCAATAGGCTTTAGTCGTTCTTTTGTCATCGTCTTTGGATTGGGTACGCTGTCAAGTAATCCCCATGTATATGGATGACTTGAATTGTTAAATATATCACGTGTTGTCCCCTTCTCAACTATACAACCTCCATACATTACGTTTACCCTATTGCAAAGGTCAGCTACTATCCCTAAATCATGAGTTATAAGTATTATTGATGTATTAAGTTTTTCTCTTAAATCCTTTAAAAGCTCTAAAATTTGCGCTTGAATTGTAACATCTAAAGCGGTTGTCGGCTCATCAGCAATTAGAAGCTTAGGCTGACAGGATAGAGCCATAGCTATCATAACCCTTTGCCTCATCCCCCCTGAGAACTCATGCGGGTACTGTTTCATTCTAGCTTCAGGACTTGGTATTCCAACAAGCTTAAGCATTTCTATAGAGACTTTCTTGGCTTCCTCTCTATTCATACCCTTATGAAGCCTAAGTGCTTCAACCATTTGATTTTCAACTTTTAGTACCGGATTTAATGAAGTCATAGGATCTTGAAAAATCATACCTATGTTATTTCCT
The DNA here is from genome assembly GCA_964568335.1 of uncultured Clostridium sp. Classification (GTDB taxonomy): domain Bacteria; phylum Bacillota; class Clostridia; order Clostridiales; family Clostridiaceae; genus Clostridium_AT. Next base: position 1,950 of record CAZMQY010000224.1, read on the forward strand.
CTTATAAACTTCATATCCTGTTCCTTTAAAGCGGTTAAATCCTGACTATCAAATATTATACTTCCATTTACTATCTTACCTGTATCTACTAATAATCTCATAACCGAGAACATAGTAACTGATTTCCCACTGCCAGACTCTCCTACTATTCCTAGAGCTTCTCCTCGCTTTAAGTCAAAGGAAATGTTTCTGACTGCTTTTACTTCGCCTACATGAGTAAAGAAAGATGTGCTTAAATTTTTTAGTTCCAATATACTATCCATAAATTCACCTACTTTCTCATTTTAGGATCAAGCGCATCCCTAAGACCATCACCAAATAAATTAAAACCTATCATAGTAATACAAATAGCAATAGAAGGAATAAACAGCTGATAGGGATATGACTTAAATGTAGAGAGTGCATCATTGCAGAGTGTTCCCCAACTAGACATTGGCGCCGATACACCTAGTCCAATGAAGCTTAAAAAAGCTTCTGTAAATATTGCTCCAGGTATTGAAAGTGTCAGAGTTACTATTATTTGACCCATGCAATTAGGTATTAAATGCCTTAGTATAATCCTGCTTTTCTTTGCACCTGCTGCTCTAGCAGCTAAAATGAATTCTTGTTCTTTAAGGGACAACACCTGACCTCTTACAATACGGGCCATATTTCCCCAATATACAACTCCTAAGGTTATAAAAACATTTATTAATCCTTTTCCCAGTATTACCATTAATAAGATTACATATAGCATCATTGGTATACTGTAAATTACATCTACAATTCTCATCATTACATTATCTACTTTTCCTCCATAGTAGCCTGAAATACCTCCATAGACAACTCCAATAGTTAAGTTGATAAAGGCAGCAACAAAACCAACAGACAAAGAAATTCTTGCCCCGTACATAACTCTTACAAATAAATCTCTTCCAAGTTCATCAGTGCCAAACCAGTGTACCTTATCCGGATATTGATTAGTATTTAATAGTTCATTGCTGGAATAATCAAATTTTGTTAAATATGGACCTATTATAGCCATGATTACAACAATCAAAACTATTATCATAGAAGCGATGGCAATTTTATTTTCTTTTAGTCGTCTCCATGCATCCTGCCAATAGCTTACACTTGGTCTTATTTTTTCTTGACCTTTTTTTTGCGCCTTACTAACAAACACAAAATTCAAATCTTTATATGAAGTTTCCATTGTCATACCTAACCCTCCAGTTTTATTCTTGGATCTATGAATGCATAAACTAAATCTACTATCAGATTAGAAACAACTAAAAATAAACTATAGAACACAGTTACTCCTAGTATAGCTGTATAATCCCGATTCCCAATACTGTCAACAAAAGCTCTACCTAAACCTGGTATTGTAAATATCCTTTCAATAACAAAACTTCCCGTTAGTATACCTGCTACTAAAGGACCTAGGTACGTTACAACAGGCAGCATAGCATTTTTTAATGCATGCCTAATTATTATTGTAGTTTCTGATAATCCTTTTGCTTTTGCTGTTCTTATGTAATCTTGTCTAATAACGTCTAATAAACTTGATCTTATTAACCTTGAGATAAATGCCATGGAATAGCCTGCAAGTGCTACAGCTGGTAGAACATAATGTTTTGGAGTTTCAAGTCCATATACAGGAAATAGTCTTAATTTTTGTGCAAAAAAGTATATAAACAATGTAGCTAAAACAAAACCTGGAATTGTAACTCCTAAGGTACTAATAAACATAGTCGCTCTATCTGGCCACTTTCCTTGTCTTAAAGCAGCTATAATTCCTAAAACTAAACCAAACAGAAGTGCTATAGAAACAGCAACTGTACCTAATTTAGCTGATACAGGAAATCCTCTATCAATTATCTCATTAACTGAAACACCTCTTTGCTTAAAGGAAGGTCCCAAATCAAGCTTAATTAAGTTCTTTAAATAGTCTATATATTGAATATATATAGGCTCATTTAATTTGTATCTTTCCTCTAGGTTTATTCTAACTTCAGCAGGAGTATCCTTTTCTGTGTCAAAGGGACCACCTGGAATTATACGTGAAAGTGTAAATGTTAATGTTACTACAACCCAAAGAGTTATAATACTTGAAAATAATCTTTTTAAAATATACCTCCCCATATTTACCTCTCCTTTAAAGTACGCTTTTATATAAAACATTCTATGTTATTGAATTATACTGCAGCATTTCGAATAATATTCTTGAAATTTAAGAATTTATTAACTAATCTTTAATAGTTTATTAAAAGTTTTTGTAAATCGAAATCATGAACGAATACATTTATGAAAAATTTGAGAATTGATTTATGATCAGCTATATGGATTACCTAAAATTCAACAAATCTGATTAGTAATTTAAAACTTTATTGTATAATTTTGGATATAATATTATTAAAAAAAGATGGGGGAGATTTACTCCCACCATCTAAAAGAGATGACAAGCCACAAAATGATCTTTTTCTACTTCTTTAAGCTCAGGCGTTACCTCATGACAGATAGGCTTAGCATATCTGCATCTAGCCGCAAATCTACATCCTGGTTTAGGATTGATTGGGCTTGGTACTTCCCCTTCAAGCATTATTCTTTGTCTATTCTTTTCCGTTTCTGGATCCGGAATAGGAATAGCTGAAAGAAGCGCCTGAGTATAAGGATGTAAAGGCTTAGAATACAAATCGTGGCTGCTTGCTAGCTCAACCATGGTGCCCAAGTACATAACTCCAACTCTGTCGGATATGTGCTTAACCATTGAAAGGTCATGGGCGATGAATAGATAAGTAAGCCCCAGCTCCTTTTGAAGCTTTATGAGCAGGTTTACTATCTGTGCTTGTATAGATACATCAAGAGCTGATATAGGCTCGTCGCAAACTATAAACTCAGGCTCAATTGCAAGAGCTCTTGCGATTCCTATTCTTTGTCTTTGTCCACCTGAGAATTCATGTGGAAATCTTGAAGCGTGCTCTTTATTAAGTCCTACAAGCTCAAGTAATTTGTAAATTCTATCTGTTCTCTCTTGTCCTGTATAGAGATTGTGAATATCAATACCTTCTCCAATTATATCCCCTACTGTCATTCTTGGATTTAAGGATGCATAAGGGTCTTGGAATATTATTTGCGCTTTTCTAGTAAAGTCTTTCTTTTCTTTACCTGAAAGCCCCTGTATATTAACTCCATCGAATAAAACCTCTCCTCCAGTAGCTGAGTAAAGTCCCATTACAGTTCTTCCACAGGTTGTTTTTCCACAGCCTGACTCACCAACTAATCCTAAAGTTTCACCCTTTCTTATATTAAAGCTAACATCATCTACTGCTTTTAATGTTGCATTTTTACCAACCTTAAAATATTTTTTAAGATTTTTTACTTCAATCAAATTTTCTGCAGACATTATTTTGCACCTCCTACACCTGTTGGTGATTCAACCTTTGGTGCCAGCGGATGCTTTAACCAACATTGAACCTCATGTGTATCACTTAATTTTGTAACCTCTGGCATAGCCTCCTTACAAATTGGCATTGCATATTCGCATCTTGCTGCAAACGGACAGCCAACCGGCGGCTTCAAAAGGTCTGGAGGTGTTCCCTTTATAGAATACAATTGATCCTTATGACCAGTATCAAGTCTTGGTACAGATTTAAGCAGCGCCCAAGTGTATGGATGTTGTGGATTATAGAAAATCTCATCTGTAGTTCCTCTTTCTATAACCTTTCCAGCATACATAACCTGAATTCTGTGAGCAACGTCTGCAACAACTCCTAAATCGTGAGTTATAAGAACAACTGCTGTACCTAGTTTATTTTGAAGATCTGCAATAAGCTCCATAATCTGCGCTTGTATAGTAACGTCTAGTGCCGTAGTAGGCTCGTCAGCTATAAGAATCTTAGGGTTACAAGCAAGGGCTATAGCAATCATAGCTCTTTGTCTCATACCACCTGAAAACTCATGAGGATACTGATTAGCTCTCTTTTCGGCATTTGGAATATTAACCAATTGAAGCATTTTTACAGCTTCCTTAAATGCTTCATGCTTGCTCATTCCTCTGTGGATAATCAAGCTTTCAGCTATCTGATTGCCTATCTTCATAGTTGGGTTAAGAGAAGTCATTGGATCTTGGAAAATCATACTGATTTCTGAACCTCTGTACTCCCTCAATTCCTTCTCACTCATTGTGGCAATATTTTTACCATCGAATAAAATTTCTGAACCTTCCTTAATTTCTCCAGGAGGGGTGGCTATAAGCCTCATTAAGGATTTTGCAGTAACTGTCTTTCCGCAGCCTGATTCACCAACTATAGCTAAAGTTTCACCCTTATTTAAATGAAAAGAAACTCCTCTAACAGATTGTACTTCTCCAGCATAAGTGTGAAA
>CAZMQY010000225.1:0-6304 GCA_964568335.1 uncultured Clostridium sp.
CCAGCGACAATACTATTAGGCAGTATGCTAGGGATATTTGGGGTGCTAGAGAGCTAAATTTTGTGCCTGAAGTGGAGTAAATAAAAAACATTAGGATATAAGTAAATGCAACTGCATTTACCTATATCCTAAAAATTCCTATGGATTGAGATAATTCGTTTATTATAAAATTTTGCTCTTGAATTGAACCAATAATCTCCTCAATTGAGGCAGTCTGTTCTTCTGCTGCAGCATTGACCTGTTGAGTGGAGGCTGAAGCTTCTTCTGTTATAATTCTAATATTTTCAATAGAATTTACTACTTGCTTCTCGACATCTCTAGCATTATCTAAATTGTTTTTTAGCATAACTATTTCTTCTGTTAGCTTGTCTGCAGAAAGTCTAATATCATTAAAGGCCATTTCAGTACTTTGCATTGATTCATTAGCAAGATAAACAATTTTCTTTGCCTCACTCATGTTTTCCTGAGTTTCCAAAATTATATTAATAGTTTCTTGAATTAATTTATGAATTCCTTCTGTTGAGTCCTTCGACTGCTCTGCAAGTTTCCGAACTTCATCAGCTACCACAGCAAAGCCCCGCCCAGCTTCTCCAGCTCTTGCCGCTTCTATAGAAGCATTGAGCGCTAATAAGTTTGTTTTATCTGCTATAGCTTTTATAGTATCTGTTATATTCTCTATTGACTTTGAGCTGTAAAAAAGATTGTCTATTCCCTCAGCAACAAGCATAGTATGCTCAATGTTCTTATTGAGTTTTTCCCTAAGATTTTCAATAGATTTTATTCCAAAATTAGTACTATCCTTCATAATATTTGTGTTAATCACTGTATTTGAGGCTTGTTCTTCCATTTGATTTATCTTATGTACTAATAGCTTTATAACATCTTCGCAATTTTTTATATCATTAATTTGCTCTTCTGATCTATTTGATACATTTAACATAGAACTGGAAATATCATGGCTTGAAAATCCAATTTGCTGCGAGGTAGAAGATATATTGCTTGAAGTTAAGGTAATAGTCTCTATTAAGTTAGTGATGTTTATTAGAAGCTTTTTTATATTGTCTATAGTAATAATTACACTGTCTGCAATATCCTTAATCTCATCTTTATTTTTTACGGTGCATACTGCATTCAAATTACCCTCACCTAGCTGCTTTACTGTATTTGAAACACTGGCAATATCTTTTATAAGCTTACTAATAAATCTTTGAATAAACAGTACTCCAAGGAAAATAAAAACAACTGTAGTTATTCCTATTACTAAATTTACCTTTAAAATTGCATTTTTTGTTTTACTTTGATCCACTCCAGTAAACCACATTCCAATCTTATTTCCATTTGCATCAGTCAGAGGTATAAATTTACCTTTATATTGTATTCCACCTATATTTATGTCAGCAATATATTCCTTGCCAGATTGTAAGGCCTGTTTCTTGATTTCATCGGAGATTTTTATTTCCGTAATCCTTCGACCTTTCTTGTCTTTAATACTTGTGGATACACTCTTGTCTCCATTAAAAATTGCAGCCACAGTACCAGTTTCTTTTGAAATCTTATCAACAATTATTGTATCAGTTTCAAGAGGTATATCTCCTCTGTACAGCTTTCCGTTTACTAAGGAAAATTCTCCACTAAAGGCTTGATTTAAAAAGGATATTCCAATTTCTGAAGCCATGTTTAGCTGCTGCATTTCATTGTCTTCCGATAGTTTGCTCACCTGTTGGTTGGCAACACAGAAAATTGTTATACTAAAAATAAACAGCGCTAACAAATAGGAAGCCATAAGTTTTCCTTTAAGCTTAAGGTTAAATAATGTTTTTAAAGATACTTTCATCTTTTTGCACACCCCTTCCAATACAAGCAAATTTTATCATATGAACTTTTTACCTATACTAAGAATATGTTATGTATTTGTAAAATTTAAAAAGGAATGATATGAGAAAATCATACCATTCCTTTTTGTATATAAACCTATTTATTACTCATTCAAATCTATTTGCTCACCAGTAACTAAATAAATTGTAGACTCACAAATGTTAGTTGTGTGATCCGCAACTCTCTCTAAGAACTTGCAGACAAATAAGAATTGACTTGCCTGTTTAATTGTAGTTGTGTCTGACATCATGATGAGTAACAGCTCGCTGAATACTTGCTTATATATAGCATCAACTGAATCGTCCATTTTGCAGGTATCATATGCTTTTTCAACATCTCCTTCAACATAAGCATCAATAGAGAGCTTAATCATTTCCTTCACTATTTCAGCCATTCTTGGAATGTCTATAAGCTGTTTTATATATTTTTCTCCCTTAAGTCTCAATGTTATCTTTGCTATATCAACAGCATGGTCTGCCATTCTTTCTAAATCCGTAACTATTTTAGTTGCAGTGAATATAGTTCTTAAATCTTGAGCTAAAGGCTGTTGAGTCGCAATAAGCCGTATACACTTACTTTCAATATCCTTTTGAAGGTCATCTACTATATCATCATTTTTTATTACAGTTTCCGCTAAAGTAGTGTCTTGATTAACCAAGGACTCTATACAATTGAATATTTGTTTTTCAACTACACTTCCCATTCTTAAAAGATCATTATGAAGTCCTTGCAAGTTGCTATCAAAAGAATTTCTAGTCATTACCATACCCTCCCGTATTATATCTTGTTTTTAACCAAATCTGCCTGTTATATAATCTTCAGTTCTTTTATCTCTTGGCTTGTAGAAAATATCTTCTGTTTTGTTATATTCCACTACCTCGCCATTTAGGAAAAAGGCTGTATTGTCTGATATTCTTCCTGCCTGCTGCATATTATGAGTAACTATTACTACTGTATAGTTCTTTTTTAGCTCATCCATAAGCTCCTCAACTTTTCCTGTTGAGATTGGGTCAAGTGCCGAAGTCGGTTCATCCATTAAAAGAACATCCGGCTCTACCGCAAGAACTCTAGCTATACATAATCTTTGCTGCTGTCCACCTGAAAGTCCCAGTGCACTCTTTTTTAACCTGTCCTTAGCTTCATCCCAAAGGGCCGCTCCTCTTAAGCTGCTTTCAACAAGCTCATCCAGCTTGCTCTTGTTTGTAATTCCATGAATTCTTGGACCGTAGGCTATGTTGTCATAGATGGACATTGGAAATGGGTTTGGTCTTTGAAACACCATGCCTATCTTCTTTCTTAACTCAATAACATCATAATCAGCATATATGTTTTTTCCTTCGTAAAGAACCTCTCCTTCTATTCTAACACTATCTATCAAATCATTCATCCTATTTAGCGTTCTTAGGAAGGTGGACTTTCCACAACCTGAAGGTCCTATAAGTGCTGTTACAGCATTTTTATTTATATTAAGGCTGATACCTTTTAAAGCTTCGTTGTTTCCGTAAAATAATTTAAGATTTTTAGTTTCAATTATGCTCATTTTGCTTCCCCCTATTTTGTTCCTGTAAAAGATTTATAAATCCATTTGCCTAGCATTCTGGCAATCACATTAAAGAGCAATACCATAATAACCAGTACAGCGGATGCTCCAGCAGCAATTTGGCCCGCATCCGGAACCATTCCTTCAGAATTAAGCTTCCATATATAAACCGCTAAGGTTTCTGCAGGCCTAAACAAGCTAAAAGGAGAGGTTTTATTTACTAAGCTTAAATTGTCAAATCTTAGCTTTGGCGCACTCATTCCCGCAGTATATAAAAGTGCTGCCGCTTCTCCAAATATTCTTCCTGCTGCAAGTATTACTCCAGTTAATATTTGAGGTATTGCGGAAGGCAATATTACCTTTTTAATTGTCTGCCATTGTGTGGCACCGAGTCCTAAGCTAGCTTCCTTAACTCCCTTTGAAGCCGCTTTAATAGCATTCTCGCTGACTCTAGTAAGTGAAGGGAGATTTAAAATAGCTATTGCCAATGCTCCAGACAAAAGAGTATATCCCCAGTTAGTAAGCTGAACAAAAACTAAAAGTCCAAACAAACCTACAACTATAGATGGCAGTGATGCCATAGTCTCTATTGAAAGTCTTATAGCATTTAAAATCTTACCTTCTTTAGCATATTCAGCTAAATATATACCTGCGCCTAAACCTAAAGGAATTGTTATTATAAGTGCTACGATAAGAAGATAAAAGGAGTTAAATAATTGCCTGCCAATTCCTCCTCCTGCTTCACCAAACTTTGGCTCTCCAAATAAGAAGCTTGGATTTAAGGAGTGTCTGCCTCTATATATAATATAGCCAACAAATAAAACAAGCAATGCTATAACAAGAGCAGATATTATATATAAAATTATTGTTGCGATTTTATCCTTTAATTTAGCATTCATTATATATCACCTCTTTTGCCAATCCTTCTTATTAGCAGTATAAATAAAAAGGATATTACCATAAGTAAAAATGCCATGGCCCATAGAGCATTATTCCACTCTGTTCCAGATACAGTATTTGCCATATCCATAGTTAATATACTTGTAAGTGTTGAAGTTGTACCTGTCAGGCTTTTAACCAGGCTTACTGAATTTCCTATAACCATTTGTACCGCTAACGCTTCACCAAAGGCTCTTGCTATGCCAAGCACTACCCCTGTCAATATTCCACCCTTTGCTGTCGGAACAATAACTCTGCTTATAGTTTGCCATCTTGTAGCACCAAGTCCATAGGAGGCTTCTATATAGTCTCTTGGAATTGTTCTTATAGCATCAGAGGAGATGCTTGTTATTGTAGGCAATATCATAATGCTTAATACTAAAATTCCAGCAAGCAAGCTAAAACCAAGTCCGCCAAAGCTGCTTTTAATAAATGGAACCAGTACCGTAACGCCTACCCAGCCATAAACAACAGAAGGCACACCAACAAATATTTCCATAGCAGGCTGAAGCACCTTTTCTCCTAGCTTAGGTGATATTTGATTCATAAAGATTGCCAGGGCAATACCTATTGGAGCACTTATAATTACTGCACCTATAGAAACAAAAATTGAACCTAGCATAAAAATCAGTGTTCCAAATTGCGGTCCGCCTTTTTCTAAAGCCAAATCCGGCTTCCAATTGCTAGAAAATAAAAACTCAATTATAGAATATTTATTTTTTATAAATATATTAAGGCCCTTTGAAGCAACGAAAAATATAATAGCAGCTGTAAGAAAAATTATGAAAAGTCCACATATGGTTGCATAACTTCGTCCTAAGTATTCATTTTTAATTTTTCTAATTAAATTACTTTGCATGGTTCTCTCCCTCACAATTAATTTATACGCACAGAAAGACTGGTCGCTTAAGCAGACCAGCCCTGGGAACTATCTGGAAACTTTCATATTAGATATTGGAATGTAACCTAACTTTTCTACTACTGGCTTAACTGCATCGCTTACCATGTAATCTAAAAATGCCTTTGTTAAATCCTTTGCTTCACCTTTAGTATACATATGCTCATATGCCCAAACTGGGTATTTTCCATCGGCTATGTTTGCATTTGCAGCTTCTACATTATCAAGCTTTAATACATTCACAGTTTTTCTAACTTCTTCTGTTAAATATGGTATAGCTAAATAGCTTATTGAACCATCTGTTGCTTCGATAGCACTTTTTACTGCTCCACTTGAGTCTTGCTGTAATGCATTTCCCTCTGCTTCTTCCTTGCCGTCTAAAGCAAATTGCTTAAAAGTAGCTCTAGTTCCTGAAGATTTAGGTCTGCTTATCAACTGTATCGGCAAATCATTTCCGCCCACTTCTTTCCAGTTCTTAACTTGACCAGTGAAAACTTTAATTAAATCAGCCTTGCTTAAATTGTCAACTTTTACTTTATTGTTAACAACTACAGCAATACCAACCGCTGCTACCTTATGATCAACTAAAGTCTTCGCCTCTTCTGGCTTTAGTTTTTCTTCAGCAAATATATCTGAGTTTCCAATCTGAACAGCTCCCTGAAGTACCTGAGTAAGTCCTGTTCCACTTCCTCCACCTTGTACATTTACAGTAGCTCCTGGATTTTCATCACTGAATTTCTTAGCTGCTTGCTCTGCAAGAGGCTGTAATGCAGTTGAACCTGAAGCAGTTATATTTCCTGTTAATTCTTTTTTTGCTGTATTTCCACCTTGGTCTGCTTTATTACCGCAGCCTGTAAATACTCCTGCGACCATGGCTATTGCTAAACCTGCTACAACTATTGAAAGTTTTCTTGATTTCATTTATTATTCCTCCACTCATTTTTTTCATAATTAGTGTTTACATTTTAAATTATAATTACTCAAGGTTAATGCAGTATTATCTCAATGTTAATTAAAGTTAACATAGTTTAAGCTGAGAAAAAGTTCAAAAT
>CAZMQY010000226.1:0-6270 GCA_964568335.1 uncultured Clostridium sp.
GAGCGGGAGCGAGTGCTCTTAAACTACCCAGTGTTCCGACAAAAGGAGGTTAAAGTCCTAAATGGACTTTAACGGGTAGTTTGCGAGTGGGAACGAGCGATCTTAAACTACCCAGTGTTCCGACAAAAGGAGGAAGAAACATGAACCACCACGAAATCGAAGCCTGTGTAATTCGAGCAAAATCCGGCAATCAGGAAGACCTTCTTAAGCTTCTTGAGCAATTCAAACCTTTTATAATCAAAACCGCCAAACAGTTCAACATACGAAATCACGATCTCTACGACCTGCTGCAGATTGGCTATATTGCTATAATCAATGCATTGGCTAAATACAGGACAGGCTCTCACACCTTCACCTGCTATGCCATGAACTCCATAAAAAATGCCTTCAGGATGTCAGCAAGAAAAAACCTGAGGCACTCCGAGGAACTGAGCCTAAATACTCAATTTGCTACGAACAGTGAAGCTTACGCAGAATTTATAGACTGCATAAAGGACGACACAGATATTGAAGAAGAAGTTATAAATACTGACACTTTAAAAAGGCTGAGAAAAGCTGTCTCTAAGCTTCCCGAAGACGAGCTGGAGCTTATTGTCATGGTTTATTACAATGGCATTTCTCTTAAAACCTATGCAGCAAAAAAACATATAAGCTACTACCTTGCGAAAAAGAAAAGAAGAGAGATTTTAGAAAAGCTGAGAAAATAGTAACGGGTTTACCTTAAAGGAGCAATATAAGAAGATTACAAATTTATCCTTTGAGAATATTACGTACCTGTGTGGAACTGATTTACCATTTCAAACATTTCATACTCGGTAGTCTCTTCTAAGAGTCTCTTTCATCCTTGAGATTCTCCTTAAGTTCAGTGCCTGCATTTTAAAAGTTTGAAGTAAGGTATCTCTTTTTTAAGCTGCTGAAATCCCCTAGAAAAACTATTTCTTTTATATTGGAATAGGTATATATATCATTTTCACTTAAATCACCACCTCTTTATAAAATAAGAACATTAATACTATGAGTAGTTAGATTGAAAACCTCATGGTAAATAAAGTCATAATTTATAAAAAATAAATATGTATAAAAACTACTATTGGATAAATAATAGTTTTGTGACTATTCAATTTAGAAGGAGAGTAGTATGAATTTAATAACGAAGGGAAGTAAGATTATTATGGGAATTTTAAGTGGAAATCCTAAAGATGAGCCTTTACATTATGGAGAAGTATTTGTACTATGGAGCTCTTTATTAGCTGCAAAAGGTGCATTAGACGGTTATCAAGTATATATTAATCATACTGGTGACCAAGAGTTAAAAGCATTTTTAAAACAAGTAATTGATTCATCAATCAAACCATCAATTAAAGAAATAGAAGAAGTATTACTAAATAACGATATCGCGGTTCCACCCACACCAGCAGAGCGACCTGAAGCAGACCTTGAACAAATTCCAGTTGGAGCAAGATTGCAAGATGCACAAATAGCTTATATGGTAGCTGCTGATATAGCAGCAGGTGTTGTAGCAAGTAGTCAAGGAATGAGTCAATCAATTCGAGAAGATGTGGGATTATTATTTGGCCAAATGGGTGCAAAAAAAGCAAAAGATGGTGCAGCTTTATTACAAATCATGAAAGATAAAGGCTGGCTAGTTCCACCTCCACTTCATCATGAAACAAAACAACAATAATTAATAACAAGTTCGTAAAAGGGTAGAAAACAGATACAAATATAGGCTTACCGTATCAATTACGGTAAGCCATTTTACATATTTTATTACAAATTTATCCTCTGAAAACATTACCTATTAGCTGGGAACAAAGGCTCCTTTAGAATATATGGTTATCACATATTTGTAAAACAGTTAACCCTTCATCTATATTCACTTCTTTTGTAACTAATGGTAAATCTATATATTCAACTATATCTGAAGCCAAGGTTTCTTGACAGATACTCCTATGGTATCTTTTAATTACCTCATCAATTCTCATGCTATTACTCTTTATACCAAGAACTATTTTTTGTTCCACTCTTAGTCCGGCCTCTTTTCTTAGCAGCTGGCATTGACGTAAAAGCTCCCGATATAAACCTTCTAAAATAAGATCTTCACTGAGTGTTAAAAGCAGTGCTATTTCTATATTTCCATCATACCCAACAGAAAAATCATCATTGTATATGGTTTTTTCTAAAAATAGTTTACTTTCCAATGGTTTATCCCATTTAGGTATTATTACTTGAGCTCCTGAGTGGAACTGATTTACCATTTCAAACATTTCATACCCGGTAGTCTCTTCTAACAGCCTCTTTACCTCCTTGAGATTCTCTTTAAGTTCAGTTCCTGCATTTTTGAAGTTCAAAGTAAGGTATCTCTTTTTCAAGCTATTGAAATCCTCTAGAAAAACTATTTCTTTTATATTGAGCTCGTCCTTAATTATACTCACCATTTTATTTATTATTACTTTATTGTCATAATCTGTCCTTATATACATAGTTGACAAAGGCTGCTTAACCTTAAGTTGTTTCTCATTTCGTAATTTTAGAGCTAAGGCTACTAATTTTCTTACAAGCTCCATTTCCTTCAATATATTACTATCTTCCACTTGCAGTCCTTGGGGCCAATTGCTTAAGTGTATAGATTCCTCTGAAGAACTTTCGAAGTATCTCACCATATTCTGCCACATATATTCAGTCATAAAAGGTATAATTGGAGCCATTATCTGCATAGTGGCTTTCAAAGCATGATATAAGCACCAATATGCAGCAAGCTTATTTTCAGTTTGTTCTTGTTTCCAGAATCTGCGCCTATTTATTCTTACATACCAGTTTGACATATCATCAGTAAAAACTTCAAAAGCTTTTATAACCTCTGAGGTCTTATAATTTTCTAAGGCACTTGTTGTCTCTTCTATAAAGCGGTTAGTTCTTGCAAGCAGCCATCTATCAGTTATATCAAGCTTTACATCAGGCTTAAAATTCTTAAGCTCAGGTTTTTCAATAGTTGCATAGGTCATGAAGAAACTATATACATTCCAAAAAGCAAGCAGCTTTCTCCTGGCTTCCTCCCCTAAATTGTAACCAAACCTTACCTCACTGGCTACATTTGCACCGGCAAAAAGATATCTTATAGCATCAGAACCAATCTTCTCAGCGGCTTCATCAAATTTTATCATAAAGCCAGTTTTTGAAAACTTAGAGCCATCTTCTCCTACAACACTGCTATAGGCAAGCACTCTTTCATAAGGTGCTTTCCCTGTAAGAGTAACGCTCATAAATAGAAGAGAATAAAACCACAGTCTTACTTGTTCTATCATCTCTGTTACCCATTCCGCCGGAAAATTTTTCTCCCACTTGTCTCTATCATTAAAGTATCCCATAGTGGAAAAAGGTGTTATTCCGGCATCCAGCCATACATCGCCAACTTCAGTAATCCTTGTTACTTCACTTCCACAACAGGGACACTTTATTTTTATATTGTCTATCCATGGTCTATGAAGCTCTGGCAGTTTAAGAGCCTCACTTCCTCCAAGTTCTCTCAGTTCCTCTTTTGACCCTACCACAGTAAGTTTACCGCATTTCTTACAAGGATAAAAAGGTAGTGGCAATCCATAAAAACGCTTCCTTGAAATGCTCCAATCTCCCATATTTGCAAGCCAATCCTGCATTCTCTTCCCAACATGTTCAGGCTCCCATTTCACAGTACTTGCAGCTTCCTAAAGCTTTGGTTTGATTTCTTCAGTACATATATGCCATTCCTGTACAAGCCTGAATATAACCTCTGTCTTGCATCTCCAGCATATAGGATAGCTGTGCTTATGGCGGTGAGTCACAAATAGTTTGCCCTGCTCTTCTAATTTTGAAAACACACTCTCTGAAACTTCAGATACATTTTGCCCTATTAGCCAATCATACCCTTCTAAAAAGTTTCCATATTCATCTACTGGGCATATTGAAGGCAATCCAAGCTTTTGTCCTAACTCAAAATCCTCTGCTCCACATCCTGGAGCTATATGAACTACTCCGGAGCCATCCTCTGAGGAAACCATATTCCACAATACTATTTTGTGACTAATCTTCTTTTGGGCAGGCAAGAAGGGGAAACAGGTTTCGTAACCCAAACCTTCAAGCTCACTTCCCTTTACATGCTGAAGTATAGTCTTTTTTTCTTTTATAAATCTCAAAGCACTTTTAGCTAATAGCAAAGGTCTTTTATCCCCATAATCAACAACACAATAATCTATTTCCGGATTAACTGCCAATGCAACATTAGCACATAATGTCCAAGGCGTAGTTGTCCATACTAATATATCCCAAGGCCTTTCTTTCAAAGGGAGCTTAAAAAACACTGCAGTATGCTCAAGCTCTTTATAAGCTCCTGTCATTTCGTGTTCAGAAAGAGAAGTTCCGCACCTAGGGCACCAAGGCATTGGACGATGGGACTGTTTTATCCATTTATTTTCATGACACTTTTTAAGAAAGCTCCATATACCAGTTATATTTTCATCGGTATTTGTATAATAGGAATTTTCCCAATCCATCCACTGTCCTAGACGTTTTGACTGTTCAGTTATAACTTTAGAAAATCTTTCTACTCTTTCAACGCATTTATCAGTGAAATTGTCCATTCCAAAGTGTTCTATATCTTTCTTATTTTTAAAACCGAGCTCCTTCTCAACTTCCACCTCTACCCATAATCCCTGTGCATCGAAGCCATTTCTATAAAGACAGGAATAACCTTGCATAGCTTTATATCTCAAGAAAATATCCTTTGTTGTCCTTCCCCAGGCATGGTGTATTCCCATGGGATTATTAGCAGTTATAGGACCATCCAGAAATCTAAAAGGTTTTTTATCCTCATTCTTTACCTTTAGCTTTTCAAAACATTTATTTTCTTCCCAAAAGTTCATTACCTCATGTTCAAGCTCTATAAAATCAATCATTTTTATCCTCCTCTATTTAACAATAATTCATGAGTTTCTTTTTTAATGTCTTTAATATCACTGCTAATGTCTCCTTCACTCATGCCAATCACCACCTTCCAAAATTACATTGGAATGTCTTGGTGTTAAAGAGGATATAAAACAAAAAGACCTTCGCCCCTATAACAGGACAAAAGTCTATACTTCTTCTATACCACCTGATACGACATACCAACATATGCGCCCCATATAACGGTGGAACCCGTCAGAACCTACTCCTAGCGTTTCGGTCTAAACCTCTGGAGGGATATTCGATAATTTTCTAATCGTATCAGGCTTTCACTATCCCCGACTCGCTTTGTCTTTCAAAAATTATTTACTGTCTCCATCATAGCTTATAACAATATATAACGTTATTGGTATAATATCACATAACCAATAATTTGTAAAGTGTGTAAATAAGAGGTTGACGCCCCTCTCAGTCAAAATAGCTCCAAAGAAAGTCTACGTTACTTATGGTATGGTTCACTGTGAAAACTCTATACATCATACCCAAATTCAATACTGACAGAATACATTCTATAACCTAAAGACTTGTACAAATTTATAGCTGGTTTATTGTCGCCATCAGTACAGAGAGTTGCCATGGTTTTTCCCTTTTCTTTAAGGTACTTTAAGGCTTCTGTGATGAAAGCTTTTGCAACACCCTTTCTTCTCCACTCAGGCAGAACAAATATGTTTTCAGTGGCGCTTCTCTCTTCTTCTATTGAAAAAGTCATCACACCTCCCAAAAACTCATCTCCTGAGAAAGCAGCAAAGGTGGCCCATTCCGGCGCATACCTCATCCATCTCACTGTGTCAATGTTCCAGGCAGCTCCATTATTACATTTTGCATCAGCTTCCACATGGCATTTTAACTCTTCTTCTGTGTTCATCTTCCAATTCACAATCCTGAAATCAGAGCTGCAGGGACATGGCTTTATTGCTTCTGTTAAGTCTCGTTTCATTACTAGGGAATTTCTATAAGCAACAAATCCTTTTGAAATAAAAAAGTCCATTTCCTCGTTATTATCAGTAGAAATATACTTTATTACTCTTATCTTCTTTCCTGGGTACTCCCTCTTTATTTCCTTAGCCCTAGTTAACAAGGTATCCATCAAGGAAGAAGACAAATTCTTATCAGCTATATATGCTGGATTTATTCTTATATTTACACCTAATCTATAAATATAATCCAGATCTTTACAACCCTTATCTATAGGAGTCCATGATATATGAGGTTCTAAATCCGCCGCACCCAAAATTTCGTTCTCTGAATTTACTGCACAGAAAATATTAGCGGCCTTAAAATCTCCTTTAT
>CAZMQY010000227.1:0-6270 GCA_964568335.1 uncultured Clostridium sp.
CGGACGAGCCTACTGGTAATCTGGATCCGGACACTGCTCAGGATATTATGGAAATATTAAATGATATAAACCGTGCTGGTACTACTATACTTATGGCTACCCATGCTAAGGATATAGTTGATATTATGAAAAAGAGAGTTATTGCTGTTGAGAAAGGCACGATAGCTAGAGATGAGCAAAGGGGGCAGTACGGATATGAAGATTAATACCTTTAGACATTTCTTAGGAGATGCTGCACAAAGCTTTAAAAGAAACAGGACAATAAGCGGAGCATCTATAGCAACAGTAGCAGCAACGCTTTTCATACTTGGGTTATTTATGCTCACTATATTAAATGTTCAACAGTTAATGAAGGAAGTTGAATCAAAGGTAGAAGTAAAAGTTGTTTTAAATGATAATATAAAGGTTAATGAACAAAAGGATATTGAAAAGGCTATAAAGAATACAGCCGGTGTAGTAGATGTGGTTTTTGAAACTAAGGACGATGCTTTGAAAAACATGAAGGAGTGGTTTGGAGACGATTATGTATCTCTGCTTGATGGATTAGATAAAGAAAATCCAATGCCAACCTCCTATATTGTAAAGGTAGAGAAGCCGGAAATAGTTTCTACGGTTGTTCAAAATGTAAAAGGTATGCCAGGGATTTACGCCATAAAGGATGCCAGAGAATTTGTTGACAAGATTATGGCAATCACTAATGTAGTTAAATGGATAGGAATTGCTATTTTTGTTATTTTGATAGGAGTTTCTTTATTTCTAATAGGAAATACCATAAAACTTACCGTATATGCTAGAAGAAGAGAAATAGGAATTATGAAATATATAGGAGCTACAGATTGGTTTATAAGATGGCCATTTATTCTTGAAGGTGCTTTTATAGGAGTTCTTGGTGCTGTTATAGCAGATGTGCTTTTATATTTTGGATATAGTTTTATTTTTGAAAAAATGGGCACTCAGATTATGATAATGCATTTAGTAAGTCCTTCTTATGTAATTAGCACTATAGTAGGACAGTTTTTATTAGGCGGAATTTTCATCGGAGTGCTTGGAAGTATCTTGGCTATAAGAAAATTCTTATCAGTTTAGTAGTTTGTGTTTTCTGGGGGGATTTAAGTGAAAAAAGGTATAAGCATAGTTTTAGCTTTTACTTTAACCATTGCTGGTGTATATAGTGTAAGAGCAGATGAGCTGACGGATGCGCAGAAAAAGCTTGATAATGTGCAAGAATCTATAAAGGATAAAAAAGAAGAACTTGAAAGCATTAATAAAGAGAAGAAGTCTGTTGAAAAGACCTTAAGTGATTTAGAGGATAAAATGAAAACCTCCTCTGCTTCACTAACTCAACTAAATGGCACAATTTCTGATTTAGGCTCTCAGGTAAGTGAGCTTGAAAAGCAGATTGCTCAGAATGAGACAAGCCTAAAGGAGCAGGAAGAGCTTTTTAAAAAGAGAATGAGGGCTATATATATTAACGGAAATCAGGGCTATTTAGACTTGCTTTTAAATTCTAACAGCTTTTCAGATTTTTTAGGAAGAGTAGACTCTATAATAAAGGTTATGGAGCATGATAAAAAACTTATAAATAGTATTGAAACTAATAAGAAGTCTATGGAAGTGAAGAAGGCTGATATTGAGAGGAAAAAGCAGGATACTAATGCTCTAAAGCAGCAGGCAGATGCCAAGCTAAAGGAGTTTCAAAGCACCTCTAGTGAGAAAAAGAGCTTGATGGCAACTCTTGAGAAAGATAAGGCTGCTTACGAAAGGGCAATTAAGGAAGAAGAAAATCAGTCAGCAGCTATTGCTGCTATGGTAAAGCAAATACAAAAGAAAAAAGAAGAAGAAAAAAAGAATCAACAGGGAGGCAGTTCCAATAGCGGAACCAATTCCAGTATTGGAAAGCTTTATTGTGTAACAGGAAAACCAACCTACATAACCTCTCCTTATGGCTGGAGAGTGCACCCAGTGCTTGGTTATAAGAGATTTCATGCTGGAATCGATATAGGAGTATGGAGCGGCACTCCGCTTTATTCCTTAGCTGATGGAGAAGTTATTTATTCAGGCTGGATGTCAGGCTATGGCAATGTAATTATGGTGGACCATGGAAGTCTAACAAGCGTCTATGCTCACAACTCTTCCTTGGTTGGAAATGTAGGCCAGAAGGTTAAAGGTGGACAACTTATAGCCTATTCCGGAAACACAGGTCTGTCTAGTGGTCCTCACCTTCATTTTGAAATAAGAAAAGCAAATGGAGAAACTATAGATCCAAACCCATACTATGTAAAATAAAGAAATCCTAGGCGGAAGAAAATGCCTAGGATTTCTTTATTTTCAATTAACAATGAAGAATGAGCGAAGTGACATAAATCTGCAAATTCCCAAGGGGATTTTCTTCCTTCAATTGTTAATTGTTCATTGTTAATTGTTCATTAAAAAATATTTTTGCAAATATATTTTTTATAGTGTTATAATTATGTAGTATTTATATAAATATATAGATAAGACAAATTTACATAGCATGACAGTTAAAAGGAGGGATTGGATTGACTACTAAAAAGAAATGGATAGGGATTACTGTTGCAATTGTGCTGGCTACTAATGCATTAACCTACTACGGCGCAAAGAGAGTTTCCCTTGTTCTGCCTAACGGAAAGACCATAGGAGCTCAGCAATCATCAGCACAGATTTCAAAATTTCAAAAGATGTTTGAGGTAAGAAGCCTTATAGATAAATATTATGACGGACAAATTGATGAGGATGCTCTTGTAGAAGGAGCTATTAAGGGTATGACTTCGGCGCTTAACGACCCGTACACAACCTTTATGAATCAAAAGGAATATGAAGCCTTCAATACTCAAACCGAGGGTGCCTACTCCGGTGTGGGAATTCAAATAGAGGTTAAGGAAGATAAGATAATAGTGCTCAGTACCTTTGAAGATTCGCCGGCCAAAAAAGCAGGAGTGCTTCCAGGAGACATCATTGAGAAGGTTAACGGAACAGACGTATCAGGAAAGGAATATGAAAAGGCTGTTTCCATGATGAAGGGCAAGGAAGGAACAGAGGTAGCAATAACTGTATTAAGAAACGGAAAGGAAGCCCATACATATACAGTTAAAAGAGCAAAGATAACCCTAGAAACCGTTAGCGGAGAAATGCTGCCCGGTGGGAACATAGCTTACATTAAGCTTTCAATGTTTGATGAAAACACAGGAAAGAACTTTACTAAAAAGCTTAAGGAGCTTCAAGGAAAAGGAGCAAAGGGGCTTATTCTTGATTTAAGACAGAATCCGGGAGGGCTTTTGACTACTTGTGTAGATGTGGTTTCAAACTTTGTTCCAAAGGATAAGGTATTAGTATCTACTATTGATAAGTATAAGAAGGAAAACAAATATAAATCAAAGGGCGGAATAGCAATAGGCATGCCTTTAGTAGTTTTAACTGACGGACTTACTGCAAGCGCCTCTGAAATAGTATCTGGCGTGGTAAGAGACTACAAGCTTGGAACCTTAGTTGGAGAAAAGACCTTTGGAAAGGGAGTTGTTCAAACTTTGATTCCTACAGAAGAAGGTACTGCTCTTAAGGTTACAATATCCAAGTACTATACTCCAAACGGTGAAAATATACATAAGACAGGTATTCAGCCGGATGTTGTTGTAAAATACCCAGAGGAGCTTTTGAAACAGCCTTATTCTAGAGCTACTGATCCGCAATTTAGCAAAGCATTGGAGATAATGAAAGAGAAGCTTAAATAATTTATTTAGAGGAGAATACTCTGACAAACTTTGATATGGCACTAGTGCTGGTAATTCTAGCTGTTATATTATATAGGCAGAATAAAAAAACAACGGTAATGCAGAAGATGATAATAGGAGATAGTCTTAATTCTGCCTTTGAGCTTACAATATCGCAAATTGTTATAGGTATTTTTGCAGGAGTTTTAGGAAGTATAATAATTTCATTTTTAGGAATCGCCTTCGATGAAAACTCTGCTATATATCTGATATTTTTAATCTCAATTTTCTTCATGCTTTGGAAACCAAAGTTTATCTGCTTTGCTTATTCCGGAGCGGTGCTTGGCTTTATAAGCTTGTTTCTAGAGCTTATATCCAAAGTTTATGCTGGGGTTAGGCTGAATATTTTTGGAAGAGTCCTTAATTTAGCTGATGTTAATGTGCTTAGGATAGATATAGGCGGGCTTATGGCTGTAGTTGCAGTGCTGCATTTAATAGAAGGCTTGCTGGTAATTATAGATGGTAAAAGAGGAGCCATACCTGTATTTACTAATAGAGATGAAAAGATAATTGGAGGCTTTGCCCTAAGACGGAATTGGGTGCTTCCTATTGCACTGTTTTTTATAGTGGGCAGTGCCAGTAGCCTCGAATTAACACACAATGTAGCAACGCCTAATTGGTGGCCGCTTTTAAAAAGCTCCCCAATTACCCGAATGGCAAAGGATGCAGCAGTATCATTGTTTGCTTATTATGGAATAATTGGCTATAGTACTGTGACCTTTACAAAAGACAAAAAGTATTATCCTCTGGCATTGGACTTATTTTATATGCTGTTGCGCTATTTTCAGCGTCGCTGTTAGCGCCGCTAGGTTATATATATCAACTGTTCGTTGTAGTATTTGCTCCGCTGGCTCATGAGTTGATGCTAAACCTTCAAAGATACATGGAGGTAAATGGAAAGCCCAAGTATATCAGTACTGAGGAAGGCATTATGGTGCTGGAGGTTGCACCAGATTCGCCAGCCTTTGAAATGGGAATAAGAAGCGGAGATATGCTTTTAGAAGTTAACAATAGGAAAATTGACAATGAGCAGGACATACTTACTGCTGCAAAGGAAGGGCTCAATTATATTAGCTTTAAGCTTAGAAGAGGACTGGATAAGCTGCAGGAAGTAAGCTACAATAAATTAAGCTCCGAAAAAAGGTTAGGTATAGTTCTTGTGCCGAGAACCGTACCAGGAGACGATAAGGTTATGAAGTTTGACGAGAATAGATTTAAAGAGGTTTTTGATAAGCTAAAAAAAGACGAAGATGAAGAGAATTAACAATTAATAATGTACAATTAACAATTGAGGTAAGAAAATCCCCGAGGGATTTTTAAATTTAAGTTTTGTTAGACAAAGCTTTCCTTAATTGTTAATTGTTAATTATTAATTGTTAATTTTTTTCTGCCACAAATCCACTATAGAATTAATAAACTTCTTGTATTAGAATTATTGACAGTCATTGCTATAAAGTATAAAATAATAATTATCGAACAAGTGTTCATATCGGGAACAAGGGAGGTAGAATAATGGGTGAATTTAAAATAAGTTCAAAATTTAAGCCTACAGGTGATCAGCCACAGGCTATAGATAGCTTGGTTAACGGAATAAACAGGGGTGAGAAGGGGCAGATTCTTTTAGGAGTAACAGGATCTGGAAAAACATTCACCATGGCGAACATAATAGAGAGAACGCAAAAGCCTACCTTGGTTTTGGCACATAATAAGACCCTTGCAGCTCAGCTCTGCTCAGAGTTTAGGGAGTTCTTCCCTGATAGCTGTGTTGAGTATTTTGTTTCCTACTATGATTACTATCAGCCTGAAGCCTATGTTCCTCAGACAGATACCTTCATAGAAAAGGATGCTTCTATAAATGATGAGATAGATAAGCTTAGACACTCCGCAACAGCGGCACTTTTTGAGAGAAGAGACGTTATAATAGTTGCTTCTGTATCCTGTATTTACGGCTTGGGTAATCCTGAAGAATATAAAAATCTTACAATATCCTTGAGAGAGGGAATGGAGAAGGACAGGGATGAGGTAATTAAAAAGCTTATAGAAATCCAATATGAGAGAAACGAAATAAACTTTGTAAGAGGCACCTTCAGAGTAAGAGGAGACGTTTTAGACATATATCCAGCAGGCTCTACAGACAAGGCTGTTAGAATAGAGTTTTTTGGTGATGAGATAGATAGAATAAGAGAATTTGATGTACTTACTGGTGAAATAGTAGGCACTAGAAACCATATATCCATATTTCCAGCTTCCCACTTTGCTACCTCCTATGAAAAGCTTGAAATAGCTATTAAGCAGATTGAGGCTGAACTGGAGGAAAGACTGAGGGAGCTTACTGCACAGGATAAGCTTTTAGAGGCTCAAAGATTAAAACAGAGAACTAACTTTGACATAGAGATGATAAGAGAGGTTGGCTACTGCAGCGGAATAGAAAACTATTCTAGAATACTTGATGGGAGAGCAGCGGGAACTCCTCCTCAAACCC
>CAZMQY010000228.1:0-6254 GCA_964568335.1 uncultured Clostridium sp.
TATATCTACATTGCTTGTAGGCTCATCTGCAAATATAAGCATACTGCTATTATTTAAGCCCTCAGCAAGCTTAAATCTTGTCTTCTCTCCTCCACTCATGTTATCATTCCAAGTGCTTGAAACACCGAATTTTAAAGCCATTTCCTTGTTAATGTTTCTGTTTTCAGGCTCCTCTAGCTGTGATATATATGAATATTTTCCATTCAGCTTAACTAAACCTTCATCTGGCTCAAGTCTTTGACTTAATATATTAATCAAGGTAGTTTTGCCTGCGCCATTTACTCCTACCACACCTATTCTATCCTCAGAATAAACCTTTAAATTCTCTACATCTATTATAAGTCTATCTCCAAAATATTTTTTAATATTTTGACACTCAATTAATAACATAAAAAAATCCCCTCCTTGCAGCTTGGAGAGGATAGTGTACTACTATATTATAAATCTTAATGCATCATAATTAAAATCTTAAGCCATGCACAAATAATCGTCTTATAAATGCATTTCAAGATTTAAACAGCTAATTAAGATTAAAATACATTAAGCTTGCAAACTATCAACAGCTACAAAAACACTATCCACTCACAAAATTAAAATAAAGTGCACAACAATAAAGCCCATGTTAAGACCTTATTTAACTTTCATTTTAAAAACATAAGTGAATTACATTCTCATTTCTGCCAATACCTTGCCCTTTCTTAAAATTAAATTTACTGTATTCAATAACAATTATATTAATAGCCTATGGTCATGTCAACTTGCAGTTTAATATTCTCTTTACTCCTTCCAGCAGCTCATTAAAAACACTTGAAACATCCTGATACAAAATCTCTTTAGGGGTTTTACAATCTTGTTTACAACATAGTAACTTTTTGATACAATTTATGCCATATAAAATTTAGGAGGCTTAATAATGAATCAAGGGCAAGAACAATTTTTAAATTATATTTTGGAAAGAGTAAAAGAAGATAAGGTTGAGGAAGCAAAGTTATTGCTTGAAGGCAATTTTAAGAAACAGGCAGAAGGAAACTTCACACATGATGATATCGAACAGTTTGTTCCTAAGATAGTTGCCTTGTTAAAACCAGAGAAGGTAGATGAAGTACAGGCAGTTATGAAGCAATTTGCTAATAATTTTCGCCATTAGTAATAAAAAACATATGTTTTCTACGAAATAAGAAAGTGCACAGTTAAAGAAATGTTATCACCCTAACTGTGCATTTTTTTACCTTGCTATTTTTTGCGTGCTGCTATAAGCAGCATCATAGGCTGGCGCAGCTCATTTTTCATTCCAGGCTCATTCATTAAATAATAATCCAGATGAGGTTCTACCAGCGCGGCAATGCCAGCCATATAACCATTTAACCATTTGCAGGCATGCTTTCCTTCTTCATCTTTCTAATACTTAAGAAAAGTTACAATAAACCTTGTGCCTTCTTTAGGCTTACTTTTTACCTCAATAATTCCATTATGAGATTCAACTATAGACTTTGCAAGTGCCAAGCCGATTCCAACAGAATCGCTTTTTCTTGAAGTCTTTGCCTTATAAAACCTTCTAAATATATTAGGCAGGTCCTCTTCTCTTATACCTTCTCCCGTATCCTCAATTATTACTCTTCTGTACACAGGATTTTCCATTAATTCTATAGTAACCTGTCCCTGTGGAGGTGTATGTTCTATCCCATTTTTAATA
The DNA here is from genome assembly GCA_964568335.1 of uncultured Clostridium sp. Lineage (GTDB taxonomy): Bacteria > Bacillota > Clostridia > Clostridiales > Clostridiaceae > Clostridium_AT. The sequence goes on from CAZMQY010000228.1 coordinate 1,694, forward strand.
ATATTAATAAAGGCTTCCTCGAGCCAAAGCCTGTCATGCTGAAAAATTATGTCCTCTTTTTCCTTAAAGTTAATTTTAACCTTGCCCTCTAAAGCTTTACTCTCAAGTGAAACAATAGCCTCCTGCATTGTATCATTTAAGCTTTGCTTTTCCTTAACAAGTTCTATTGCCTTAGCATCAAGCTTAGCCAGCTTCAGCATACTTTGAATTAGATTTCGCATTCTATTTAGCTGTGCTTGATTGTTTAATAAAAAAGTCCTGCTCTGTTCTATAGATAACTCCTTATTTAGCATTATGTCATTATATACCACCATTGAGGACAGAGGTGTTTTCAGCTGGTGAGAAATGTCAGACAATAAGTCTACTAAAAACTGTTTTTCTTTTTTAAGCTGGCTTAAATTATTTCTTATAACTTCCTTCATGGAATTAAAGGAAACCGCCAGCTTAGACAAATCTCCTTCCTTATTCTCGCTGATGCTTATATCATATTCGCCTTCAACAACTCGTCTTGCTCCCAGCGTTAGTTTTCTTATTCTGCTATAGAAAAAGACATACTGAAAATAATTAAGTACGAAAAACACTAAAGCCATAAGCACATAAATTAAAATAATAGAATAATCATTTCTTTTGGCAGTTTTATTTATATAGGGAAATAGTTCGCTTTCTAAATCCTTACTTAAGCCATATTTGCCTAAAAGCTCTTTCCCTTTTTGTGCTTCCTCCACAGATACCTCTTTTGTAATAAGGGGTATGATTTCTTTTTCTAAATTAGGATTTTTCTCAATTATCCTTGCTGCAACAGCTCCCAAACTTTTTGTATAGTCCTCCTTTAGATTGCCATGATGAATTCTTAAGACTAAGGCTGTAACTATTAAGAAGAAACTCATTAAGCATAAAAGAATACCTGAGCTTATTTTAAGCTCAGGATTTAAAAAATATTTTTTCATAGCTATCTATACACATCCTTATTCCATTTATAGCCCAGACCTCTTTGTGTCACAATATATTCCGGCTCCTTAGGATTATCCTCAATTTTTTCTCTTATTCTCTTAATATAAACTGAAAGAGTGTTTTCATCAAAGAAAGCCTCTGCGTCTTCCGTCAACTCTCCTAATATCTCATCACGCTTCATTAAAAGCTGCGGCTTCTTCATAAATATCAATAAAAGCTTGTATTCCTGTGCTGTTAAAGTAATTTGCATATTATTTTTCTTAACTAAGGCAGTAGCTGTGTCTACCTCCATAGCACCACTTTTTATTACAGACCCTGCTGATGTGCTGCCAGAGCTTCTTCTAATTAAGGCTTTTACTCTTGATAATAGCTCTCTAACTCTAAAGGGCTTTGTTATATAATCGTCTCCGCCTATTTCAAGACCTAATACTATATTTACCTCATCATCTAAGGCAGTCAAAAATATTATTGGCACATTGCTTTTAGCTCTAATATGCTTGCACAAATCATAGCCATTGCCATCAGGAAGATTAACATCCAATATAATCAAGCTAAATTCATCAGACTCAAAAAGGCTCTTGCCTTCTTCAAGGCTTGCGGCTGTCAAAACCTCATAACCTTCATCTTTTAATGAAAATTCTATTCCAAGAGCTAAAGACTGATCATCTTCAACTAATAATAATTTGTTCATAGCTTTATCCCGTCCATTTAATGCTTAAATTTTAAACTGACTTATTGAGTCAATCATAAGCTGAGAATTAGCATTCAGGCTCTGTGCTGCTTGTGCTACCTCCTGTGAAGAAGCGCTGGATTCTTGAGCAGATGCTGAAATCTGCTGTGCTGATGCTGAAATCTCTTCTGCATTCTGAGCAGCATCATTGATAAGCCTTACTATGCTTTCTTTTTCCACCTCTATAGTATTAACATTATGAGCAATAAGTTCTATTTGAGGGCAAACCTCTTCTATATTGCTTATTATATCCCTAAATGAGCTGAGGGATTTATTAATAATTTCCACTTCCTCATTTAGTGTACTATTCATTTTTTCAGAGATGCCAATTATTAAATTACTTTCCCCCGAAATATTTTGAATTAAATTATTGATGTTTGAGGATGAAACCTTAGACTGCTCTGCTAATTTTCTAATCTCCTCTGCCACCACAGTGAAGCCTCTTCCCGCTTCTCCTGCACGAGCCGCTTCTATGGAAGCATTTAAAGCAATAAGATTAGTTTGGTCTGCAACAACATTTATTAAGCCTGTAATTTCATTGATTTTAGATAGCTGCCTTCCAAAATTTTTTATTTTCTCACTTACATTATTAAAAGACAGGCTGATATCCCCTAGTACATTTTGTAAAACTTCAAGATCTTCATTGCTTGTTTTAGTTTTAGAACCAATTATGCTCATTTTATCATTAACATTATCAATTATCTTCGCTACACTATCAATTTTACTGCTAAAACCAATTAGTGTATTACTTATGCTATCAAACTCTTCCGTCTGATAAGTGGCACTATTGGCTATCCCCTGTACAGAATCAGCACAAACCTCAGAGGCGGCAGTCATTTCTTCAGCTATAGCTGTTAATTTCTCAGAATGCTCTCCCACATTACTAGCCTCATCTTTTATAAGTCTCATGGAATCAGAGAAATTAACTCTAAAATCATTTATGGCTTCAGCAATGCTTTCAAATTCATCCCTGCTTTTTATGTTTAAGCTGATTTTCAAGTCACCAGCAGCCATTCTTTTTAGTGATTCCCTAATCTTTTCAACATTTGAAGTTATCCTTTTAGAGAATACGGCACTGCTTAATATAGAAAGAATTATAATAACTACTGAAGCTACCGCTATAGATATTAAAAGCAAATGCCTAATACCAACAAATGTTGCTACATCTTTGTCAGCACCAACAAATGCGATTATTTTTCCAGATGAATTTTTTATAGGCGCATATGCTGATATAAATGTCCCATTATCATCAGTAATAGGTTTTTTAGTGTATGCTGCTTGTCCATCAAGTGCACTTTGCATTTCTTTTTCTAAATTGTATTTTTCTCCTAGCCCATTTGGGTTAGTCAAAGCTCCATCAACTATAAAAAACGTACTATTATCTGTTCCCTTAGCCATGGTATAGATATATTTTATATCTTTATCATTCTTAAACCTTATCATAGCCTCTTGTATTTCTTTATACTCAGGAATATCCATTGATTTGCTGCTAATAACCTTCTCCAGTTTATCCCCATCAATTATTTTAGCAGCTTCAATAACGGAGTTTTTAGCATCAATCTGCAATTTGGAAAATTCCATTTTAAAAATAAGCAAGTTTAAGCCTATTAATATACACATTGAAACAACTGATATTGCACTTATTACCTTTAAAACCTTTGTCCCTAGTTTATTCATTTTTTACACCTCATAAAAATTAAAGCTAACTTAATATTAAATCAAAATTCCAAATTCATCAAAATTATTTTTCTCTTGCTAACCTCACTATTAACCATTTCTCTTGAAAAAAACACCAATATCAAGCAAATACACATACTTTCTAATATATGTATAGTTTTTTTCATTTTTTCTCCTTTCAGTGGTCACACTGGGTAACCTAACTCGCTCATTACCATTCGCAGGTTACCCGTTGAAGCCCATTTAGGGCTTCAACCTCCTTTCAGCGCTAAAGCTTAGCAGCTCAATCTTTCTTACACCCCATTTGTTGACTTACAGAAAATAGACCTATCTCATAGCTTCATAAGATAAGTCTATCACAGTAATATTATAATAAATTAAATATTTTCTTAAATAAATCTTAATTCTACTCTTCCCTAATAGTTTCAATTAAATTTTCTTTTTTAATCCTTGAAAGCGGCGCTAGCACTGAAAGATACCCTATAACAATTGAAGCTGCACCAGCAATAGCCATAGCAGTCCAAGGGATGGTCCAAGGGAACTCCCTTACCCCGCCTAAGCCCTGGTACATAAGGAAGGATAGACCGCAGCCTATGATTGAGCCATATAAGCTTCCTATAATACCATATAACAGCCCTTCAAGGGTAATCATTTTTCTTAAGCCCTTTTGAGTTAAACCTATGGATTTTAACGCAGCAAACTCTCTTTTTCTTAATATGATATTTGTTGTCAGCGTATTAATAATATTAACACTTCCAATTAAGGATACAACTATAACAAAGCCGTATATTAAAATTTGAACCATGAGCATGGAGGCTTTATCCCTCCTATTGTTGTCTATCTTATTTATTATAGTCAAAGATGGGTTTGTCTTTATCACATTTTCTATTTCAGTTTTTGCTGTTTCCTCGCTCTTTATATCCTTAATTTTAATATTCAGGTTTACCGGCTTAATATCTTTTACCCCTGTTAAAGCTTCCAAAACTTCAGCAGTGGATATCATTTTTATTCCACTTTGATTGCCTCTATAGTTAAAAGGCTCGTTTTCTACTATAGCCATGACCTTGGCTTTTTTAGTTTTATCCTTGCTAAACTCGCCTTTTCTTGATTCCTCATTATAAGGATCAACATATTGGAGGTCAATTTCATCTCCAACTTTTATATCCGCTATGGGACCCATATAGGATTTTTTTGTATTCCCGT
>CAZMQY010000229.1:0-6134 GCA_964568335.1 uncultured Clostridium sp.
ATCGGATGAGAAACAGCGAGCTGTCTTATGAAAGGGCGATTAATGCTTTAAAGCTGTTTTTAAAGTCAGGAAAGTTTAATGTTGTTGAGGCGATAACCTGTGTAAATGCTGAAAATATAAATCAGCTAGAGGATATGTATAAAATTTTAAAGGATATAGGAGTTCAAGGGTGGAGGCTTTTCACCATTTTTCCAAAGGGAAGAGCTGAAATTAACAAAGACTTGATACTTAATAAGAATTTATTACTTGAGCTTTTTACTTTTATTAAGGAAAAGAGAAATAATAAGCCAGGTATGCACATAAGTTATTCCGAAGAAGGCTACTTGGGCTGTGACTTAGAGAAGGAGGTCAGGGATGAGTTCTTTTTCTGTGGAGCAGGTGTTAATGTTGGAAGCCTTTTAGCCGATGGTTCCTATAGTGCATGTCCCTCTTTGGCCAGAGAGTGGGTACAGGGACATGTTGATGAAATATCCTTTTCTGAAGCTTGGGAAACAAGATACGAAAATATGAGAAACAGAAAATGGATGAGAACAGGGGGCTGTAAAAGCTGCAGACAATGGAATAAATGCAATGGCTCAAGCCTTCACCTATGGGACTTCAAGGAAGGAAAAACAAAGGTATGCCATTATAATATGCTTAATTCATGAAAGCACTAAAAACAACTGTAGCATCCGCCTGAATTGGCGGATTTTTTCAACATTTTATGCTATGGACTATGCTATAATAGCTATTAATAAAATATTTTCAGTAGGGGGAACTGTGGCAATGGATGCTAAAAGGATTAAGGCAATCTTATTTGATTCTGGCCGTGTGTTAAATTATCCAAGAACAGGTCATTGGTTTATGCCGCCTAACTTTTTTAAATATGTGGATAAAAATAAATTTTCAGCATTAGATATAAAGCTTGTAGAAGGAGCTTTTCATAAGGCAATGAGATACTTAGAAAGTTATCCTTTCATACTTACTGAAGAAGAGGAATTTGAGAAGTTTATAGAGTTTTACAATATTCTTGCAGGTGAACTAACAGAGTTAGGAATTAGCAGAGAAAGCGTAGCTCAAATAGCAAAAGATACGGTTCTTAACGATGAAAAATTTGTATTTTATGAGGATGTATTTGAATATATACCTAAACTGGCTAAGCAGTATAAACTAGGTGTGATTTCTGATACCTGGCCTTCACTGGAGCGTGTTTTTAGAAATGCTGATCTGAGGCAATACTTTTCTACATTTATTATGTCTTCTGTACTTGGTGTTTTAAAGCCTCATGAGCTTATGTATACAACTGCCTTAAAGGAATTAGGTGTTAAGCCAGAAGAAGCTTTGTTTATTGATGATAATATAGTTAATGTTGAAGCTGCAAGAAAGCTTGGCATGCAGGGGTTGGTTATACTAAGACACAATCAACTTGACGGAACTGAAAAATGGGATGAAAATGCTATTGGAGATATTAAGGAGCTCGTAGAGCGATTAGATATTAATATATAGAGGAAACCACAGGCTGCATAGTACAAATAGAGAAATGAACAAGTTAAAAGGCTATGTCAGTATGCGACATGCGGTATTTCTCTGAAAGGAGTTCATATGGAAGATAATTTTTACACTAAAGGGGAAGAAATTGCAAATGCAATAACACATGGCATAGGAACTGCTCTTGCAATTGCTGCCTTAGTATTACTCATAGTATTTTCAGCAATAAAGGGAACTGTATGGCATGTAGTAAGCTTTTCTATTTTTGGAGCAACCTTAGTAATTCTTTATTTAGAATCTACCTTATACCACAGTCTCACTAATAAAAAAGCTAAAAGGCTTTTTAGAAAGTTCGATCACATGTCCATATTTCTATTAATAGCAGGAACCTATACACCCTTCTGTCTGACTGTACTTAGAGGAACTTTAGGCTGGATAATCTTCGGTATAGTTTGGGGAAGCACAATTGTAGGAATAGTATTAAAGGCTTTCTTCACAGGAAAGAAGGATATTTTGTCCACAGTGCTGTATGTTGTAATGGGCTGGCTTATAGTTATAGCAATAAAGAAGTTATACTTAACAATGACCTTTAGCGGCTTTGTTTTTTTAGTAAGTGGCGGAATACTTTATACAGTGGGAGCTCTGTTTTATTCAATAGACAAAATAAAGTTCAATCATGGAATTTGGCATCTGTTTGTCATAGGCGGAAGCGTATGCCACTTTTTCTCAGTGATGAGCTTGTTGTATGTAAAATAGAAATTGCCACCCACAGGGCAAGTGGGTGGCAATCTCTATTTACGGCTTAACTACAATTTCATCCAGGTCAACTAAAAAGCTCTTTGAGGCGGTAGTAATATTGAATTTTTGTGCAGCATCCTTTGGAACCTTAACTTCAAGCTTTGTTGCTGCTTTTTGAAGCTGGGCACCATCATAGATTTTTTCAAAGATAGGAACTTTATTAACTAGACTATTGTACAGTTGATCTCTCTTGGTTTGGTCTATAAATTGTACCTTCTCATCATCTATTACTGAAACATCTAATGACTTGCCAGTGAGCTCAGGCAGTATATATGAATATTTCCTGTTGTATTTATCGAATTCAAAGGTGTATTTTATAGAATCCTTATCCTCCTCCATAGAAGTTACTCTTATATTTTCACCATCAAATTTAAATTCCATAGGAAGCTTATCTTTATCGATAAGGTATTCTTTTTTATTATTATTGTTATAGTAGACATAGCCTCCAAGAAGACGAATGCCTATTTCCTTGGGATTTGAATAATAAACAGACTTTAATTCTATACTGTTGTCATCAAAATTAGCTCCATCAGTATGGTCATTTATACTGTCTAAGTATTCATTGTCAACCCTAAAGGAAAAAATTGGGCTGAAAGAATGAATACCTTTATCAGAGGGTACAAAATCGAAGTTAATAAGTGTTTTTAGTGCACCAAGTTTCAAAGAATTAAACTTTATAGTTCCGATATCAAGCTTGAATTCTTTATTTATTGAAATAGTTTTGACTTGTTGAACTGGAACCTGTACTTTAATTGACCAGTCTACGTCTATGCTTTTACTGGAAGATAGACTGTTAAGCTGATTTATTTTAATGGTTATTGAATTATTCTTTATATAGGTTAAGCTATCACCCCTAACAGCGGTGTAAAAAGCTTTTTCCTTATTCTTTTCATCATTATTTGGTATAAGAAGGCCCCATTCAGGAAATGTTTTTCCTTCTGCATCTGCCATGGTTATCTTTCCTATTGTGTATTTAGGGTCAGACACGTCATATAAAACAACCATTCCTGTTTCATCTGCAACTATTTCTTTAAACTTAAATTCCACATCCTTATATTTAAAGGAGGTGTTAAGTTTTGTTGTCATATTGTTTTGCCTTGCCAAGTCTACTTCCTGCTTATAAGGTATACTTTTAATATAGTTATTATAAGCTAGGGTTGAAGCAGGTACGCCTAAAGCTAGAACTAAAGCTATGGAAGCAGCATATAAGCTCTTTTTCCTCTTCTTTCTTTGAACATGGTTTCTTAGTTTATTTTCAACATTTAACATTAAATTCTCAGGAACCCTCGTATCATTAACATTCATTGTGCAGCCTCCCATTCTTAAGCCTTAAAAAATTAAGACTTCTATATATTTTAGTTTTCACAGTATTAAGAGGTATGTCCATAATAGAAGCAATTTCTTTCAAGGAATAATCCTTCAAATATCTAAGCACTAAAAGCTCCCGCTCATCCTGCTTTAGAGTATTAAGCAAATTTTCAACAATAAGATTATCTTCAATAGAATTGTAGGAAAAGCTGTCAACTATATTTTGAAGTTCTTCCTCAGAGGAAAGTTTTTCTTTTTCTCTATACTTATTTCTGCATATGTTTATAAGTATAGAAGTGAACCAGTTATAAAATTTATCCTCTTGTCTTAACTGAGCAAGCTTTTCAAAGCCTTTAATTGCAGCCTCAGAAATGCAGTCTTCAGCGTCATAAGAATTTTTTGTATAAGTGAAGGCAATCTTATAAAACAACTCCTGCTTTTCTTTTAGAAGCTCCATGAAAGATGATATATCACCCTTTTTGCATTTTTTCACTAAATCTTGTATATCCATACTTTACCTTCTTTCAAATGCTGCAGCATTTTGTTTTGCATAGGTTAGATATTTATAATGAGTAAAAAGTTTCAAAAATTCATAAACTGCTATTAAAGTAATAGGAAATATATGCTACCATTGTATTATAGAGGATTGAGGTAAACAATATTTATATGGTATGGAACCTTAATAAACTAAATATAAAATAAATATACAGAAGGAAGTAATATTATGATAAATAAACTTATTGCACAAGGAAGAACAGCTGAAATATATGAATGGAACGAGGGAAAGATTCTTAAGCTATATAGGAAGGGTATGTCTGAAGGAGCGGTGGAAAATGAATATAATATAAGCAAGACAGTACAGAAATTTGGACTTTCTGTTCCTGCTGTTTTTGAAAAGGTGTATATCGAGGATAGATATGGTATAGTTTACGAAAAGATTTCCGGGGAAACTATGATGAAGCTCTTAGTATCCTTGCCGAGGAATGCGGCCAAGGAAGCTCATAGATTAGCTGAGCTGCACTATTCTATGCATAAATGTCAGGCTGATGGAATGCCTTCTCAGAAAAATATTCTTAGGGAAAGCATTCGAAGAGTTGACTTACTTTCTGGAAGCAATAGAGAAAGAATAATTCGCTATTTAGACGAGCTGCCAGAAGAAAGCATACTATGTCATGGGGATTTTCACCCAGACAACATAATAGTTTCAGAGAATAAGGCTGCAATAATTGATTGGATGACAGCTACTATGGGAACACCAGCAGCTGATGTGGCCAGGACTTCATTAATGCTAAGAGTTGGATCGCTGCCTCCTGGCACTCCTATTCTAGTTAGAGTGGTCGTAGGGCTAATACGGTCAAAGCTTAATAAAGAGTACATAAAACACTATTTATCTATATCTGGCATGTCAATGGAAGAGATAGATGCTTGGGAGATGCCTATTGCAGCAGCAAGACTTTTGGAATGGCTTCCTAAAAAAGAAAAAACTGTTTTGTTAGATATCGTATATAAAAATTTAAGGAAGAAGCTATAGCATAACAAAGCTTAAGCTTATGTAAAAAGAATCTCTAAAGAAATGGCAGCATGGAAAGATTCTAGCTTAAGAGGTGGGGAAAACGGGATGATAGAAATTTCATTCATATTCATATATATAATTTTAATTGTGATATGGACGGTTTATAGAGTGCTAGTGCACAAAAAAGTTAAAGACATCACTGTGTCTAGGGAACTAGCTGTAAACATATTTTTTGTTTATTTTTTAGTAGTGGTGTCTTATACAGTTTTTAAAATGGGCAGAGTTGAAATTAACTTTGACAATTATGGTTATGCCAATCTTGTTCCACTAAAGGAAACCATTAAGATGTTTTCAAATAAACATGGCAACATAGGACGGGCTCTATATAATGTGGTTGGAAATATTCTTTTGTTTGTTCCCTTTGGCTTTTTTATTCCTCTGCTGTTTGACAGGTATAACAATATTTTAAAGGTTACTCTCTACGGTCTGCTTGCTTCGTTAACAATAGAGGCAATTCAATACTTTACTGCATTTAATATAACAGATATTGATGATGTTATTTTTAATACCTTAGGTGCAGCAGCAGGGATAATATGCTACAGAATTTTTTATTTTATATCTAAGGTAGTAAGGCTGAGGCCAATAATAGACAGAATAAAAGATTATAAAGAAATAAATCTGCTTGCTGTGGCTGTTAAGCCACTTTCTGCAATGGTTATGGGATGTGGAGTTTTTATTCTATATTCCATATATGCAAATACCTATTCTAACAAGCTATCTAATGAACAGTTTGCAGTAGAAGCTTTTGCAAGCTATGGACATGAAAATAAATGTGCAGCCGTTAAGGATTTTGATAGGTACAAGCTGTTTTTAAAGGATTACGGCAGTTATTGGCAGATATCCACCTTTGAAAAAGGCTTTATGAATAGATACGCTTCCGGCAGGAATAACTATCAGGCACGTCTAAATAATAATAAGTTTGGATACAGTGTAGCTATACTGCATAAGCTGAAGGAGGAATCCCTTGGCGTAGTTGTTTTTGGGAGAA
>CAZMQY010000230.1:0-6119 GCA_964568335.1 uncultured Clostridium sp.
GAAGGCTTGCTCTGACATTTCATCTAATGTAGCATAGAATTTCTTTTCAGACACTCCTGCTTCCTTAATTGTCTTTGGCATTCCAACTGCTGCCTTTAACTCATCTATTGCTTTAATAAGCAGTTCAACCTTTTCGTCTTCTGTGCTTCCACCAAGATTTAGATAGTCTGCAATCTTTGCATATCTTGATTTTGCATTTGGATACTTGTATTGTGGGAAAGCAGCTTGCTTTCTTGGATTATCTACTGCATTAAATCTTATAACCTCATCTATCATAAGAGCATTAGCTACTCCATGTGGTATGTGGTGTGCAGCTCCCAGCTTGTGAGCCATGGAGTGACATACTCCAAGGAAAGCATTTGCAAAGGCCATTCCTGCTATAGTTGAAGCGTGAGCCATTTTTTCTCTAGCCTTAATATTAGTTGTACCTTCGTTATATGCTGTTGGAAGATACTTAAATATCAATCTTATAGCTTCTAAAGCCAAACCATTGGTATATTCTGAGGCAAGTACTGATACATACGCTTCTAATGCGTGGGTTAAAGCATCCACTCCTGAAGCGGAAGTTAGGCCTCTTGGCATTTTCATCATAAGCTCAGCATCTACTATTGCTATATCTGGAGTTAGTTCATAGTCAGCAAGGGGGTACTTTACTCCCGTCTTTTCATCAGTAATAACTGCAAATGGAGTTACTTCTGAACCAGTTCCTGCTGAAGTTGGGATAGCAACCATCATTGCTTTTTCTCCCATTGTTGGGAACTTGTATACTCTCTTTCTTATATCCATAAATCTCATAGCAAGGTCTTCGAACCTTACTTCTGGGTGCTCATAAAGTACCCACATAATCTTGGCAGCATCCATTGGTGAACCTCCACCAACTGCTATTATTGTGTCTGGCTTAAAGCTCTTCATTTCCTCTGCACCTTTTCTAGCAGTTGCTAGGGTTGGGTCTGGTGCAACATCGTAGAATACCTTATAGTCTACCCCTATATCTTCAAGCACCTTAATAACTGTATCAACAAAACCTAAATCATATAAAACCTTATCTGTAACGATGAAAGCCTTCTTTCTGTTTAAGTCTTTTAATTCTCTTAAAGCCACACCTAAGCTTCCGTATTTGAAATACACTTTTTCTGGAACTCTAAACCAAAGCATATTTTCTCTCCTCTCAGCCACGTTCTTGATGTTTAGTAAATGCTTAACTCCTACATTTTCTGATACGGAGTTTCCGCCCCAGGAACCGCAGCCTAGTGTTAGAGATGGAGCTAGTCTAAAGTTATATATATCACCTATTGCACCTTGTGAAGATGGCATGTTGATTATTGTTCTTCCTGTCTTCATTGCAGCTCCGAATTTTTCAATTCTGTCCTTTGATTTAACTTGATCAGTATAAAGAACTGAGGTATGTCCAAAACCACCTAACTCAACTAATCTTACAGCTTTTTCAAGTGCTTCCTCAAAGTTCTTAACTCTATACATACCTAGTACTGGTGACAACTTTTCGTGTGAGAAGGCTTCTTCTAACTCTACAGATTCAACTTCTCCTATAAGCACTTTAGCATCAGCTGGTACAGTTACTCCCGCCATTTCAGCTATCTTAGCAGCAGGTTGTCCAACTATTGCCGCATTCAGTGCACCATTTTTTAGTATTATATTTCTAACCTTGTCAACTTCATCGCCCTTTAAGATGTAAGCTCCTCTTTCGATGAACTCATTTCTTACCTCTTCGTAAACTTCATCCATTACTATAACAGTTTGTTCTGATGCACAGATAACGCCATTGTCAAAAGTCTTTGATAAAAGTATTGAACTCACAGCCATCTTTAGGTGAGCTGTTTCATCTATTATTGCTGGAGTGTTTCCTGCACCAACTCCGATTGCTGGCTTTCCTGAGGAATAAGCTGCCTTAACCATTCCTGGTCCACCTGTTGCAAGGATTATATCTGACTGAGCCATAACTATTTGTGAAAGCTCTACTGTTGGTTCATCTATCCATCCAATTATCCCTTCTGGAGCACCTGCTTTAACTGCAGCATCTAAAACTATCTTAGCAGCAGCTATAGTAGCCTTCTTTGCTCTTGGGTGTGGAGAGAAAATTATACCGTTTCTTGTTTTTAATGCAATCAAGGATTTGAATATTGCTGTTGAAGTAGGATTTGTTGTTGGAACTACAGCAGCAATAACACCTATTGGCTCTGCTACCTTTGTAATACCAAAAGCTTCATCCTTTTCTATTACACCGCAAGTCTTTTCATCCTTGTATTGATTGTATATATATTCAGAAGCAAAGTGATTTTTTATAACCTTGTCTTCAACTATTCCCATTCCTGTTTCTTCAACTGCCATCTTAGCAAGTTTAATTCTTGCGTTGTTTGCAGCCATAGCGGCTTGTCTAAATATTTCATCTACCTGTTCCTGTGAGTAAGTTGCAAACTTTCTTTGCGCCTCTTTGATCTTTTCAATTCTTTGCATTAATTCTTCTACGCTAGTAACCTTCATAATTGTGCCTCCTTATATATTAGGTCATACATAACATTTAATATGGCAAGTTATGCACGCACTGGATAGTTAAAGTTTTAACAACATCTTCATTGTATATTATATTTTATAAAAAAGCAATAGAGTTTGTTAAAATTTCTACAATTATTTTTTGATATTTTATTAGAGTAGTTTTAAACACAAAATTTAGACAAAGCAAGTATTTGTAAACGTTTGGAGAAACCATCTCAAATATTTTGTATTTTTAAATTAGTCATAATAGACAGAAAATTGTTTACTTTCATCTTACACTTATAATATTAGGTTGTATTTTTCCAAATTATTGTTATATTTTTAACACAAACTTATTAGTGATTCTCCACTCCCCTTTCCTATAATGTTTAAGGTATACTATTTTATATATGGCAATTAATTAATTTAATAATATCTGATAAGTCCATATTAATCAATAATTATTTTCAGTTAATAATATATTTTATAAAACAAGAAGAGACTTGAATACTAATTCAAATCTCTTCTTATACTTTTGCAACTCTTTTTATTTTTCATTAGAAAATATTTAAGCTTTTTAGCTTGGATACAAGCTTCAAAGCATCCTCAGGATTGTCATCCACCAACTTATAGAAGCTATCTCCCTCAGGTGCTGGATAGTAATAGCTTAAATTATAGCCATCAACAATATACTCAATTACACCTAACACAGCTGGCTTCCAACCATTTTCAATCAGCTTATCAAAAATATTTTCTTTGATAAGTATTTCCACTGACTCAGGTACAAAGCTTTTGTTCCAAAGGCTGCTCCAGCAGTCTTCAAAATTAAACTCCGGCATATCATTAAAACTCAGCTTTTCTTCCGTATTTAACTGCCCTCTCATCTCACTTACTCTTATTTTTCCAAAGCTTTTAATTATATAGCTGTATTTATATTTTCCTTTGATTCTAGTATAAAGCTTATCTTTTTCCTCAACCTTCCATCCACTTTTTATAAGTTGCGCATCATTAAAGGCCGTAGTTAAATTAACTTTAAAAACAATTGCGTTCATTAGATTTTCACCTTTCCTATAAGTTAACAATAAGCATATTATACCATAATTTTTCACATGAAAAGCAAAACTATAAAAAACATTAACAATTTCCATACATGCTGCATAGAATGTATTGTGAGTTTTTTTAAAGGAGTATAGCATGTACAACGATGACTACCTTGATTACAATTCCTTAGATGAATTTGTGGAGTTTGAAGGACTTGATGACTTTAGGGATGAACTTCCTGACGAAGATGAATTTGTTGGATTTATTCCTCCTTACGGATGTCCTTATTATCGTCAGCTTTTCCCAGGAGGAGGATCTACACCTCCTAGACCACCTTTTGGAGGACCAGGTGGACCTCAAGGTGGTCCCCAAGGCGGACCTCAAGGAGGAGCACCATCTGGACCGCCACCTAGCTTTACACCTTCGAAGGCACAAGCCCATGGCGCCGCCACTCTTGCAATTGATTCCGGTGCAATAAGGCCTTGCAGATTTAGATACGTGTATATCTGGCTTAGAAATGGCACTTCCTTCTGGGCATGGTTAACCTTTGTAGGAAGAAGATCTGTTTCAGGCTTTAGATGGAACGGACGCAGATGGGTATACTTTGGAATTGATACAAGAAGAATAGAAAGCTTTATCTGTTTCTAAATACTAAAAATTAGACCCGGATAATTAAAAATTATCCGGGCTCTTAATTTAATATTTAATACTATTAGGCTGCAATATTCTTTCTCTTTCTTCTATCAGCAAATATCATTGCAACACCAATCATAACAGCAACTAATCCAAGGTTGACCATTACTCCCATGTCTATCATTCCGCCTGTCTTAGGTAGGTTCAGCGCTGCCGCCTTTTCCATTACGAAATAATCACTGCAGTGGTTTGTTTTAAAGGTGATGTATCCATCTTCATCTACAGTAGTCTCAGCAATGATTTCATAAGTGTTCTTGTCTGCATAATATCTGTTTACATAAACACTCTTGTTAGCCCAATCCTTGCCTATGAGAACCTTTATAGTAGCCTCTCCTGGAAGAGCGCCATCATAGTTAAAGGAGAAAGGAACTATAGCTACCTCCTTGCCTACTACAGCCTTCATTTTAGCAATTTCTTTAGCTTTAAGCTCATCTGAAACTGCTTTCAATGATAAATCTATGTCCTTAATAAGCTCTGGCTTTATATTTAATCCGTTAAAGGTCCAGCTTACTCCATCCTTAATAAAGGTAATATTTTTATCTTCTCCTTTAATAGCTTCAAATATTTCCTTGGCAGCCTTAGGATTAGATGTAACATCTACAATAACAGTTGATTTAGGTGCAGCGGCTTTTACTGCTTCAACAACCTTTACTGTATCGTTAGGAATTGCGCCATTATCAACTGGAGGCGCTGAAGCAATTAGGTACTCAATAGGATTAACAGATAATACTTTACCTTCTGCTTTTAAAGCCCTTAAAGCTTCCACAAGGGCCTCTCTAATTGGAACACCTGTATCCACCTGATTCTTTCCAGCAGTAAAATTGTATCCATCTCCACCAGTAGCCATAAAGTCGTTAGTAACTACTGTATAGTACTTATCCATATCCATCTTAGTTCCGTCCATTAGGTACATGCCTAATATCCTGTCGCCAGCACCTCTATTAATGTCATAGTAAACCTTCATTCCGCTGAATTGTACCCAGCCAATGCTAGAATTAGCTATACCATTTTCTATGTTCTTTTTTATGTCTGAACCCTTAAGTTCCATTTTATATAAAGTATTGTCAAAAGGCATAACTTCATACATCTTGCCCATAGTTATATTGCCTTTTGATATTGAAGTTCTTAGTCCACCACCATTTTGTATTGCAATCTGAGTTCCTGCCTTTGCTTTCATAACATCTGAAGCCCATTGTCCAAGTACAGATACTCCTGCCGCATTTTTATCGTGAGTCAAGTCCTTGTCAGTTTCTCCCACAGATTCTTCAAGTATCGGAGCTAACTCAGCATTATACTTATCTACAATAGTTTTTACAGCCGGGTCAACAGCTAAATCTTTAACTCTTAGGTATAAGTCATCAACAGCTGGTACAATCTTTGTTACCTTGCCGTCTACATCCTTATAAATGCTCAGTTGTGCTAAAGATCTTCCATTGTAATATCCTTGTATTACTGGTATATTATTAACAACCCCAGCAACGCTTTGATGAGTATGCGCAGAAATAACAGCATCTACACCCTTAACAGTCTTAGCAAAGTCAGCTGCTTCACCTGTTATTTCTTTAGTCTTGCCGTCTTGCAATGCTCCAAGGTGAGTTAATGCTATTACCACATCCACCTTCTCAGTTTCTTTTAAATATTTGGCCCACTCATTTCCAGCTGTAACTGGGTCTCTAAATTCAACGCTCTTAACATTTTCAGGCTTAGTCTTGAATGCTGTTTCCGGGGTAGCTATACCTATTAAGCCTATTTTTAATCCATCTTTAACAACTACTTTATATGGCTCAGCCCAAGTCACTGGCTTTCCAGTAGTTTTGCTGTAAATATTAGATGCTAAGAAATCAAAGCCTCCATCCTTAGCCCACTCTGAAATCCAGTCCAATCCCCAGTCAAAT
>CAZMQY010000231.1:0-6090 GCA_964568335.1 uncultured Clostridium sp.
GTTCGGGCATGTCTGATAAAGGATCTATAACAGCATTTTACACAGTACTTGTAGATGGTGATGATTTTAATGAGCCTATTGCAGATGCTGTGAGAGGAATACTGGATGGACATATTGTGCTTTCAAGAGCCTTGGCTGCAAAAAATCATTATCCTGCTATAGACATATTAAACAGCGTAAGCAGACTTATGCCTGAAATTGCGGAAGAGGAGCATAAAAAGACAGCTTCCCTTGCAAGGGACCTTATGGCAACCTATAAGGATTCAGAAGATTTAATAAATATCGGCGCCTATGTAAAGGGCAGCAATAAAAAAATAGATATGGCCTTAGTCTATAACGAAGGAATAGAGAAATTTTTAAAGCAGGGAATTAAGGAACATGCAAGCTTTAAGGACAGCTTAATGTCTTTAAAAAGTATTTTCAGGTAGAGGTGCTTAAAAAGTGGAAGGATATAAGTTTAAGCTTCAAAAGCTTTTAGATATTAGGCTGGATAAAGAGGAAGAAAGCAAAAGATTTTTTAAGGAAGCATATCTTGAAAATGAAAGAGTTGAAGAAAAACTTGCTTCTCTTAAAGCGGATTATAATAAATATAGAACAGCAGCCTCTAGTGAAAGCATAGCAGAGCAGAAGATGAAACACATATATTTGAATGCTTTAAGCAATTCTATAATGGAAACCACCAGTGAGCTTCAGAAAAAAGCCAGAGCCTTAGAAGAAAAAAGGGAAGCCTTAAAGCAAAGACAGCTTGAAAGAAAAACTGTGGAAATATTAAAGGAAAAGCAGCTTCAAGTATTTATTAAAGAACAGGCATTGATAGAACAAAAGGCAAATGATGAATTTGCACTTTATGGATTTATAAGAACCCGTGAGAGGAGGTGAAAAAGTGAACGCGTCAAACATTAATGCACTGATGAAAAATGCAGCTTATACTGATGTTAAGGCAAGTGATACTCCAAAGCAGGATGTCAGCAAGAAATTCTCCGATGTTATGACCAAGGTTAATGAAAAGGAAAATAAACCCCAAACTGAAGTTAAGGCAGAGAAGCAAGCTGATGATACATATAAACTGTCAGAAGAGACAGCTAAACAGGAGCAAGAAATAGACAAAGGCTTGAAGCAGCTTATGGAGCTTTTGATGGCTTATGCAGCTTCGACACAGAATCCATTAAACAGTTTGAAAATTATTGATAAACAGGACATTGATAAGCTTAGTCAAATAATATCAGAACTTCTAACTGCAAATACCTCTGAAGTAGAGAAGAATAATTTCTTATTGGAAAATTTAAAAGCTTTTCAATTTAAAGCTGATAGCCAGGACACCCTTGCCAATAGGCCAATTGTTGTAAATGAAAAAAATGCAGCAACTGAGTTGGTTTATAAACTGCTTGAAGATCCTAGTGTGAAAGCTCAGTTAATATCAAAGCTTGATGAAATTTTGGAAAGTCCCCTAGCGGATGAAGGTGAAGGTGTTAAAGAGACTCTTATTAATCAGCTTTCAACTATGCTTAATAAGAAAGATAGCATTAAGACAGAAAACAGTGAAGTTCTTAAAAATGTTCAGCCTATTGAAACTAAGCAGTTTGTTGAAAAATCTGAGGCTTACACAAATACTGATTTTACTACAGCTAAAGATATGCAAAGCACTGAAGTTTATGAAAAAACTGTTAATAAAGAAGACAAGCTCTTGACTGATTTAATAACAGAGAGCAGTTCAAAGAATTCAAAAGAGAATATTTCAGACAGAATAGCAAATGTGGTTACAAGATTTGAGTCTATAAGGCAAGACAAGACGCTTCCTGTAAATACTCAAGTAACCATTAGCAAGGCTAGCTTTAATGCGGATTTTGTAAAGGCTGTTAAATTCATGGATATTAATAATATAAAAGAGCTTTCTGTAAAAATACTTCCAAAGGATTTGGGAGAAATAATTATAAAATTATCTATGGATAATGGGATTATGAAGGCAAATATAACAACTGCAAACAAAGAAACTTATAATCTTCTAAATTCTAATCTGCCAGCAATAAGTAATCAGCTTGCAGAACAGAACATGAATATTCAAAGCTTCAATTTGAGCCTTTATAATGGAGAAAACTTCTTATTCAGCGGCAATGGAGGTTTCCAGGAGGAAGGAAGAAAGCAAGGAAAAAGAGCACCTATAGATGGAATAGAACATGATGAGACGCAGGTGCAAGGCTATGAAACGGAAGAAACCAGTTTGAATGCATTAGCATAGGAAGGGAGAGATAATATGGGTATACAATCAACACAGGCGGTAGTTGGCGCTACAGAAAAAGGCACTAGAATAGTTAAGCCTGGAAGTGAAATGGATAAGAATGCCTTTCTAAGAATTTTAACAGCAGAGCTATCTAACCAAAATCCTGACAATGCCAAGGACTCAACTCAATATGTAGCTCAGATGGCTCAGTTTGCTTCACTAGAGCAAATGACTAACCTTAACAGCAGTACGCTTATGTATTCAGCTTATTCCATGATTGGAATGATTGTTGGATTAAGATTTACTGAATACAAGGGAATACCATACAGCGGCATAGTTCAAGGTGTTAGTAGAACAGGGAGCAATGTTATTTTAAATGTACTAGTTAATAAAGATGGAAAGAATGAAATAATGCAGGTAGATTATAGTGACATTACCGATGTTATGGATCAGCCTGATTATAGTGAACAAGCATTAAATGAAAACTTGTTATTATTGACTTCTTCTTCAATGATAGGAAAGAGTGCTGAGTTCACTGATAAAGACAGTGAGGGAAATAACTATAAGGGAACAATCAATGGTGTATTTATAGATGGAAACACTGTAAAGTTCAAGGTGCTTTTAGATGGTTCTAATGAAACTGTTGATTTACCATATACAAGTCTTAAAAGTATTCATCAATAGAGGATTCAATTATGAGCTATAGAGTTATTAATGGAGTATTGTACCAGATAGACGGAATCAAACCTGCTATAGATAATGGTAATTATGCAGCAAAAAGTAAAACAAAAAGTGAGTTTAGCGATTTATTAAAAAATACAATTAAGAATGAAGACAGTTTTGTTATATCGAAGCATGCGGCTGAGCGAATTAAAGATAGAAATATTTCTTTAAATGAAAGTGATATGAACAAGATTAATGAAGGTATTAACAAGGCTGATGAGAAAGGCTCTAAAGAGTCGCTTATTCTATATAAAGATGTAGTGCTGGTAGCAAGTATAAAAAATAGAACAATAATTACAGCAGTGGATAAGGATAGCAGCCAGGGTAATATATTCACAAATATTGACAGTGTGGTTCTTTTATAAGAGGGGCAGGACCTAGGTAAGGAAGCCCCACTTTGTGGAAGGATGGAAGCAAAGTAAAAATTATCATGCTGAGCAAGTTGGTATAAAACTAATAAAATTTATGGAGGTATGGAATGTTAAGATCATTATATTCAGGAATATCTGGAATGAGAGTCAATCAATCAAAGCTTGATGTAATAGGTAATAATATTGCTAACGTTGGTACAACAAGCTTTAAAAGTGCAAGGGTAAGATTTCAGGATATGTTAAGCCAAAATGTATCACAGGCATTGGCGCCAGGTGTAAATCAGGGTGGAGTTAACCCAAGACAGGTAGGTCTTGGAGTTCAGATTGCTGGTATAGATACAATAGTTTCTCAGGGAATGATGCAGCCAACAGGTAGAAATCTTGATGTTGCTGTAGATGGTGACGGATATTTTATGGTAGGAAATGGATCGCTACCTTACGACAACAGCACTGGAGTTACCTTAAATGGCAGCGAGGTGCTTGATTCAAACGGCATGGGTATAAGTTATTCTAGAGATGGATCCTTTACTCTAGATAAAAACGGAAATTTATTAACTTCTGATGGATCTAGAGTATTAGGATATGCTATTTCTGTAAACGGTGGAGAGAGCAGCGTTAAGTATGTTAACGGAAGATTGGATAGTGTTAACTTTGTTAATTCAAATGACATGTCCCTGAAGGCTGAAGGAACTCTTGTACCTCTAGTTATACCTGATTCAGTTTCAAGAGCAGCAAGTAATTTTAGCACACCTACAGATATGTCTGTATCTGGTGGTACTGCAAATGGGCACCCTCAAATAACTACAGGTGGTGCTGATTATACAGGCCCAACAATGAATGTGCAGGTTAAATTTTCATCGGCAGGTACAGGCAGCTGGACTTACAGCACTGATGGAGGAGCTAATTGGAAGACATATGATAAAGCAGTGGATTTAGGAGGAGGAGCAACACTTGGAGTTCCACCAGCAAATCCTACTTCGGGAGATGTAATATGGACACAAACCTTATATAAAGAAGGCGCCCCAGCAAGAATAACTACCTTTAATATAGGCAAGGATGGAGTTATTTCAGCTGTTCTTGAGGATGGTTCTGTATCAGCCCTTGGTCAAATAGCAATGGCTTCCTTCAAGAACCCAGCAGGATTAACAAAACTTGGAAAAAATCTTTATGAGAAGTCCGCAAACTCTGGAGACGCTATTGTAAGAAGCGGAATGGGATCTGCAAATGATAACAGTGCGGGATATGGAGATATGCTACAAGGAATGCTTGAAATGTCCAATGTTGACCTTGCAGAGCAGTTCACAGATATGATTGTTACGAGCAGAGCTTTCCAAGCTAACTCAAAGACAATTACAACAGGAGATGAAATTCTTCAGGATATCCTAAACTTAAAGAGATAATAATAACTTTGGCTAACGAAATTTATTTCGTTAGCCAAAGTAAAATACTAGGAGGCAAGTTAAATTGATTAAGCTTACTGGGTTAAATAATAGAGAGTTAATACTAAATGCTGAGCACATTGAAAAGCTTGAGGCAGTGCCTGAAAGCCTTATAACATTAATCAATGGCAATAAATATATTGTGCTTGAAAGCACAGAAGAAATTATAAATAGGGTTATTGAGTATAAAAATAAAATCTATAAATTTGGGTTGTAAATGATTTTGAGCTATTAAAGGAGATAGAAAAATGGCTGACAAAAAAGAAAAAGAGAAGGGAAAGGGTACTGGCAACGGACTTAAAATAATTATTATTGCTTTATTATTTTTTATTGTAGTGGGACTTGGTTTTGGAGGTTATTTTATTTATGCTAAGCTGTCAAGCAATAATACAAACAACACATCAATAAATATAAATACAAGTTCAAATGTTTTAAGTCCATCAAATGAACTTTCTCCATATACCTATAGTTTAGATGAATTTCTAGTGAACCTGTCAGATGAAGGCGGTAAAAGGCTTATTAAGACTAAGATATTTTTAGGCTATGATACTAAGAAGAAGAAGGATATGGACAAGGAACTGGAAGAAAAAAAGGCAGCTATTAGAGATGCTGTTAACGGAATATTAAGAAGCAAAAAAGCTGCTGATTTAGTTTCACAAAAGAGCATTGAAGATTTAAAGAAAGAAATTTTATCCAGAATAAATCCTTATTTTGTATCTGGAAAGGCTACTAATGTATACTTCAATGACATTTTAATCCAATAAAGGAGACACTATGGACTATAATTTCTGGATTATGCTTCTAAAGATTGTGGTGTTTCTTCCATTAATTCTTCTGCTTTTTTTTATAACTTTAAAGTATGGCGGAAACAAGCTTCAGGGAATACAAAATGGTAGATTTATAAAGGTATTGGAAAGGGTGTCTCTTTCTAAGGAAAATAGCCTTATAGCAGTAAAAATTGGGGAAAAGGGTTATGTGCTCACATCTGCTGCAGGAAAGGTAGATACTCTTTTGGAACTAAGTGAAGAAGAGCTTACTAAACTTGAAGCTTCTAAAGAGATTCCGGAATATGCAAGCTTAAAGGAATTTTATCAGAAGACAATTAAGAAGAGGGAGGGGTAGATATGAAAAAAAAATACATTATGCTGACGCTTTTGGCGCTAATCTTTATTGTATTTTTAGGTTATAATGTACAAGCTGCACCTGCAAGTCTGCCACTGCCAAAGGTTAATATTTCAGTAGATGGAGCCAATACTCCAAAAGAGTACGTTGACAATATAAAACTGCTTATTATATTAACTATTCTTACTTTGCTGCCGTCAATAATCATAATGACCAC
>CAZMQY010000232.1:0-6066 GCA_964568335.1 uncultured Clostridium sp.
GTTTTGCTAAATGGGTTTGCGCATAGATCTGGACTATTGAAAACTAGGTATTTCCTGCATATGAACGGTCTTGCTTCGTAAATACTGCAGCGGTTATCCTTGTCTAAGAAAGCGCAGGGAATTCTCGAGGATAAGTAGGCTTTGGCGCTTTCATCTGAAAAGCTTCCATCATTGTGTGTAGATATTGTTGATAGAAGATTCTTATGGTCGTTTATTTTTTCTTTAAACTCAGTAATTTGCTCGGGTGAATAGTGAGAAGAAATATAATCCATTATTATTTCAGCTTCAAGCTTGCTAGTTAAAACTAATAGACAGCAGCAATTAGCGCAGCCTGCTTTACAGGAGACAGCCCTTGACATAGGTGAAAGAGCATTCCCTAGCTTTTCATAAAGTCTTTTAAGCTTTCTCAGTGCTTCTGCCTGGGTTAGCTTTGTAGTAGTTCTGTTTATTCTGTCCTCAATAAAGCTGTTTAAATTTTTTACGGCCATGATAGTTTCTGTTTGGTCATAGATTATTGTTGCCCCAGTTTCATCTATTGTTAAGGCTTCATAGATGTGATTTTTACTCATGCAGCATTCATCAAAGCTTTTGCTGCTTCCGCATGGGCAGGAAGCCTCCTTTGGAATAAGTACCTTACTAGCAATACTTTGCATTTAAATAACCCCCAATTAAAATGATGCAATATACTGTCTTGTTTGAATATTGAATTGTGTTGGATATGTTAAATTCATTATATTATAATATTTACTATAAATCTATTGTAAAGTGCAGAAATAACTTATGATTTTAAGTCAGTATGTAATACAAATTATAGATAAAATAAAAGGAGATAATAACTTGAAGGATTATTTTGCAAGGGTATATGAATTAGTTGCTCAAATTCCAGAGGGAAAAGTGGCAACCTATGGACAGATTGCTAATTTGTTAGGGGATAGGCGCAATGCAAGAGTGGTTGGTTGGGCTATGAAGGCAGCACCCTCCAAACTGCCTTGCCACAGGGTTGTAAATAGATTAGGGGAGATGGCGCCAGGTTATGTTTTTGGTTCCAAGCAGCTCCAAAAGGATATATTAGAAGCAGAAGGAATAACCTTTAAAAAGGATGGCACCATTAATTTAGAGAAGCATTTATGGGAAGGCCCTAAAAATATAGAGTAACTCTTTTCATGGAGCTGAATAATATGAAGTGGGACAAGCAATCTTTAATATGCATCTAGTATTAGTCTATGTCCTAAAGGGAGGTATAGGAATGAACTACGGTTTTGGTTTTACAGGAAATTTAGATAATAGTTTAGGACAAACGGTTAGCATATTTACTACAAGTGGAGGACAATCAGGCTCAGGCTTTACAGGTGATTTGACAAGTGTAAATAATGACTATGCTAGACTGATTACTCAAATAGGAGCTGGTCCGGGTTGTGCTCTAGGCAGCTGCTGTGACAACTTTGGGAGCATGAGCGGAAGGGGAATGAGTTGTGGCAGTAATATGCTTGGCACAATAGTTGATATACCCTTCGATAAAATGGCAGCAACTGTTCGAAATACCTTGAGCAGCTGGTAGTTTAATGAAAACTTCCTCTAATAAATATTAGAGGAAGTTTTTTTAAATATATACTTGACAAAAGTAACTAACTTATTATATTATACTTACATAAGGTAACTGAGTGATATAAAAATATAAAGTAATTATTTGTTTATAAAATTATATTACTCATAAATTAATGATTATATAGATATAAAAGTAAATCTATAGAGGTGAAACCAATGTTTAAGTTACTAAAAAATATACTTAATAGTAAAAAGGAGAAGATAAATATGTCAAAAGTACTATATATAACTGCAAATCCAAAGGCTGCTGATCAAGCTTTCAGTCTATCAGTAGGAGAAGCTTTTATTAATGCTTATAAGGAAGTCAATCCACAGGATGAAATTATAAATGTAGACTTATATAATATGGAGGTTCCAGAAATAGATGGAGTTGTATTCAGTGCTTGGGGTAAGTTTGCGCAAGGACTTTCTTTTGAGCAATTAACTGTAGAAGAGCAAAACAAGATAGCTGCTATGAGTGCTATAT
The DNA here is from genome assembly GCA_964568335.1 of uncultured Clostridium sp. Taxonomy (GTDB): domain Bacteria; phylum Bacillota; class Clostridia; order Clostridiales; family Clostridiaceae; genus Clostridium_AT. The sequence goes on from CAZMQY010000232.1 coordinate 2,072, forward strand.
TAGAACAGTTTTTATCAGCTGATAAATATGTGTTTGTTACTCCAATGTGGAACTTTACAGTACCAGCTAGAATGAAGTCATACTTAGATAACCTATGTGTTGCAGGAAAGACCTTCAAATACACAGAAACTGGTTCAGAGGGGCTTTTAACTAATAAAAAGGCTGTCCATATTCAAGCTAGAGGGGGTATGTACTCTGAAGGTCCTGCGGCGGCCATAGAAATGGGAGATAAATATATAAATTCTATTTTAGATTTCATAGGAATTACAGATAAAAAGTCAATAATAGCAGAAGGCATGAATGCAATGCCAGATAAGGCCGAAGCAATAAAGCTTAATGCTGTTGCAAGAGCTAAAGAAGCTGCAGTAGAATTTTAAGTAAAATTCCCAATAAGATTTTAATATATTATAGGCTAACTAGGTAAGGCAAGGTATAAATATTATATCTTGCCTTAATATATATAAGATGGAGGTAGAATTATGATTTCATCAATATTTGTTTGTCATGGCGGTCCCACTCTTGCAGTGGACGTTAATGAATACAGCAATTTTTTAAAGGATTTAGGAAAGCGTACAAAGCCAAAAGCTATTGTTATTTTTACAGCTCATTGGGAGAAGCAAGTAACAACAATATCCTCAGTAGAAGGCACTTATGATATGATTTATGATTTTTCAGGCTTTTCAAGAGAGCTTTATTCCATTAAATATCCTGCAAAGGGATTGCCAAGCTTGTCTTCAAAGCTTCAAAAAATGTTTGAAGACAGTGGCATAGAAAGCAAATTGGATACTAGCAGAGGTTTAGATCACGGCTCCTGGGTTATGCTTCGTTTAATGTATCCAGAGGCAGATATTCCTGTTGTTCAGGTATCAGTTGATCCATTTCTTTCTATGGAGAAGCAGTACGAAATAGGCAAGGCTTTACGAGGTTTAGCTGAGGAAGACATTCTTGTAATAGGCAGCGGTTCAACAGTTCATAACCTTTGGGCTATTAATTGGGGAGCAACAGAAACAGAAAAATGGGCTTCAGATTTTGACGATTGGTTAATAGATAAGGTAGAGAAAAAGGATTTAGAAGAGTTATTTAATTATGCTGAAATAGCACCAAATGCTAAAAAAGCGGTTCCAAGAGAGGAGCATATAGTTCCCTTATTCATTGCAATGGGAAGCGGTCAGGAAGGCAAAACACCAAAGCTGCTTCACAGAAGTTATGAATTTGGATGCCTAAGTTATATATGCTTTGAGTTCTAAATAAAGTAAACAAGTGCACGTAAACAAGGGGACGGTTAACAATTCTAGCGCTTTAGTAATTGCAGAAAATTGTTAACCGTCCCCTTGTTTTTAATATGTTGTTTTACACATTTGTTGTCACTTGATTGCTAGCAGGGGTAGCTTGTCCGTATGGAGGGAATATATCCCCATCTCCTGAAGTTGTCACCACACAAAGAAATAGAATAGATGAAATCAGCACTAATCCTAGAAGTCTAATTAGTTTGTTTTTCATAAATTTCTTCCTCCAAGAGTTTATTATATTTATATAGTAAATATGATTTACATATCCACTATATTCTCCAGGTGAATCAGGCAACTATCTATATTGTTGTGTTGAAGGTCAATTATTGATAACTTAGCATGTGTTTTAATGATAGTATCTCTAGCATTTACCCCATCTAATAAAGCAAGCATCTCAGTGTAAATTTGCTTCAATTTTTCACCATTGTTAAAATGTTTATATATTGTTTCTAGTAAGCTATAGCACTTGTATTGACATTCTTTATCCTTGAAGGATTTAGCATAGTCTATAGCTTCAATTGCCTGCAGCAATGCTTCCTCATAATTGTTCTGGTTTATATACAGCTTTGCCTTTTGCAAAAGCGTATAGGAAACACGTTCTTTATCTGACTGCTCCCTTATGTACTTAGCTTTATCAAGATAATCTAATGCTAGAGCATTAAGACCTAGTTTCATGCTGACATCGCCCAGATTATTGTATATATAACCTAGAAATGGGCTAGAGTCATCTTCAAATAATTTAATACAATCAGCATACAGATTTGTAGCTAATGTTAATTCTTGTTTACTAACATAATAATCAGCCTTTAATACAGAACCCCTAATATAGTCTTCTAGGTTCTCTTTTGGATTGCAAAGCTCCAAGTACCTGTTTATAAAATTAAAGGCAGCATCTAGATTGTTAGTTTTGATACTACACCATGCCATATTATATAGAACAATCTTCTTTGTTTTTTCATCACTATAATGTAAGGAAGACTCGTAGGATTTTGCAAAGTAGAAAAGTGCTTCCTGAAAATCCAATTTAGAACTTCTACATCTGCCTAACCTGTTATATATATAAGGGGTCTTAGTAAAATCATTTATATTTTTATATGAATCTAATGCATCTAAATAATATATAAAAGCCTGAGTGTAATCCTTTTCATCAAACGATTTATCTGCAAGAGTTATATAGTATTTTGGCTTTATTATATCAAGCTTATATTTCTTTATAACTTCATTTATTTTATTAGCCTCATCAGATGTTCTTATATTATCTAAAGTAGTTAAGCAATACCTTTTAGCTTCTTCGCTAGGTTCTACTATAAGGTAATCATCTGGAATATGGACAATAATATTTTTATCTAGGGCTATATTTTTTAATAGCTGGGTAATTTGTATAGCTCTGCTTTCAGTTAACTTCCTTTTATTGTTCTCGATCATACTTATAAAGTTTCTGGAAACCCCTATTTGTGTTAATACGTCTTGCTCTATATTAAGTTGGTGTCTAAGCTTTCGTAATTTCTCACCTGCTGTTAAAAATTTCATCATAATCACTCCGGACTTAATATTGCTAATACCAATAAATACTTATTATTAGTTTACTATAACTTAGAGGAAAACAAAATACATAATCCTTGAATTAAGAAATATATTAATATGCATATCCTACATAAATGCATGTGTCCTGAAAACAAATAGCTATAATTATTCTAAAAAATACAGCACAGACATTAAATATATGCTGGTTAATTAACATACACTTAATTTCTGTGCCAAATTATTTTTACTTTTCAACTGTGTAAATAAGCATATCTTCTAAGGTGAGGTCTAATTCTTCTATAAAGAGAGCGCCTTTTTCTTTTAGCTTTTCAACAAGCTCTTTGCTGTAATTTTCCGTTATTACATTATAGCTTCGCCCAAGCTTACAAACATTTATGAATTCTGTCCAAGCTTCAAAGTCTTTCGGTGCGGTATCCTTAAATATTATTTGCAGCTTTTTCATAGAGGTTTTTAAAGTATCTAAGGTATTATCCTTTATTATTTCGCCGTTATTTAGGAAAACCACTTGGTCGCAGATGCTTTCAAGGTCGCTTAAATTGTGGGAGGAAATTACTACTGTTGTTCCTCGTTCAGATACAACCTCAACTAGGAGCTTTAAAAACTTTCTTTTTACAATGGGATCAAGTCCTGAGGTAGGCTCATCTAGTATTAAAAGTTCCGGATTTGAGCTTATTGCCAGCATAAAGGCAACTCTGGAGGCATTACCCTTAGAAAGCTTTGAAAGCTTTTTACTAAGTGGAATTTCAAATATCTTATTAATTTTATTAAATTTATTCTCATCAAAGTTTTTACTCGCATCCCATAGTGCTATTAAACCTGTTTGAAAATACTCTTCATGGTTTTTGTAAATATTTAACGAATGAATAATCGAATGGATCATTTTAGAATACTTCTCCGCTAATTGGTCAAAATTGTCCACAATAAAGCCTTTCCGAACGGTGCACCTTTCTGTTTATTCCCGGGTTATTTATACAATATCCCGTATATAGAAAAGACTCGAATTGCGAAAAAACTGGTTTTTAGCCGGAAATGATGCATTTCTAGCTAGAAATTGATTAATTGAGTAATGATAATGAATAAAATAGAATAACAACGCTTTAATTAGGACCATTTTTATTTTTTCATAGATAAAGTTTTTAATTTTAGGGGAATCTCTTTGAA
>CAZMQY010000233.1:0-6046 GCA_964568335.1 uncultured Clostridium sp.
TCCTTCCACCATCATTTCAGGGACGGAGATTATATCGTGTTAAAGGTATTAGAGGCTATTGACAAGCTTGGAATCAAAGACTTGGTTTTGGCGCCAAGTTCATTAACTGATGCTCATGATGGTGTTGTAAAGTATTTAGAATCTGGACTGATTAGAAGAATTGAGACCAGCGGGTTAAGAGGGAAGCTTGGACAGGCTGTGTCCAGAGGTTTATGTAAAGAGACAGTTATTATTCGTTCCCATGGAGGAAGAGTAAGAGCCATAGAATCCGGTGAGCTTAAAATAGATGTAGCCTTTTTAGGAATGCCTGCCTGCGATGAATATGGAAATGCAAACGGCTATACTGGAAAAAGCGTATGCGGTTCCTTAGGATATGCCATGGTAGATGCCAAGTATGCAGAAAAGGTAGTGCTTATTACAGATAACCTTGTGCCATATCCATGTACACCAATAAGCATCGAGCAAACTAATGTAGATTATGTAGTTCAGGTTGATGCAATAGGGGACGGAAACTTAATTGCTTCAAATGCGGCAAGAATTTCTAGAGATCCAAGATCCTTATTAGTTGCAAGAAATACTGCCAAGGCTATTATAGAATCAGGCTATTTTAAAGAAGGCTTCTCCATGCAGACAGGAGCAGGAAGCATATCTCTTGCAGTTACTGTATTCCTTGGGGAAGAGATGAAAAAGCAAAACATTAAAGCCGGCTTTGCACTAGGGGGAATTGGCGGTGCATTTGTAAAGCTGCATGAAGAAGGCTACATAAGAACGCTTATGGATACTCAAAGCTTTGACCTTATTGCGGCAAAATCATTAAGAGAAAATAATAATCATGTGGAGATTGACACCAGCTTTTATGCAAACCCTCATAATGGCGGGGCAATAGTAAACAAGCTTGATGTGGTTGTTCTAGCGGCATTGGAAATAGATGTGAACTTTAATGTAAACACTTTAACAGGAGTTAATGGTGAGCTAAGAGGAGCCGTTGGAGGTCATCAAGACACTGCAGCAGCTGCTAATTTAGCAATTATAGTGGCACCGCTTGTTAGAGGCAGAATACCTTCAGTGGTGAAGGAAGTTAACAATTTAAATACTCCTGGTGAATCTGTAGACTTGCTTGTTACTGACTACGGTATGGCAGTAAACCCACGCAGGCAGGATTTAATTGAAAAATTCAAGAAAGCAAATCTTCCTTTAAAAACAATTGAAGAGCTGCAAAAGGAAGCAGAAGAGCTTGTAGGTACTCCAAAGCCAATAAAATATACAGAGGATATAGTGGCTTTAGTTCAGTACAGGGACGGTTCTATCATTGACGTAATAAAAAAGCTGGAATAGTGCCACCCACGTGGCAAGTGGCAAGTTGCAAAAAGCGGAGTGTATTACTCCACACTCTTTAAGCTATCATAGTAGTAGACAATGGCCTTGTAGGAGCGAGCTTACCGCTTCTTACAAGGTCATTAACTTTTTGTCTTGAACAATTTGGTATCGTCATAGCTTCTTGGGCTTAACTATCTCTGAAGCTATAAACTTTGATAATTTTCATTAAATACTTAAAAAATAGTAACCATATTAATCTAACTTCATAATATATAGCAGGACAGGATGTCCAACAAATTATATATATATGAAAGGAGATTATTAATAATGCCTGATGGATTTAGTTTTGTAAATGATTTAGCACGTCACATAGGACAAACTGTAACAATATTCACAACTAGCGGTGGAGAATCAGGTAGAGGATTTACTGGTGTACTTGCTTCTGTTAATAACAGATTTGTTAGATTAATAGTTCACCTTGGCTCAGCTCCAGGATGCGCTCTGGGCAACTGCTGCGAAGAAAAAGAAGAAAGACGCAGACACCATAGACATCATGAAAATGAAGAAGAAAGGTTCCAAGGTATAGAGTTCGAGGATAGGGAAAGAGAAAGAGAAAGAGAAAGAGAGCGAGATAGAGAGAGAGAAAGAGAAAGAGAAAGAAGATTTGACTGTACTGGAAGAACACTAGGCTCAATAGTTGATATTCCGGTAGATAGAATCGCTGCTTTCGTTCATAATGCTGTAGGAAGCGGTTGGTAAAAATTAAAAATGGACAGCCTCAGAAATGGGCTGTCCTTGTTTTCATTTGATATCCTTCCAGCAACTAATTTTGCCATAACAGAGGCTTTTTCATTTGAAAAAGCCTGCACATTTATATTGAATAAACTTGCTGTGAACAGATACATGAAAAGAAAGCTTGATACTAGCTTTCTCACAATTCACCACTCTTCACATTTTTTAGGTTTAGGTATTATTTATTTGCTAGTCTATCACTCCATACAACTTTGTAATTTCCTTCAGAATTTGTTGGCTTTAAAATAAGTTTATATATACCAGAGGGGCTGTTAGCCTCAAATTGAAGAGAATTGAAATCTGCTTCATTTATTATTGCTTCTTTTTGATTGAACCTTCCGCTGAAATATGTTGAAGGCTTAGTTAATTGCCTGTAGGTTGTACCATTCTCATTAATAACATAACCAGCAAACACAATATTTCCTATAGAATTAACTATCTCCCAATCTACTTTGCCTTCTTTTATTTCAAAATCTATTGATGCAGAAAAGCCATTTTGAACTTTAATTTCATAATCAATTGTTATAGACTCGGACTTTGTTTTTGATAAATCTCCACTAATTTTCTTCTGGTTTATTGGAGCGTAATTTAATGGCCTATAAGCGCAAGATATTAGTATTAGCATCAGCCATAGAATCAAAGGTAGAACTAAATTTATATTCTTTCCCATAATTCTCTCCCTTTTATATTTTTATAAATACATACGAAAGAAAATTGCTAAAAAATTAATATTTTACAATAATTGAACAAACAAAAATATATAAATTAAGAGGAGCCTTAACTGGTTCCTCTTAGTTAATAATGTAAACAATTTTCCCAAAGTAACCTTAACCTTGAATTAAAGAAATAACCTGATATATTACAAAAATTACAGCAACAGAAGCTAAAAAGGTGCCTAAAAGAATAGCTATTGCCTTTATAGGGTTTCTGACTTCATTTTCTCCATAGATTCTTCTGCCGCCTTTAACTTTTAGCTTTATAATATTACCAGTTACGGCATGAATCTCAGAGTGATTTCTCCTTGTCTGTTCTATGACTTCTCTTTCCTTATCCTCCGACACAAATACCCCTCCTAAATTTATTTACTGTTTTTGTGTTTATATACTAATTATACCAAATAAGAATGGCATATACCACTTTGCAGCAAATAATATTGATACTATAAAAAATAAACCACTGCTGCTGAGCTAGTCCCCAGCTGAAGTGGTTTTTGTCAGGCTGCTTTGTTACTATCGCTATACTACTTATTTATCTGCTAGGAAACAATATAAGAAAAGTACACATTAGTTTTTTCTTCTTATTTCATCTATAATAGTAAAAGTACAATAAAACATTGTGAAAACAATGCCTATACATACGCTTATTATACCCCAAGCATTTGACTGCTCTACTGTCATATCACCTAATACTAACTGTATAAGAAAAGATAATCCCCACATTGAAAATACAAGTATGAAAAAAGTATATAATAATGATTTTAATACCTTTTTTATAAATTTGTTATGATTATTCAGCATTTCTTTTTCAGTGTTCACCATATGTCTTCCCCCTCATAAACCTTATTTTACAGACCTTAACTATTATTATATCTTACATATGAAGGTTCTTCCAATATTTTCAATGTAATATAGTGGATACACAAACTCTATCTTTGTTTTGAAGTCCTAAGCGCTCTAAACTCGCTTGGCTTAAATAGTGTATAGCTTTGGTTTGGATTTTTAAGGAAGAATGATGAAGAACATGGTATTTTATTGATATGCAAAGCTGATTGTTTGCTATATAATGGAATTAGTTTATATTTGTTTGATAGGATGAATTAGGTTAGGGGGAGAAGTATGAGGTTAGATAAGAAAATTATTTTAGGAGCAGCAATAATAATTCTATTTGGTTTGCTATTATTTCTACCAAATATTGTTGCTTTAATTCCTTCGGAAAGGGTACAGTTTGCACTTGCTATTATATTTTGTTTTTTAGTTTTTCTCTTGCTTATATATGTGACTTATAATGATATAAGAAAAAAACAGTATACTACAGCTGTATTTATAGTTTTAGCAGATATAATAATAATCGTTGCATTTGCAGCCATATGCTATACTTATTTTCACAAATCAAATGTAACAAATACTGAAATTCTATTACGAAAAATCCATATTCGTACTATAGCTGGAGTATCTTCGCTTTGTGCATCAATATTACTAAGTTTTCTTAGAAGCCAGAGATTTATAAAGAAAAATAAAATTGGCAATAAGATAGAATAGCCATGTTAAAAGACTCAACATAATACTAGCATAATTGAGAGCATTAAATATATAGTTTAAGAAAAAGGATGTTGTAAGATGAATTTCAATAAAAAGAGTATATTGATAGATGCATTAATATTAGTAGTACCGGTAATTATAATGTTTTTACTTATGCCAGTTCTGCCTGATAAAGTTCCAATACATTGGAATATTAGAGGAGCTGCAGACGGATTTATTGATAAAAAGTTTTCCTTTGTTTTAGGGGCTGTACCCTTTGCAATATATGAGTCTATTAAAATTAAATATCGTAATAAGCAGCTATAACAAAACACTCCCGCTGAAGTTTATCTCAGAAGGAGTTTTTTTGTCAGGCTGGTATTATAGCAAATTGTTTCACCATGCCTTGTTATACAATTATTTGCAAGGATAAAATATAAGAATATCATATTTTAAGAAATTTTAATGTACTAGCAATCAAGTAAGTTAGGAGAGTAAAATCTTAATTACGAATAGGCTGCAAATGCTTTCAATATAGTATTATAGATACACAATTTCTGATTGTACACCAATGCCATATATAAGATGGAATCCAATTACAATGAGATTATTAGTAAAAAGTGTAAAATGAGGCGAACTAATGATTAATTCATATCGTACTAAATTCTAAAGTGTTTGGGGAGGTTTTGTTCATGAAAAAATTAATGACATTGATAATAACAATATGTATTGGAGTGTCATTCACAGGCTGTACAAAAAAATTGGAGTCACAGGCAGCTAATAAGAAGAGTGTAATACAGAATAGTAGTATAGCAATCTTTGATGTAAGAAATACTTTGGAATTTACTGAATTTTTAGATAAAGCAGGATACAAAATAAACTCTACTAAAGAAGATAAAAAAGGAGTGCTTTCTGGAGCATTAACAGTAGTAAGTATGGATGGGGACATCCTTGGCGTTTATGAGTATAAGGATAGCCAATCAATGGAACAGGATGCAAAGACAATTAGAAATGACGGATCTATGATAGGAAACACAATCTATGAGTTTGTTTCGAAACCGCACTTTTATAAAAAAGGAAATATAATAGTCACTTATATTGGAGAAAACAAAGAAACATTAAGTAGACTAGAAAAGTTCTGGGGCAGCAGTTTGCGGGTATGATGTAAATAAAAGGTGGGGATTGAGCTGAAAAGAAAAATAAGCATTACATTAGTTGTAGTTATTATTTTGGGACTAGGTGCATTGGGAACATGGCTCTATTTAAAGCCAACAGACAGCTCAGAATTTTCAGGACTTGTAAGGGACTTGAAGAGTAATGGGTATAAAGTAAAAGATGTGACTAATAAATACGGTAATAAAGAAACTATTTCAGCTTATAGCCAAAAAATTCTTGATGTAAATGGAGAACGGCTTTATGTTATAAGTGGAAACGCTGAAACAATACAAGGCATCCTTCAAAAGAATATGTCAGTTATGACAAACCCACTGGTTCATTTTATTAAGATGCCCCATCTATACTATAAGAATTATTTAGTTGTAACATATATAGGTGATGATAAGGGATTGCTGAAAACTCTTGAAGAAGTGCTTGGAAAGTCCCTTGTAAATTGATGAGGAAGAAAGTGCCACCCACGTGGCAAGTGGCAAGTTAAAAAACATCATCAACTTTCCACATGCCACGTGGGTGGCACAACTTTA
>CAZMQY010000234.1:0-6037 GCA_964568335.1 uncultured Clostridium sp.
GGCTAAGATTGAAACAAAGGTTGAAAGCCTTGAAAATGAAATAAAAGAGATTGACTTAGCCATGACCATCTCAGGGCTGGATTATGAAGAACTTAATAAGCTGTACTCCAGAAAAGAGGACTTAAGTAAAGAGTTGGAGTCATCTATGGAATTGTGGTTAAGCTTTAATAATTAGCAGCAAAGATAAAATGTTATAAAAATAAAACGAAAACAGCACTAGTATTCACAAGTATTATTGCTGTTTTTTACTTATATTTCTTTAATAATACTTTTATTTGCAATATAATATTTATATACACTTATAGGAAAATGCGAAATTATATGGTAAATGATTAAATATATAGTGTGAGCATTGATGAAATGGCTACTGGAGAAAGTGAGAAGATATGAACATTGAAAAATTGATTAAAGAACTTGCCCAAAATGTAATGAAGACCATGTTAAATAAAGAGGACAAAAGCAGCGATAAGATAAATTTAGACCAGATTAGTTCAACAGATATTCTTAAAATTGTGCTGAAGCGACTTGTCTATGATGGGGAGTTTAATAAGGCAGAAAATATACTTTTTGAGGAAATAAATAAAAACAAATCACAAGAAACTTATCAAATTGCTCTTGATTTTTATAATTTATTGTTGGAAAAAAGCGATGAAGAATTACAAGAAGAAAATTTTACAAGAGAAGAAATATATCAAGGATTAGAAGATATAAAAAATATATATGAGAGATAAAAAAGTATAAATACCTTATCTTGTTACATAAGGATAAAGAAACTAGGTAATGATTATTTATATTTTGGGGGAAAGCAATGAGAATAGGGGTAATAGGGCCTACTGAAAGAGAGATAATTCCTTTCATAAATAAAATATCAAATAAAAAAATTTGCGAACAAGCTATGCTAAAATTCTACTCAGGGGTTTTTGAAGGAGTTGAGGTTGTAGCTGTATTTTGTGGAGTATGCAAAGTTAATGCTGCTATTGCTACACAAATTCTGATTAGTAGATTTGAAGTTACACATATAGTATTAACAGGAGTTGCAGGAGCATTAAATAAACAGCTTCAGATTGGAGATATAGTTATTTCAAATGAGATTGCATATCACGATGTTGCTAGAGGAATCTTAACGGAATATCATCCATGGATGGAAGATATATATTTTAGACCAGATGTGAACCTGCTAAATTCATGTAAAAATATTATTAAGTCTTTCTCAACTGGAAACAAGTGTTACATTGGAAGGATTATAACCGGTGAAGCATTTATTACACATAATGAAAGAAGGAGTTTAATAGAAAAATTTAATCCGCTATGCGTTGATATGGAAAGTGCTAGTGTTGCACATACATGCTATGTAAATAGTATTCCTTTTATAGTTATTCGTTCAATATCAGACAATGCGGATGAAAACGGTTCAGCAACATTTGAAATCAATATGGAAATAGCGGCACTGAATTCTTTAAAACTTGTTGAAGAGCTTATTAAAAATTTATGTATACATAAACCTTAAGCAGAGTTTGCTGTACAAGCAATTACAATATTTGCATTTATCTAGGGGGATATTTATGGAAAATGAAGTAAAAGATTTTTACAATAAATATGGTATTAGAGAGTGGAATAGATTAGAAGAAAATAATTATAGCAAAATCAACTTTCTGCTCCATATGCATTTTATAGAGAAGTTCTTGCATAAGGGAATGAAAATTCTCGATGCAGGCTGCGGGGCAGGGAGATATAGTATTGAATTTGCAAAAAGAGGCTGTAAGGTAACTTTATTTGATATTTCCGATGAACAGCTTAAAATTGCTAAAGAAAAAATTGATGAGGCTGGAGTTAATGAAAATATTGAGGGAATCTTTCAAGGGGATATTAGAGATTTATCTCAATTTAGAAATGAACAGTTTGATATGGTTGTTTGTTATGGAGCTCCACTATCCTATGTGCTTGAAAAAAGAGAAAAAGCAATACTTGAATTTAATAGGGTATTGAATAAGAATGGTTTGCTATTTATTAGCGTGAATAATAAATGGGGTATTCTTAAAATGCTTTTAGGAAATAAATATCCTGACTTTTTTAATAGTCCGGAATATTGGCATATAGATAAAGTTATGAAGACAGGGGATTTGCCCAAGCATGAGAAAGTTAATCAGCCACCGAGACACTTTTTTGAAGCTGCAGAACTTAACACTTTACTAATAGAAAATGGTTTTGATGAAACTGTTTTAGGGGGAAGTCCATGCTTTAGCTGTGGCAATCTTCAAGAAGTTGAGGAATTAGGAAAAGATGAAAAAGCTTTTAATACAATTTTGCAAATCGAAATTGAAACATTTACAAAGCCTTCGATGGTCGATTGCGGAGAATTTTTACTTGCCAGAGGTGTCAAATACAAATAGAAAATAAATATATAAATAAAGGAATAAAAGAATAAAAGAATAAAAGAATAAAAGAATTTAAGAATTTAAGAATAAAAGAATATAAGAATTTAGGAATATGTTTGAATCATGCGGGTTTCACGAACTTAAGGCAAGAAAGGTTAATGACATATAACTTCTTAGAGAATTAGTGAAGTTAAGCAAAACAACCAATGATTTTATAAGAAATAAAGGGGTAAGGGTACATATGGAAAAGTCACCATTGAAAAATAAAAGAATCATGGAATTAGAACAAAAGCTTCAACAAGGAGATTATGAAGCTTTAAAGGGATTTTGGAAAACAATGGAGAGAGATGGAGCTCCCTTAATAGAAGAAATAGAGGAAGATCCTGAAAATGATTTAGTTACTTTTGTTTATAAGGCAGAGGAAGACCTTGATAATGTAGTATTTATACCTCCAGTTGGAATGACAAATTTACAAGAGAACAAAATGGAAAGGTTACTGCAAACTGACTTATGGTACATAACTTATAAGGTAAGAAATGATATATATTTTGGCTATTATTTTTCTCCAAATGATTCTTTTGATGAGGACTGGCAAAAGAGACAGGATAATTTGGATCAAGACAGGTTTAATAAAAATGTAACAGAGTTTAAAGGTGAAGAAGGTAAAAAAGATATAATAAGACCTTATGTAATAATGCCTAAGGCAAAGGAGCGGGTTTGGGTTAAGGAAAGAATGGATGTTCAAAAGGGATTGTTGCACGAACATAATTTTCAAAGCAAAAACCTTGAAAAACTCCGTAGAGTTAGAGTTTATACGCCCTATGGATATAAGGAGAATAATGAACCTTATGGTTTTTTAGTTTTAACAGATGGAGATGAATATATCAATATTCTTTCAGCAGCAACAATACTGGACAATCTAATAGCCGATAAAAGGATTCCACCTATAGTAGCAATATTCATCGACTCAACCGAAGCCAGAATGGAAGAACTAAAGTGTAATGATACCTTTGGAGATATCATAGTTGATGAATTAATTCCATGGATTAAAGACAAGTATAATATTTCAAATAAAGCGGCTGAAGCTGTGATTGGAGGGCTAAGTTTAGGTGGACTAACAGCAGCCTATCTAGGTTTAAGGCACTCGGAGGTTTTCGGCAATGTACTTTCGCAATCTGGCTCTTATTGGTACAGGCCAGAAAGCTATCAGGGAACCGAGAGTGATTGCTGGCTAAGCACTCAATTTGAAGAAATAGACAAGTTACCGCTTAAGTTTTATTTAAATATAGGAGTTATTGAAAATAAAGAGAGAATGATTGATACAAATATAAAATTTAGAGATGTATTATTAGCAAAAGGTTATGCTGTTGACTTTGAAGAGTTTATGAGTGGGCATGATTATTTATGCTGGGGAGAGACTCTGGCAAATGGGTTAATTTCGCTGATTGGAAATAAGTAAAGCTTTATGATATTTAAAGGTGGAGGTTTCTATGAACGATACCAATAGATGTAAGTTTGTTAAGATACAGAAAGTGGATTATGAAGATGTAAAGAAACTTTACACAGATGAGAGAGTAAGGCAATTTCTAGGTGGAATTATTGAAGAGCAAGTATATAGAATTAAGTTTAATGCTATGTGTAATGCAAAAGATAATGGACTATATTGGGTAATCAGACATAAAAATGATAATCAATTCATTGGACTAGTTTCTCTTGATTTACACCATGATGGTGTAAGTAATGAAATTTCATATCAGCTTATACCTAAGTGGTGGGGCTATGGATATGCAACAGAAATAGTTCAAGAAGCTATTAATTTTGCATTTAACAAATTAGGATTATCAAGAGTGGTAGCAGAAACACAAACAGAAAATAAATCATCATGTAAATTGCTAAAGAAAGTTGGAATGAGTCTAGAGGGAAGAGTTGAAAGGTATGGTGCTGAGCAATCAATATTTAGTATTAGAAATATAAATATATCTTATGATAGAGATATGGGAGATTGAATATGAAGAAATTAATATTTATTCATGGTCCTAATGGTGTAGGTAAGTCAACATTATGTAAGGTCTTAAATTCAAAGCTATACAATTCAGCTTGGCTTGAAAGTGAATGGTGCAGGATGACAAATCCATTTGCCTTCAATGACGAAATTATTAATATGGTTGAAAAAAATATTTCTTTTATGCTCAGGAGCTATCTGGAATGCAGTACTTTGGAGTATGTAATTTTCAATTATGGCTTCCACGGTCCTAGAAAACAAATCTTTGATAATGTTTTAAGAAATCTTAATGATATAAGCTATAGGCTAATCCCAATAACCATAACCTGCAGCTATGAAGAAAATAGAATTAGGATGATGCTGGACGGCAGAGACGAAGAACGTATAAGACGAGCTTTAGACGCTAGAAGTATTTACGATAACTTAAATAATCCAATTATAGATACTACATGCCTGAGCGTTGAAGAGACGGCTTCCAGAGTATTAGAAATAATAAAAGCATATTAGATAATGCTTAAAAATACAACTTTAATGTTTTGTATTATGCTTTATTAAAGAAAAGTTATTTATAAAACTTTAAATTAATAAACGAAGAGAGGAAGCAATGAAAGAATTAGATTTAGAATACAAAATTATCGGTAAAGGAAAAAATATGCTTGTGATAGAAACAGGCATAGGGGGCTCATTATACGATTGGTATTCTATTGCAGAAGAGATAAAAGAAGATTTTACAGTTGTTATGTACCATAGAGCCGGCTATGGAAAAAGCCAAGCTTCGATTTCCCCTCGAACAACAAGAAACATTGCGAAAGAGCTTAATTGCCTTGTTGAAAAAATCGGATTGAAAGATAAATTCATATTGATGGGACACTCTTTTGGTGGGCTATGTGTACAGCAGTACGCAAAAATGTATCCTGATAAATTAAAAGGCATTATATTAGTTGACTCTACCTCCTTTAATTTCAGTCAATTGTATTCGCTTGATACGCCTGTCATGAGTTCTCTCATAGAAATAGCTAAAATGGTAGAGAGTAATATCAATTCTTCAAAGAAATCAAGGGAGGAGCTAAGTGAGCAGAATAAAAGTATGATTTCAGCTTATAGAAAGCTTGTTCCTGGTAGTGAGAAAAACGATGTAGAAGAATTTTTCACAAGCCCTATATTTTATAAAACCATGTCAGAGGAATTTAAGCATTGGGATGTAGACAGCAAAGATATAAAAAGTATTTTAAGCTTTCCTAATATTCCGCTTATAGTTATTGCAAGAGATAATAGTATAGCAGAAGGATATTGGGTCAAGTATGATATTCCTGAGAAAGAAGCTATCTTATATGAAGCTGAGTGGCGGAAGCTTCAAATAGAGTTATCCAGCCTTTCAAATAAAGGAAGATTAATAATTGCAGAGAATAGCGACCACGAGATTTACTTAGATAGACCAGACATAATAATTAGCTGCCTTAAAACCATGAATGGTATCTGATATGTTTAAAGGAGAGTAAAAATGGATTTGAAGCCTTGGAATGAAAAATTGCAAGAACTGAGAAAAATAATTCTGAAGCCTGAAAAAATTGATGAGATTATAAAATTATGTTTGGAATTGCATGAAATGGTTCACCTATCAAAGATGGCTAATATAAATATTAAAACCTTTGAAGATGAA
>CAZMQY010000235.1:0-3738 GCA_964568335.1 uncultured Clostridium sp.
AGGCTAAAGTCCTAAATGGACTTTAGCGGGTAATTAATGAGCGGAGCGAATGGGTTTAATTACCCTGTGTTCCGACTAAAAGGAGGAATGAAAAATGTCAAGAAGAAACAGAGCATTAGTTCCACAAGCTAGAGCTGGTTTAGATAGATTCAAGATGGAAGCTGCAAGAGAAGTTGGTGTTAACCTAAGCGAAGGTTACAATGGAGATTTAACTTCAAGAGAAAATGGTTCAGTAGGCGGCCAAATGGTTAAGAAAATGGTTGAAGCTTACGAGCAAGGACTTAAATAAATGAAGAATTAACAATGAAGTATGAGAAATTTAAGGATATGACCGATTAGCTAAAGCTAATCGGTCATTATTTTGAGATATTTTTAATGTATATTACTTCCTGCAATTCCTGTAACCTTCTATCATATAAAAAAAGGCTTTGGATAAGCTATTATTACAAAGATAAAAGGAGGTGAATATATATGGCAAGCAGAAGCAATAGAGCATTAGTACCACAAGCTAAGGCTGGATTAGACAGATTTAAGATGGAAGCTGCTAAAGAAGTAGGCGTTAATCTTAAAGAAGGCTACAATGGAGACCTTACTTCCAGAGAAAACGGATCAGTAGGCGGCCAAATGGTTAAAAAAATGGTTGAAGCTTACGAAAGAAACCTATAATACTTATTCTATAAAAGAAGCACAGGGCTGTTAACTCTGTGCCTCTTTTCTTAATTTATATCAGAAAATTCAATACCTATTTTATAATTTATTGTGCTATCAATGGTGGCAACTTCAAGGTTTGATTCTGACGGCACACTAGTTTTTCCGTAAGTTACAGCAAATTCGCTTCCTCTGCCTTCCTCACTATTTACAGAAATTTGCCCCTCCATATACTCAACCAGTTTCTTTACAAGGGATAAGCCTATTCCCGTACCTTCTGCCCTTCTTGACAAGGAAGTATTAACCTGAGCAAATCTATCAAATATATCGTTAAGCTTATTTTCCGGTATACCTATACCCTCATCTACAACCTTAAGTGAAAAAGTATCTTTTCTTATTTCTAGTAAGACAATAATCTTCTTTCCTTCAGGAGTAAACTTTATAGAGTTAGATAATAAATTTAAAAGCACTTTCTCATATTTGTCCTTATCCATATAAACTAAACATTCTTCTTCATTTGTATCAAATATTAATTCAATATCCTTGCTTTTAGCATATAAATTAACTGAGCTTACAATTTCTTCAGTTACGCTTATAACATCAAAACAGCTATTGTTTAAAGCTAAGAATCCAGCTTCTGCCTTTGATAAGTCCAAAACATTGTTAATAAGCTTCAAGAGCCTGCTGCAATTTTGGCTTATTCTTCCTAAAGTCTTTTCTACATTAGGAGTAATCTCTTCTTTATATATATCGTATGCCAGTTGAAGCGAAGAATAGATAATAGTCAACGGGGTTCTAAGTTCATGAGATATCACTGTAAAGAATTCATCCTTCAATCTGGTTATTTTTTCAAGTTCCCTGCTGCGGTTTACCTCATCAGTAATATCAAGACCATGAATATGTATTCCGATTACTTTACCTTGAAAATCTTTGCTTGGTGAGAATTTAAATTTATACAATCTCTCCTTATCATTTTCATCAATTATGGTATAAGGCGACAAAGAATATTCCTTTCCCTTTTGTCCTACTCTTTTTATAATGCTTAATAAATCTTGTCCTAATTTATTTCCTAAAACCTGGTCTACAGACTGCCCAATATATTCTTCCATGTCTAATTTGCTGTTTCTAAGATATTTTGACATATCCTTGTGCTTCTTATTCATAAGCTTATAAGTTAGTCCTGGATAATCTACAATGGCGATGGGAACCTCCAAGTTATTTACTACATCCTTAATAAACATTGCTCTATCCTCTGCAATTATCTCATGGATTTTTGCTTCAGTAACATCCTTTAATGTCAGTATTGTATATACTAGTTCCTTACTTAGATTGAATATAGGATTGGAATTTATCTCTATGTATTTTTCAGCACATGTGTGTTTATCTATTAACTTTATTACATAATTTTTTATTGAAATATGCTTTTTAAATATATTTTCATAAAAGAAATTGAAATCACTGTTGTTTTCTAAATCGATTATATGGTATTTTCTAAGAAATGCAGAGGTATTTGCAAGTTCTCCTATGTTCAATTCAGTTATACTATAGGCCGCTTTATTACAGAGGCTAAACTTGCCTTTGTTATCAATAACTAGAATACCCTCAGATATATTATTTATAACATCCTTTAAATGCATTAGATGTTCTTTTTCTCTATTTCTTAAAATTTCAATAATATCACACTTTGTTTTAAGTTCAGTTGAGATATTAATAAATCTTTCTTTTTCTTTAACAAGATTTGCTTGATTATATTCAAGTCTTTTTTTACTTTGCAGCACCTCTTCTGTTGTTTCCAAAAGATATATTTCACCACATCCGGTCCTGGTTGAAACTATTAAAGTAAAAAATCTATCCTTTAACAGCTCCACTTCGCTTAGCTTCTTTTCTTTTTTCTTTTTAAAGCAATCTAAAATTATAGAGCTGTACTGTCTGAGTGGTGCTAAGTTATTAATAGAAGCACCAACTAGCTCTTCATTTGAATCAAGCATTTTTTTAGCTCTATCATTTATGTATTCTATAATAAGGCAATCTTCCTTAAAAACTATTACCCCAAACGGAATACACTCATATTCCTGCTGCATCCTCGAACCCCCACCCCAAATTAAGATATACGTTACCTATATATTCTATACAAAATTGTAATTAACTACAAGTAGCTTTAGCAATAAAATTAGGAGATTAAAGCCATAAGCATACTTTAATCTCCTTTTTAGGCGCTTATTTATTTTTGAGATAGATTTGAGAGTCCTGAGGAAATTCCGTCACATTCTGTTAAACAGTTTTCTATATTGTTTAACTGATTTTCTATTTTTTCCCTCATGCTTCCATTCTCAGCATTACTTGATGCCTTACCCAAACAATTTTTAACTTCCTTTAAGCTTGCAATAGCATGTTCTACATGTTTTCTAGCTTCTTCGTTCATAATAATCCTCCTTGAATATTCATAAGGCAATACTTAATATAGCCATTTATTCCGTATTATTATGTGCAGAAATTAATGTAAAATACTAAAATCAAGCTAATCTAAAACTAGAAATCCTTAACTGTATGGAATCCACACCATTGTAATGATTTATATAAGGATAAAAGGTAATATCAATCCTCAGCTTATCCTTAAAAAAATTGTAATCACTTAAACGATTAAGATACTCCTCTCCGTATTTTTCCTTTAAAAGATTCTTAAATTCCTCTACCTTTCCGAAGCCAACAGCCTCCATCTTCCTTCCCTGATCATCTATTATTAAATTTAGCTTAAGTACATTTGCATCCTTTCCAAATATATAGAACTTATCCACATACAAATTTTTTTCAGCAAATATGGGAGTTTCATTTCCTTTTCCAAAGGGCTCCAAAGCTTCTAGCTGATTAATAAGCCTTATGGAAATATCTCTAATGGGAATTCTTCTATCTATTCTAACCTTTGGCAGAATTTCTTCATCCCTTAGGCTGCAATTCTTATTAAGTTCATCTCTTAATGTATCTATGTTTTCTCTTTTAAGGGAGAGTCCTGCTGCCATTGGGTGTCCCCCAAACTTTTCTATAAGGTGTTTGCATTTTAAAAGCTCTTCAAACAAATTATATTCCTCTATA
>CAZMQY010000235.1:3748-6004 GCA_964568335.1 uncultured Clostridium sp.
CGTCCTGACCCCTTTGGCATTTCCTTACCGCCAGTTATAACTAGAGTTGGCACATTAAAGCGTTCTTTAATCTTTCCAGCAACAATTCCTGCAATGCTTTCATGCACGTTCTCCTTATATACAACTAAAACCTTATCCTTTTTTAAGTCTGAATTCTCAATAATCTCAATAATTTCTTCAACATTTTTTGTAGTCATATACTGTCTTTTTCTATTTAGCTCGCTTAACAGCAAAGAAAGTTCCCTAGCTCTTGCCTTATCCTCACAAAGCAGCAGTTCAACTGACAGTGCGGCTGTCTCTAGCCTTCCAGTTGCATTGATGCAAGGTCCTATTTGAAAGCCAATAGTTCCTGAGCTTATTTTTTTATCTTTAATTCCCAGAACCTCCATAAGGGTATTTAGACCAGTATTTTCTGTATTCTTAAGTCTTTCTAACGCATTTTTGGCAATAATTCTATTCTCGCCAACTAAATCAACCACATCGCAAATGGTGCCTATACCAGCAAATTCTATAAGTTCATTTAAATAAAAATCATCTATGCCAAGCTTTTTATATAAGGCAGACGCAAACTTATAAGCTATTCCAGCACCACATAAAAGCTTAAAAGGATAGCTACAGTCCTTTTGTTTTGTATTTATAACCGCATCCGCCTCAGGAATAACATAGCTTCTTACTCCCTGCTCATCTTCTATAAAAGGTACCTCATGGTGGTCAGTTATTACCACAGTAAGACCTAGTTCCTTGGCAAGCTTTATCTGCTCAATTGCTGAAATTCCATTGTCACAGGTTAATATAACTTCTGCTCCCTCGGCCTTTAAAAGCTGAATTCTTTCGCTGTTAACCCCATAACCCTCATATTCTCTGTCTGGAATATAGTATTTAACCTTTGCGCCGCAGCGTTTCAAAGCCTTATACAATATCACTGTACTTGTTACTCCATCTACGTCATAGTCGCCATAAATAACAATATTTTTTTTGTTTATAACCGCTTCCTTTATAATGTCAGTACCTTTATTCATATCCTTCATAAGTAAAGGATCTTCTAAATCATCTAAGGAAGCTTTAAGAAACTTGCTTATTTCCTGCAATTCCTTAATACCTCTATTGGCAAGTATGGCAACAATAGCATCTTCTAATCCTGAAGCCTTGGAAAGCTCAGCGATAGGAGCGCTGGTTTTTCTTATAAGCCATCTTTCTTTCAAACTCCCACCTCTTCTCAGTATTCTATATAGACTCAATTAATAAATCTATGCTTAATGGAGTAAAACATCTATATTTCTACGAATTTTACAGCAATTAAATAGCTGATTTAATTCAATATCTATATATAATATTTATATTTAAAAATTTACCAATAATATGAATTTCCTGGGAAATACTGTAATGAAATTACTGTACACTTTAAAAGTATAGACATAAATTTGAAAGCCCCTAAGCTCACCCTAAATAATCATAAGACAGCTCCTGCAGGCTTTATTATCTGAACAGAAGGCATATTTAACACCTTATTTATTACCTGTATTATTTCCTCCTTAGTAATAGCAGTTAAGTCCTCTGTTTCCTTTAAAAATATTGAAGCTTCCTCAAACATTAACTCGTAGGTACTTAATTCTTTACATAGAACAATAGACTTTTCTAGCATTAATTCCCTTTTTAACTTTAGCATTCTTGAACTTTTATTTATTCTTTCTAAGTTAAAAAACCCTTCTTCCTGTTTTACTTTTTCTATAATACTGTCAATAAGTTTTAAAGCAGTATCAATATTGCCCGCAGAAGTTCCAAGTTTAATAGTGAAAAGCTTTATTCCCTTTTCATTTTTTATTGAACTTCCTATATCATACACAAGACCGTTTTTAGTTCTTACCTCATGGTATAAAATGCTGCTGGTTCCCTCTCCAAAGCTTAAGTTAAAAAGTGATAACGCCTTAATTTCTCTTTCATTAAGCTGATGAATTGGAAATACATATTGAAGCTTTGCAATATTTATTCCTTCCCTAATACTTATAAAGGTTCCAGACTTATTGTTCTCATTAAACTTTATTTCTTTTCTTGTATATTTTTTATCCCAGACTCCAAAAATATCTTCTACCACGTCAAATATTTCTCTAAAATCCAATGATGTTGTTACAGCTATTACGCAATTTTCTGGAGCATAAAATTCATTATAAAAGTCTTTAATTTGTTCTAAGGTTATAGCTTTCACACTTTTCTCTGTGCCAATTATAAGATTTTTTATTCTTCTGCTTTCAAAGGCAT
>CAZMQY010000236.1:0-830 GCA_964568335.1 uncultured Clostridium sp.
AACAAAGAGCATTTAAGTAGCTATGACAGCGCTAAATACCATTCAAGAAGTGCAGAATATAAGTAAGAGCATAAAGCAGAGGAAAAAAACACTAAGGAAAAGTTTAAAAATTCTACAATCTAAGAGGGAGGCTGAGGCCTCCCTTTAACAAATTTATAAGCTTTTTTATATCCTTTTTACATATTCTTATTCCATAGAATAAATTATGGAAAAATGAACATAATAAGATTACAAAATAAAATATTTTGTATTTATTAATAATTACTATTGACAAGTATTCAGAATTAATGTAATATTTAATTAATGGTAGATAATTATTTTTTATTGATATAAAATATTAATAAGAGGGTGAATTTTAATGAGAATTTCAAATATGGATAATCAAAATAAGGAAAAGGATAAGCAAGAAATTAAAAATACCTTTTCAAGAGAATTTACAAGCAAATACGATGAGGTAGAAAGATTGACTGAACAAGCTTACTCTAATTTAACTTAAAATGAAAATCCCTGCTCAAGCAAAAAATTTAACTTGAGCAGGGATTTATTTTGTTAAAAAATAAAATAAATGATTGGTATAATTATTGCTGGCAATAAATTAGCTACTTTAATTTTGGTTATACCCAGCATATTAAAACCAAGGCCAATAATTAAAAGGCTTCCTACTGCTGAGATTTCAACAACAACAGGTTCTGTTAGTATTCCTTGTACAAAAGAAGCTGCCAGTGTTATAACACCTTGATATATAAATACTGAAACCGAAGAAAGCGCTACTCCAATTCCAAGGGTTGAAGAAAACATTATTGCAGAAATTCCATCCAGCAATGCTTTCG
>CAZMQY010000236.1:840-5985 GCA_964568335.1 uncultured Clostridium sp.
AATAGTATTTCATGATCTCCTTTTAATCCACTGTTTAGAGACCCCACTATCGCCATTGCACCAACGCAGTAAACTAGGCTGGCAGTAACGAAGCCTTCAGAAATCTTTCCGCCTTTTCCTTGAAGCTTGCTTTCAATGAAATCTCCAAGCCTCCTTAGGCCTTTATCTATATCTAAAAGTTCACCAATGACAGCTCCAATCACAATAGAGCTGATAAGCAAAATCATATTCTCAGATTTTATAGCTCCAGTAATTCCAATAACCATTATGCAAAGTGCTAATCCCTTCATAATGGAATCATTTATCCTAGCAGGAATCCCCCCCTTAAGAACAACTCCTGTCAAGCTGCCGCCAATTATGGCTAGTGAATTCACTATTGTTCCTAACAAATTAAGTCCCCCTTAGTAAAAGCGCTTTGCACTTTTAATTAACAATGAACAATTATTAGAGGAGATTTCACTCTGCAAAACCTTAACCAATACATGGTCAGGCATGTAAAAACTTGAAAATCACTTAATGGATTTCCCTCCTTCATTTGTTGATTGTTCATCGTTAATTGTTAATTTAATTCCTGCACTTTACCTATAATTAGTAAACTGCAAATCAATGCCAAAGTCTTTGCTTCTTAGCAGTGCTATTACCGCTTGAAGATCATCCTTGTCCTTAGCTGAGACTCTTAGTTGATCTTCCATGATTTGAGTCTGCACCTTCAACTTGCTTGCCTTAATCTCTGCAACTACTTCCTTGGATTTTTCCTTAGATATCCCCTTTACAATCTTTGCAGTCTGTCTTACAGTACCCAAGCTAGCCTTTTCAACTTTTTCCAAGTCTAAGGCCTTTGGAGATAACCCTCTTTTTATAAATTTAGCTTTAATAATTTCAACTACAGCCTTTAATTTAAATTCATCATCTGAAATTATTTTTATTTCCTCTTCACCCATTTCAATTTCTGTCTTGCTTCCTTTAAAGTCATATCTCTGGTCTATTTCCTTCTTAGCTTGATTTACAGCATTATCTACTTCCTGCATATCAACTTCTGAAACAACATCAAATGAATATGTACTTGCCATATCTTCCACTCTCCTTTACCTATTCACTATATTAATAGAATTTCCATACTTTATCAATATCTAATCCCAAAAATCCTGAGTGTCCGGCGAGCCTTCTATATTTTCGTTAACTATAACCTGAAGTTCTGTAATCTTTAGAGGATTATCTACCTGAGCTTTGGGGTATTTTCTTTCTAATATCTCCTTAATATTGAAAATATCCAAGTTTTCTTCCTTATATTTTTCAAATACTCTCATACAGGCTTTTCTTATATTGCTTTCTGACTTTTCTCTTATCTTAGCCACATTGCTATCATTTAAAATCAATCCTTTTTCAATTTCTTCTATATTAGTCTTTACTTCTATAGTCTTTTTAAGCTTTATTACTTTGCCATCATAGGTTAGCTCAGTCTTTGTTCTACTTCTTAATACATTAAGTGATACAAACTCATCCTCCTGCTCCGGATTACTTATCTCTAAGCTTCCTGTTTTCAAAGTATTCATTAAAAAGTTATACCCCTGTCCATCAGATCTCGGAAGCATTTCCATTAGCTTATCATCCTTTAATATTGCTCCCCCAGTAATCTCTACTCTCTCTTCCGGTATATTCTTTTTAATCCCTATACTTGTAATAACACTAGTTTCACTGCCTATAAGTCTTCTATTTAGATACTCATTTATAGCTAAACGTACTGATCTTGTTGAAGCTCCTTCATTATCAATTATATCTTTTAAAATTATACCCAAGTACTCTTGCTGAGCAATTTTTAGCTTCAATAAATCCTCAGGACTTTCATCAGTAATTAAAATATAAGGTCTTATTACAAACTCCTGATCTCTGTCAAAGATATCCAGCCAATTATCAATACCATACTGAGCTGCTCTTTTTGTAAACATAACTGCCTTATTCTGTGTGTAATTAAGCTTGAAGCTTGTGGAAAGATGTATATCTCTCATTGCCTCATATACAGACTTCCCCGTACCCTTTAATATTACTCTCTGCCCCTGTTCAGAGCCTGAAGTTGAACTTCTAAAGGGCTTAAAAGCTTCAATGTACACAACTGGTCTCTTATCCTTATCCATATCCACAATTACTGCTGTTGCAAACATAAGCTTATTAATATCTTTATAGCTAAAGCATCCACATAAGCATAAGACGCATAAAATGCATATCAAAAGAAGGCTACTTACTTTCTTCATCGCTCTTCTCCTCATCAAATATATTATTGCTGATCTCTCTTAAATAACCTGACATTATAATATCCTTATGCTTATATGTTCTTAGCGTGCCAAGCGGGAACAAATACGGATAGCCACAGCTGTTCAAGCCTGCAATATGTGAAACAAAAACACAAAATCCTATATAAAAGCCTGGAAGTCCTAGTACCGAAGCAAATATTGTTATAACAAAATTCCAATAGGCTATAGCAGTATATGCCTTTGGAACTAGGAATGAACAAATTGCACTTACTGCAACTATGATAAGGGAAGTCTGAGAAGCCAATCCAGAACCCACAGTAGCATCTCCAAGTATAAGCGCTCCAACTATGCTCATAGTCTGCCCTATAGGTTGAGGAAGCCTGATTCCAGCCTCTCTTGAAAGCTGAAAAAATAGGTTTAGGAGCAGCACTTCTATAACAGAAGGAAAAGGTACACCTGCCCTTGAAACTGCCAACCTAAAAGTAAATATGTACGGTATTAATGAGAAGTGATGTGTTACTATAGCCAGATAAAAACCGGTTAGTAGTGTTGCTAGGACAAATGCTATCCATCTTAATATTCTTGTAGCGTTAGAAAAGAATATATTAGAATAATAATCGTCGCCTGTTTGAAAGTTCTCGAAGAAAAAGTAAGGTGCAGTAGCAACAAAGGGTGTTCCATCTACAAAAACAGCTACTCTTCCTTCGCAAAGGCGAGATGCGATCACATCAGGCTTTTCAGTATAGCCTATAGTATCAAAGGGGGTATTTTTGCACTTTAATTTTTCTTCTATATAATTTATATTTAAAATTGCTTCAGTTTCTATGCTCTTTAACTGACTCCTAATATAGTCTATTAAACCACTAGGGGCACTTCCTTTTATGTATCCCATTACTACAAAAGTATGAGTTTTGCTGCCTAATGTTAAATTTTCAAATTTTAAATTTGGGTCTTTTACTCTTTTTCTCACTAAAGACAAAGAATCAGCTATAGCTTCATTAAATCCTTCTCTTGGTCCTTTAATCAGACCTTCTGTTATAGGGATATCTATTGCCCTTTTATTGAAACCTTTTGCTTCATAATAAATAACTTCATGGGTAAAACTGGATATTATTACTACATTTCCAGATAGAATATTTGTTATAAGGTCCTCCTTATTTGTAATCACAGCACCGGAATTAATAGACAAAATACCTTTTTTTAAATCAAGTAAATTACCAATATCCGTTCTGCATTCAGCCAAAGGCTTTATTATAAACTCATTTATGAATTTTATATCGCACATATTATCTATGTAGACTATTGTTATAACACCTTTATTGGTAATTATCTCTCTATATTTAATATCAAAGGTATTACTAAAGATTTCTTTTATATATTGAAGAATTTTTTCATTCATAGAAGTCTCTCCCACTATATTTATTATCAAGCTTATGCTATTTTTATTGTTTGCTGCTAAATAGATTAGTATTCGCAGTTTTTGCCAACAATGTTAATATACAATATTTAAATAATACAGGTGATTAACTTATGGATAAATTCAATTCAAGACATATCATATTCCTAATCTGCGGAACAGCTATTGTTTCTCTAAAGACTTACCCTGCAGTTTTTACTAAGACAGGAGGAAGGGACAGCTGGATTGGAATAATTATATCCTCAGTTTTAATAGCTCTATATTTTCTATACATAATAAGAGTTTGCAAAAAAACTAACACCTACAGCCTTTATAAAATTTTTTGCGGAGTCTTTGGGAAAATTGTTGGTACAATTTTCATAATTCTCTATATGCTAACTTTGTTTATAACTTTAGTTGAAAGCTCTGCAGTTGAAGCAAATTCTATGCATACAAATATGCTTTTGCAAACTCCTCAATGGTTTTTTATCCTATTTTTTATTATTCCAGCAATATACACTCTAAAAAAGGGCAAGGTAGCAATAATGAGCGTAACCATAATTGGCATTATTTTAATAATGCTTGCTGGAATAAACTTAGCCGCACTTACTGCAAAATACAAAAAAATTCAATATTTGTTTCCTGTATTTAAAGATGGAATAACCCCAGGCTTTATAGATTCTATACTAAAAACCTTAGGGCTATATGGAAGTATTTCCATTGTATTGCCTTATTTATCAGAGATAAAAGATACTAAGAAGCTTGTAAGGGATAGCCTTATTGGGCTATTAATAGTAATACAAATGGAGATTGTGTCTCTTACAGGAGTGATTATGACCTTTGGTATAAACAGAGCCAATCTTATCTCCTACCCTAAGCTTATCCAGACTCAGCGTGTAAGTCTTTTTGACTTTCTGGAAATGGGAGAACTGTTTGTAATGCTTCAGATTGTAGGAGGCTGGTTTATAAAATATGTACTGACTTTCTTTGCTTTGACAAAATTGTTGAAGGACATAAATATAAATAATAAATACATACATTACGTGATAAGCATTTTTGTGTTTCTCTTCGCCTTTGCTGCTTCCAATAACTTATTTACCTTATTTAGATTTTTAAGTTATTATACCTACGTATCTTTAGTGGGATTTATTATCATTCCATTTACTACATTTATTATGTATGATATAAAAAATACTGGTAAAAAAGTTTGATATATTCGTTAAAACTATATTGTATTTTATGGTCTATATGCTATAATAATTATTGAGCAAAGCTCTATTATATTTTTCGGGTCAATTATTCAAGGCACTTTTACCCCTTTAATCAGAAAAGGGAATGTGTTCCAAGAAGAAATTAGTCCCTATGATTAAAGGAGGATTTTTAAAATGGCAGACAGAAATATTACATGCAAAGACTGCGGAAAAGAATTTGTATTCACAGAAGGCGAGCAAGCTTTCTACAAAGAAAAAGGATTCGAGAATGATCCAGTAAGATGCCCAG
>CAZMQY010000237.1:0-5979 GCA_964568335.1 uncultured Clostridium sp.
GTATTATTGTCTACAAATTCCCAGGATGCTCCTGCTCCAGTGCTTACACTTTTTCCGTTCACCTTCATTGAGGTTGGAATTAGCAAAGCATCTGTGTAATTCTTCTTAATTTCCTCATTGTTGTTTCTCACGGTAAAGCTTAAGAAGAGCATATTGTCATCTGCAATCGCGTTCTCAAAGGTAACATCAATGCCTTTAGCTGATTTTGTTTTGTCGATTACATCTACATAATTAGCATACTCGCTGTTCAAGCTTAGTAAGTTACTTTTTATTAAATCTCCAATTATGGGAATACCACTTGCTAAAGCAGGTTTAACAGCGATGGCAGAAGAGAATAAAACAAATGACAGTGAGGCAGCAATTGCTATTTTCTTTTTAGTAGTAAATCTCTTTTTCTTTATTGATTTTCTTACATTTAGCTTTATTTTATCTTTCTCCTCCTGGCTTGCAGGAGCCTCATAAAATTCTGATTCATCTATATTGATATCATTTAACATTTCATATATATTCTTCATATTAAACTACCTCCAGTTTAAGGGTTGACGCTTTTTCTTTCAATTTTTTCTTGCCTCTGTATATTCGATTATCAACTGACGCCTTTGTAGTATTAAGTTTTAGAGCTATTTCATCAGACTTATATCCTAGAAAGAATTTAAGAATGAATATATCTCTATCCAATGGCTCCATACTATTAATTAATTGTAGTATTTCTTTTTCGTTTTCCTTGAGTATTATTTCATCTTCAAGAGAGCTGTTACATGCAATCTCAATTGTGTCTAAAATCATTTCAGCTGCTTTAACTTTTTTTCTATAAAAATCAATAGCTTTAAACTTAGATATTGCAAATATCCATTGCTTAAAATTCGTAGTATCTCCCTGAAACTTGTTAGCATTATTCCATACTGATAGGAATACATCATTAATGCATTCTTCTATAAAGCCTTCATCCTTCAGCTGGCCAAGAATCTTGAATACAGTTCCCTTGACTATAGGAAGATAATTGTCAATGACATAATCTAGGGCGTCTTCATGTCCAGCCTTTAATCTTTTAATATAATTTTTCTCGTCTGATTTCATAGTATATCTCCTTAACATAAGGGTGTTTATTGTAAAAGCTTTTACAACCTATATAACGTGAACAATAGAAAATATTCTCATGTTTTTTAAAAATTTTTATAAAAGTTTTTTAATTACTAATAACATTCTTAAATACAGTATACATTAGATTAATCCATACTGGTTAGTTTATACAAGCGTCAAAGCAAGAGGCTTAAATTATTTATGAAAAATGGCAGCATAATGCTGCCATAGATGATTTTTATTAATTAAATATATGAGAATTATTTTGCTAAATCAAGAACTGATCTTAATGCATGGGCCATATGTTCTGGTTCGTCTACCGCCCAGAAGTGCATGAAAAAAAGCCGTGGAATTTCTGTCAACATATGATTGTGAATAGCAGTTACTTCAATATTATTTTTCTTTAAGATGGCTGCAGCTGGATTTACTTCATTGGCTAATAAGACAAAATCACCTGTGGCAGCCACTTTCTCACCTACAGATTGAAAATTAATAGAATGGGATATTCCCATTGATGGCGGTAACTTATGACCATCTTCTGAAATTATTATGGCTCTCGGAAATGATAACTGAAGTACATTACCCTTTGGGGAACCCTTGCGACCTAAAATGTTTTCTATTAAACTCCAATCTATTTGGGAGGGATGGTGCTGCTTTGCTTTTAGCGGAGTTTTTGTTAGAGAAAGTGCACTTCTTACACTTTGAGCAAGTTTAACTGGATTTCCTTCTCCTTTAATGTGCATATACATAATCCTTGGTGATTCATAAAGCAAATGATTATGAAGGGCTGTTACATCAATTCCACTTTCAAGTAAGCTGGACATGACAGGACTAACCTCATTTTCTAATAAAACTAAATCCCCCATAAGCATACTGTGATTTCCTAATTGATTGAATGCAACCCAAGAAGTTAGGGCCAGGTCAGGTTCTATAACTATATCATCTATTTTGACCATTAAATCATAACGGGGAAAAGTAAACTTAAGCACTCCATCGGCTTTAGTACCTTCCTGTGAAAAAATCTTTTTGATAGTTTCTAAATCATATTCCAATCTATAATTTCTAATATTTAAATTTCTGTTTGATGAGTCAATTGGAACTAATAGTTCTTGCCCTTCAAATATTTGATGGGGACCCAATATATTATTGCACGCTGCAAGCATACCAGCATAAATTCCGAAACGATGAGCTATTGTATATATTGTGTCACCATATTGAACTTTATAAGTTATCATAAAGCTTCTCTCCTATGAATTAATAAATCTCCTTTATTATTCTATTCATTACCCAATTGAGTAGTTACTTTCTTTCAATCTTTCAAGTACTTCTAGGGTATGTTATTAGTTTAAGTTTCATTAAGGCAGAAGAATAATCATTTATTTATTGCACAATGTTCTTATATATAGTATCAAGCCTAGTGGAGAAATTACTCTGGGCTTTTCCTTTTGTAGCAGGATATTCCAACAATAAATAGAATACATATATTCAGTGAATAATTGTAAGCTATGACATAACGAAACTAAATATTAAGTAGAGGTGGGGGATAACATGGAGATAATTACTGATAGATTGTGTTTAAGAGAGGTTGCAAATAGTGATTATGCCTTTTTTGAAGAATTAGAGACAGATGAAGCTTGCCTTAAATATGAATCAGATACAATACGTACAAAAAAATGGATTGCTAAGAAGTTTAGTGAAACTCTTCAAGATGTGAATACAATTCCAAGGGTTAGATATAGAATGATGATATCAAATCTATTTACAAAAGAACCTATAGGAAGAGTTGTATTATGGAAAATAGATGATTCAATTAATGAATGGGAAATTGGATGGGATGTACATCCAAAGTATTGGGGGAATGGATATGCTCCCGAAGCAGCAGAAGCAATTCTTAGATTTGCATTTAATGATTTAAAAGTACATAGAATTCAATCACTTTGTAATGACCAAAACAATAATTCTGAAAAGGTTATGGTGAAAATAGGAATGAAAAAAGAAGGCACTTTAAGAGGCGTTAGATTACTAAATAACTGCTGGTATGGAAGTCACATTTATTCTTTGCTGGATAATGAATTTTCTAGGAGGGCAGCAGAATGAAGTTACAAAAGATAGATTCATTTTATACCTTTTGTGAGGCATTACGAGAGGTAGGGTTTTCAATGGGAGAAAGTAATAATGAACTGATCACAAAGATAAGCAGAAAATGCAGCCAGAGCGTAACCCAGCTGTATTATCTTTTTTGCTAAATCACTCTCGCACCTCGCAGAGCAAAAAGTTAAATATTTAAAAAGTTAACAAGTTAACTTTTTGTCCTGCGAGAGAAAACGGGCACATGGTAGTGCCAGATTAATTTCATTGATTAAAACACCGAGTAATGTAGAAGAAATATTAGGAATAAGTCGGGTAGAATTTGAGAATAAGTGGAAGTGTTTCATAAAGGATAGTTATAAATTTTTATTGGAGGAGAGAACATGAAAAATACAAAAGGTCTTTTAAAAGAAATCAAAGGCTGGACTTTTTCAATTTTAGCAGCATTTTTTATTGCAATCATATTTAATTGTAAGGTTTTAGCAAAGGTGCAAGTACAGCAAAGCTCTATGGAAAATACTTTATTTAGTAATCAACAGCTTATAGTTGATAAGCTTAGTTATAATTTTGTAGAACCAAAGAGAGGAGATATTATTATATTTCTCGAGAATGGAGAAAAGGGAACACTTATTGAGGATGCTGTAAGAACTGTAGATAGTATGGTATCTTTAGTTTTTAATAAAGATATTAATATAAAAAATAGTTTATTAGTAAAAAGGGTAATTGGAATTCCAGGAGATGAAGTTGATATAAAGAATGGATATGTTTATATAAATGGTGAAAAACTTGAGGAAACTTATGTGAAAGGAGAAACTTTTAGTGGAGAATTTAAGCTTCCTATTAAGGTGGAACAAAATAAATTGTTTGTGTTAGGTGATAACAGAATGGCAAGTAAAGACAGCAGAAAGTTTGGTCTTATTAATTATAATCAGATAGAAGGAAAGGCAGTGTATAGAATTTATCCCTTAAATAAGATAGGTAAAATAAAATAAAAAACACTAAATTTTGAGGAGGATTACATATGAGTAATTTTCAATTTATAAATGGGGGTAGAGAATTACTTGATTTAGTACAACCTATATGGGAGAAGTTAAATAAGCATCATGAAGCTAATTCAATTAATTTTTCTGATAGGTTCAGAAATCTAAAATTTGAAGTTAGAAAAAATAAGTTTATTAACGATGAAAATTTAAAGATTAAAATAGATTTAATTAAGGATAAAGACAAAGGAATATATATTGGTTATTGTATTAGCACAATAAATAAAGACTTGATAGGAGAAATTGACTCTCTTTTTGTTGAGAAAGAATATCGTAAATATGGTTTTGGTGACAAATTGATGAATGGGGCATTAGAATGGCTAAATAGTAACCAGGTAAAAACGAAAATAATCGGAGTAGCAGAAGGCAACGAAAATGTATTAGAATTTTATGAAAGGTACGGCTTTTACAAAAGAAGAGTAATTTTAGAGCAGATAAATGAATTATAACTTTCGAAGTGTTGAATCAAATAATCACAAGCAAAAAGACTCGCGATAAGTATCACCACAAGTCTTTATGAGTGGGGATTTAAAGGATTTTAGTTTATGCCTAACATCATTAATATACAATTTGCTAATTCTTGTCCACGCATACCACACGCAGTAATGCAATGAGCTAAAGCTTGACCTATCATTTCAACACCTCCTCTGAATTATATATAAATTATATTTCAAAGTTATGTAGATATTATAAAGATTTGTATTGCTTCAGGATTAAGACCAATATGTCCAGTGGAAGGGGAAAGAAAAATGGAAGATGAAATTCTCAGATTTTATCATGAGTTTAATGATGAAAGTGAACGTTTAGAATCAAACCCTGGTAGAGTAGAATATATTACAACAATGACTTATTTGAATAAAGTTATCCCTAAAAGTAGCAATATTTTGGATGCATGTGCAGGGTCTGGTAAATATGCATTTGCACTTGCTAAAGAAGGCCACAATGTTATAGCAGGAGATTTAGTAGATGTTAATGTTAATATGATTCGCAAACAACAGAAAGACACTCCATTACTTAATGAGATTTATGAGGGCAGTATTTTAGATTTATCACGTTTTGAAGATGAAAGTTTTGATGTGGTACTGAATTTTGGAGCTTATTATCATATATGTGATGATGGTGAACGTGAGAAAAGTATATCCGAAAGTTTGAGAGTATTGAAGAAGGGTGGAATTTATGCATTAGCATATATTAATAGATATGCTAATTTTTATGGACATGCCGAAGAGATGTTATTAAACTTTGATATGTTTGAGTATTATATGGAGAACGGACATTTAGAAAATTCAAATCTTTTTTATGCTTCATCACCAGAAATGCTTGAAAATGAAATGAAAAATTTTAATCTAAAACAACTGTATAATGTTGCTTCTGATGGACCATTGTTTTGCATGCGAGATACTCTTAGCAAAATGTCAGAAGATACTTTTGATAAATATGTTAGAATGCATTTGAGTATATGTGAAAACAGAACTACATTGGGCATAAGCGAGCATGGCTTATTTATAGCAAGAAAATAAGCATAATCTGAAAGTACTTTAATGAACCATTGTAAAATAGAGCAAATTATATTTAAGAAGGAAGGTGAAAATGTGAGTTGGATTGCTTCAATAGAAGAATTTGTCCCTTCCAATGAGCAAGAGAAAAAAGACAAGGAAGTAACATTGAAATATATAAATAAGTTTGATGATATTTTAAAAAGGGATAATGAAATTGTTCATATAACAAGTTCTGGGTTTGTAGTAAATAAAGATAAAGATAAAGTATTAAT
>CAZMQY010000238.1:0-5953 GCA_964568335.1 uncultured Clostridium sp.
TATTAGTCTTATCTGCGAAGCGAATAGTTTCATAGACTGCAAATAACACGCGGTGAGTTAAGAGTATTTTGATAAAGCCCCTTTATTTATTTTAACCTTACATCAAGCTATTTCTAACTAATGAATATCCTATCTATTTTTTAATTATCTCATGATTTCTCGCCAATACAGCCCTTCCCCTCCAACTAAAGGCTCTGTCTCTATATCTTCTTATAAACTCTTTGTTCGATATGCTGCTAATTTCTTCATAATCAAGAGTGTGCTTTATATTTTTCTTAAATTACTTAATTATTGTATTTTCAACCTTTCTATTATGGGGGCATACATCCTGACATACATCGCAGCCCCATATTAAATCAGTTTTTTTCAATATGTTTATTTCTTCCTCAGAGAGCTCCCTTTTCTTTTGAGTAATATAGGACTTGCACCTCAGTGGATTTATGGTGAAATCCCCCAAAATACATTGTCCTGGGCACTTTTTTACACAATTTAAGCATTGATAGCAAGTTCGCTCTTGAGGCTTATCGGGCTCAAAAGGATAGTTGTTTAAAATATAGCCAATAAACACATAGGAGCCATATTTATCTGTTATTATATGACTATTTATTCCAAAGAAGCCCAAGCCCGCTTTATAAGCTAAGTATCTGTCGCTAAAGGGACCTGTATCTGCAAATGCCTTATATTCGAAATTCTCTATTTCCACCTTTAAAAACTCACCTATTGTATGAAGCATGTTTTTGCATGTTTCGTGATAATCCAAGGCAAAAGTATATTTAGATAGGTTTGAGTCTTCCTTATGTCCTATGAAATAAGGAAACAAACAAACGATAACTGATTTTGCCCCTTCCAAGGTTAGGTTTGGATAAATTCGTTTCTCCAAATCTTTTTCTTCAAAACCAGTTATAAACCCTTTTTTAATCTGTTTTTTCCATATATCCTCAAAATCAAAATACGGTTCTGCAGGTGCAATTCCTGCAAATTCTATTCCAATTGCGTTGCAGAAGCTTATAAGTTTTTCCTTCATTTAAACCCTTCCTGTTTCTCTTTAAGTATTTTTAATATATTCTATCAAAAATGCTTCAGACTATTCAGTTAACTGCTTATCCATATAAAATTTAATATTTTTATAAAAGGGTATTGCTTATAATCAAAAAATAAGCTAATATAAAAGTATAAAAATATATAAGGTTTACATTTAAGCGTGCAACCGATTAAATTTGGGCAATAGCTGAAAAGAATAATTTATTCTTTTCGGCTTTTTTATTTTTTATAATTTATATAATTTCCCATATTAAACTTATATTGTATTTAAGGACATATAAAGTCCTTTAAATAAATAAAAAAAATAGAGGAGGAACTCAATCATGATGAAGTATCTACAAAAGCTAGGAAAATCTTTAATGCTTCCAGTAGCAGCCTTACCTGTTGCAAGTATTTTAATGGGTATCGGTTACTGGATTGACCCAACTGGCTGGGGAGCAAACAGCGTAATCGCTGCTTTCCTACTAAAAGGCGGCGGTGCAATAATTGACAACATGGCAATACTATTTGCAATCGGTGTTGCTGTTGGAATGGCAGATGACAATGACGGTACTGCAGGACTGGCAGGACTTGTTTCCTGGCTTGTGATTACAACCTTGTTATCTCCAGGTGCTGTAGCAATGTTTAAACACATTGAAGTAGATGCAGTAGCACCAGCATTTGGAAAGACTCAAACTCAATTTATTGGTATATTAGCAGGTTTAATAGGCGCTTATGCCTACAATAGGTTTAAAGGGACTAAACTGCCAGACTTTTTAGGTTTCTTCAGCGGTAAGAGAAGCGTTGCCATAGTAACAGCAGGATTATCATGTATTGCAGCTCTTATATTATTCTTTATATGGCCTGTTATTTATGGAGCACTAGTAGCTTTCGGTAAAGCGATTATAGCTACAGGATCAATCGGTGCAGGTATCTATGCATTCTTCAATAGACTTTTAATACCATTTGGTCTTCACCATGCACTCAACTCCGTATTCTGGTTTGACATAGCTGATATCAATGATATCGGTAAGTTCTGGGGAACTAAGGCAGGTGGGGTACTTGGTCAAACAGGTATGTATATGACTGGATTCTTCCCAGTAATGATGTTTGGTCTGCCAGCAGCAGCATTAGCTATGTATCATACTGCCAAAGACAACAAGAAGAAAATAGCTTATGGTTTATTAATGGCAGCAGCTTTATCTTCTTTCTTTACTGGTATTACAGAGCCGCTAGAATTTGCTTTCATGTTCTTAGCTCCAGGACTTTATGTAATTCATGCACTTTTAACAGGAATCTCTGTAGCAATATGTGCTGCACTTCCAGTAAGAGCAGGATTTAACTTCAGTGCAGGTTTTGTTGATTGGTTCTTAAGCTTTAAAGCTCCTATGGCTCAGAACCCGCTTATGCTTTTAGTAATAGGTTTAATAGTTGGAGTTGTCTACTATGCAGTATTCCGTTTTGTAATTACAAAATGGAACTTAAAGACACCTGGAAGAGAAGATGACAACGAAGCAGAAGAGCTTAAAGCAACACTTTCAAACAATAACTACACAGAAGTTGCAGCTATAATATTAAAAGGTGTTGGCGGTAAGGAAAACGTAGTATCCATTGATAACTGTGTAACTAGATTGCGTTTAGAAATTAAAGACCATACACAAGTAAATGAAAAAACAATCAAATCTGCAGGTATATCAGGTGTAATTAGACCTGGTAAAACAAGTCTTCAAGTTATTGTAGGTACACAAGTACAATTTGTAGCAGACGAATTTAAAAAGTTATGTAGATAAATAATGTCAGCCATATAACTTATAACTTTAGGGAAGGTTAACAATAATTAGCCCTTTGATAAGAGTGCTAGTACTTGTTAACCTTCCCTTTTGCCACAGGTAGTATTAAAATCTTTTCTCTAATTTATAATCTTTATTTAGTTAAATTATACATAAACCCCTGTTAAGTAGCCTATTAGCGTAAATGCACCTGCAAGCACCAATATGAGACCCATCAACTTAAGAGGAGACCACTTTTTCTTTGAGTATAGATAGTATACAACTAATGTTAAGCATAACGGCAGGATTTTAGGAAAAATTGCATTAACAACTTTATCTGCATCGAAAATCACCTGATTTTTTAGCACAGTATTCTTTGTAGCATCAAATACATCTCTTACAATTCTAACAGGCAAAGCGAAATTAACAAAGGAGGCTGTTAAAGCTCCAACGGCTATCAGGCCCAATACTGTCATAGTATCTGTTAGGGTGGCAAGCTTACCTGAAGACATAAATTCATGCATTCCTTGAATACCAGATTTATAGCCTAGCTTAAATAAATTCCAGCTTAAAATATAGGTTCCTATGGGATAGACAATCATATAAATAACTGGGCCTAGCCACGTCATTGTTGAAGATGCTTGTGAAATAGACAAGCAAATTGTAAGCAGTATTGGAATAATAGTTGCAACCCATAAGGAATCTCCAATAGCAGAGGTCGGTCCAATTAAGGCTACTTTAACGCTGCTTATGAGCTCTGGAGTACATTGACCATTAACATTGGCTTCTTCCAGGCCGCAAACAACGCCATTACATATTGAGCCAACTTGTTGCTCTGTATTAAAAAGTGTAATATGTCTTTTTAAAGCTTCAGCCTTTTCCTCTTTCTTATCATATAATTCATCAATTACTGGAGCCATAGACTGACCAAAAGCCATTCCCAGCATACTTTCCGCCTGCTGCGAGCATCCGTGCCAGAAAAACCAATGGAGGAAGGATTTTTTAAGGGTTTTTTCACTAATTTTCTTTGTCATGGCCATTCTCCTTTCCTAACTGCCAAATTTGTAATAGCAACATAGTATAAAATTGCAGTAAGAATTGCTATAACAGCAACTGCCATTGTGCTTAAATTAAAATATGTGATAAGAATAAATCCAATTAAGAAAATTGCCAGGTGATACTTTTTCTTTAATAGGAAAGAAAGGATAATTCCCATTCCCAGTGCTGCCATCATACCGCCAAATACACCTAATACAGTTGTAACCCAGCCAGGAATAATAGTTGCAAAATCACCTTGAGCTGATGCTGCTGTCATAGAAGTCAAAACTATAATTGCAGGAATAAAACGGCATGCAAACCCAATCAATTGGCCCAGCACAACATTAGGAATATACATTTTCTTAGTCTCACCTGCTTCAGCATATCTGTTAGCTACACGGTTTAATGGAAGATTAAGCGCATAGGAAACATTCCACATTATTTGACCAACCAAGCCGCCTATACCAGCAAAGACAACAGCTAAACCAATAATTTTAGAAGGGTCCAGACCTGTGCCGAAAACAATAGCACCTGCAGTACCAATATAGGTAGCATAGGATAAATCCCAAGCAACAGCACCCCCTGGTGTTACGTTACCCATATACATGATTTGAAGCGGAATACCAACTAACATAGCAGTTTGCACATCACCTAGAATAAGTCCTACAACAAAGGAAGCTACCAGCGGTCTTCCTAAAGTGTACCAGCCAATAGTGTTACCCACTACTGAACCAATCGAACCTAAATAAACAAATAATGCAATAAGAATAATCTGTATAATTCCCATAATGTTCCCCCTCATAATTTAATTAGATTGACTTTTTAAAGGCAGCCCAACTTGTCTTTGATGAAGTTGGCAGCTGTTGAAAAAATACTTCCGCTCCATTTAAAGTTAAGTCGTCTATAATTGCTACATCTCTTTCGCTTAAGTAGAAAATTCCCGTTGCGCCGCTTACTTTATGGATTGTATCATTTCGTTTTGCCAGATTGCCTAACATAACAAACTCAGCCTTAGCTATTTCTTCTTTAAATTCTTCCAGCTTCTCAGGACGCTTCACAATAACTAACCGATTGCATTTGCCTTCCTGTGAAAGTATCACCTTAGCTTCCTCAGTTGTTACTATATGAGTTTTGTAGGATGCGGGCACACCCATGGTCATAATAGATTTAAGTATTGGATTCCTGGCGCTTTCATCGTCAATAGCTATAATCTCCTTTATTGAAAGCGTTGGACACCATGCAACGATTGTCTGGCCATGAATAAGCCTATCATCAACCCTTACATAGGTTTTTGCCATCTCTCTCCTCCTTTCTTTATTGTTATATGTGGATTTTATAACCTGCACATATTAAGAACTTACTAAATACTTATTCAACATAATTTCTCATAATTCCTTATATCCAATAGTCCGCAGAGGTTTGAATATAAAGCTACCACAATTTGTTTTCAATCAAGCTTGCATACATATAGGCCACTGTGTATCCCCTATTATTTGATTCTATTTGACGAACCTTTCCTATGGTCGAATAGTATGAGTAGTACGGAAAATCATTAATTTCTCCACGAAAGACAGAATACTCTCTCAGTGCTCCATACCACTGGTCAATTTCATCTTGAGTTAGACTGAAATATGCCTGAGGAATAAAACCTACCAAGTCCTCAAAGGTTTCGCCATAAATCAGCTTAATAGGATTTCCCTTTTCACGTAAGCTCTTTACGGCAGCAGTCACTGCGTCATGGGTATTAATGTGGCGAGGATGCATTGAGCCGCGCCAATGCGTAATAACTAAATCCACCTTCTCATTAACAAAATATCCTTCTAGTCTTCCAATAAACTCCTCTAAGGATGGCATGCCGCTAGAAACATAAC
Organism: uncultured Clostridium sp.; assembly: GCA_964568335.1. GTDB lineage: Bacteria > Bacillota > Clostridia > Clostridiales > Clostridiaceae > Clostridium_AT. Next base: position 5,699 of record CAZMQY010000238.1, read on the forward strand.
CTAGCCAAATAGTATCTCCACCAAGCTTTTCAGCAGCAAGCCTATTTTGCTTTAATAGCTTCTTTAAATATTCCTCCTTCGCCTCCTGCGTTGCATTAGGATCTTCCAAACGTCCTTGTGTAACATGAATATAGGTGCAGTGCGCTCCTTCTTTTGCATACTTCAGCATAATTGGACCACCTAAAAGCTCAGCATCAAGAGAATGGGCGCCAATACTTACAACTCGTTTTATCTCGCTCATATTTTCCTCCTTTA
>CAZMQY010000239.1:0-5511 GCA_964568335.1 uncultured Clostridium sp.
GAAGAAGAAGCATTTGAGGTATATTTCAATGGTGTTGAAGCAGATGGTTTAAAAGTAGATAGGGATTCTTGGATTAATACTTATAGACAATTAGACATAATTAGTATTCTAGCATTTGAGTTGAAGGATTTAATTCCAAGAGCATTTTCTAATAAGTCCCCGCTGCCTGAAAGCAAAAAAGAATTTATCAAAAGTCATATAAGAAGAATGGTTGAAAGTGTTATACATACATATGAGATGCTGATAAGCAAATAAATTCATAATTATGTAGTTTTATAACTAACGAACAAGCTTCTTAGAGGATGTACTAGTAATTTAGTAAGTCTCAAGCCAGCTAACCATAAGAATGTATAACCATATAACCATTTATAGTAAATATGCGCGATGATATGATTATAGCTTTAAATTAATGCTAGGAAGGTTCCAATCTTAAGACGTATTCTTCTTATAAAGTAAACTAAGCAAATTTAAGATTTACTGAAGGATAGTAAAATAGAACGAACAAACTGTGCATAAAAAACAAGGTAGGAGGTATTATTTTTGGAAATAAATGATAGAATATATTCTATAATAGGTATTATATTTAGCGTATTTACAATTATTTCGGTAGTGCTTTATTTTGCAAATTACGTGAGTATTGATATAGTAATGTTATTTTTGGGATTTACTCAATTATTTAGTGGTTTAAATCAAATTAAGATGTCACAACATGTAAGTTCAAAAGGTATTAGTAAGGGAAATAAGACTGTTGGAATATTATCTATAGTTTTTGGGTTATTCATTATAATTGCTGATATTATTAAGTTGATTTTATAATATTTTAATACGCACTTTTCTTATGACGCTACACCTACAAAAACCAAATAATCATTCATAACACCGTATTTTTCAAAGAATTTTACGGTGTTTTTTATTACTGAATTTCATAAAGAAGTGATTGACCTGATTATTAATGATAGACAAATTGTAAATAATACAACATTCCGTGATGTTTTATACAGCAACAAAATGATAATTGTTTCACAATTCATATTGAAATATATTTCAACATATATTTAAACGTATATTTATTTACAGGGAGGTTGCATCGAAAAACATTACTGCAAAAGCTGATAGATAACAAAATGCTTATTAACTGATGTATCAATCTAATAAACAAGCTGACTTAAATTATGCAGCCCAGTCTAAGCACCGCTAAGAACTTGTAAAGATCCTTGAGAAAAATAACATAAGTTTTAAAGCAGCACTATGGAATTTCTGCAAACACAAGTGGACTTGTGGGTTTCTCCAAAAAATAGTCCTTAACAACTCTTATCCTTGGCCTGCCCTGGCAAACATCCCTTTGAAAACCCTACATTTAAAGCTATAATAACTTAACAATTAGCGGTTACATGCAAAATTCTATATCTCTGACTTTACAGATAGTTATCTCTAAATTAGAAGTGAGCAACAAGAATCTGGGAGGAGTAAAAATGAAAAGAATTAAATTGTACACATTTTTCATGTCTGTACTATTTACCTTTTCACTGATGAATCCTGCTATAACAGCAATGGCAGGCAATAACAACGGAAATAACAAAACAGCTTCCAAGAATGATCAAAATAGCAAGAAGATAACCCCTGCTCAAAGAAAAGCTGTAGCTGATAAGTTAAAGAAACAATTTGCTAATTATAAGCCTAATGCGCTAACAACAAATCAACTTAAGACAGATGCTAATGGAAATCTGATTCCTGACTACTTTGGCAGCGCAAACTGGGCATACAGCCCTCAGTTGCATAAATTTGTTGACAAACTACCAGGTCTTGGAGCAGAAAATGCAAATGCTCTTGGACAATATATACCTGTAGCCGTTGCAGATACTACAACCTATCCAGGATCAGACTACTACGAAATTGCAGTAGTACAGTATACTGAACAGATGCACTCTGATTTGCCGGTAACCACTAACCGAGGCTATGTACAGATATCAACTTCAGTTGTACCAGGCAATAAAGTTCCTTTGACACAGGATGGCACAAAAAAGATATTAATGCCTAACGGATCCCAGGCTATTGGAGTAGATAAAGCTCACTTTATGGGTCCAGCTATTATTGCCGATAGCGGAAGACCAGTGCGCGTAAAGTTCTACAATCTTCTTCCAACTGGTGCTGAAGGAGATCTTTTCATACCCGTGGATGAAACCGTCATGGGATCAGGTATGGGCCCTATAGTGCATAGTGATGGAAGTATGGAACATTATACTCAAAACCGTGCCAATATCCACCTGCATGGCAACAACACTGTATGGATTAGCGATGGAACACCTCAGCAGTGGATTACGCCAGCAGGAGAAAATACCTCTTATCCTCAAGGTGTAAGTGTTGTGGATGTGCCAGATATGGGCGACGTTTCAAGTCCAACTGACGGCGCAACTACGCTTTATTATACCAACGAACAAAGTGCAAGGCTGATGTTTTACCATGATCATTCCTATGGTATCACTCGTTTGAATGTATATTCCGGTGAAGCTGCAGCCTATATTCTGAAGGATAAGGTGGAAAATGACTTAATTAAGGGGACAAATGATTCAGGTGTTAACCCAGGAAAATTACAAGTTATACCTGACCTGGGCATTCCACTTGTAATCCAGGACAGAACTTTTGTTGATGCTAGTACAGTGCTTACAACAGATCCAACATGGAAATGGGGAACAACGGCAGGGACACCTAAAACTGGTGACCTTTGGTATCCACATGTATACAGCCCAGCTCAAAATCCTGATGATCCAAATGGAGCAAACCCATATGGCCGCTGGATGTATGGTCCTTGGTTCTGGCCGCCAACAACAGATATTAAATATGGACCAATTGACAATCCTTATTATGACCCTGTTAACGCCCCTTGGGAACCGACAAAGATACCTGGGACACCGAACCCATCCGCACCGGGCGAGTCCTATATGGATACACCTATTGTTAATGGAACAGCTTATCCTTACATGGAAGTGGATCCTAAGACATATAGATTCCGTGTCTTAAATGCAGCAAATGATCGATTCTTTAATTTGCAGATGTATGTTGCTGATGATACTGACTATAAGGTATCGGGCTTTGGCACTGAAGTAAAAATGATAGCTGCTACTGATACACCTGGTCTTCCATCTGGCTGGAAAATCCCAGATCCAACTATGAAAGGCCCAGACTGGATTCAAATCGGAACTGAAGGCGGTTTCCTGCCGGCACCGGTGGTAATACCAAGCCAGCCTATTACCTGGAATTTAAATGCAACTAATTTTAACTTCGGTAATGTTGATCAGCACTCGCTTCTTCTCGGTACTGCTGAGAGGGCGGATGTATTAGTTGACTTTTCCAAGTATGCAGGCAAAACGCTTATACTCTATAATGATGCTCCGGCAGCCTTCCCTGCAGGGGACCCGCGCTATGATTATTATACCGGCAACCCAGATCAGACAGCAGAGGGTGGAGCTGCATCCACAATGCCTGGATTTGGTCCTAATACCCGTACAATCATGCAAATCAGGGTTAGCCAAAATACACCTGCTAATGCTTACGATGTAGAAGCTTTAAAAGCTGTGTTTAAAAAGACAGTTGATAAGTTAGGAGTCTTTGAAGCGTCTCAAGAACCAATTATTATGCCTCAAGCAGCTTATAATTCAGCATATAATGCAGATTTTCCATCCAGTGCTCCAAAAGCCTATGTACAATTGAATGAGAACAAAAAGACGTTCCAACCGATAAATACCAATGGAACTCTGCAGCCTGCTGTTACCTTGCCATTAGAGCCCAAGGCCTTGCAGGACGAAATGGGGGAGGTATATGACGAATATGGACGTATGAGCGGATCTCTCGGACTTTCGGCACCGGTTACCAACTCCAAGAACAACCAGTTTATTAACTATGGTTACGCAAGTCCACCTGTAGATATTTTCAAGGGGATTGAAGATATAACTGCAACACCTATAGGATCTCCTGAGGATGGAACACAGATTTGGAAAATAACCCATAACGGAGTGGATACTCACACAATCCATACACACCTTTATGGTGCACAATTAATCAACAGAGTGGCATGGGACGGCGCCATGATGCCGCCGGATGCAAATGAGCTGGGCTTTAAGGAAACTTTCAGAGTTAATCCTCTTGAACACACCATTATAGCTATGAGGCCTAAGGTTCCTGCTGCATCTTCGCTGCCATTTAATGTTCCAAACAGCGTCAGACTTATCGATCCTACTATGCCTGAAGGAGCTGTGCTGAATTCACCTCCGCCAGCAGGATGGTTCGACCCACAGGGCAATGCTGTGGCGCAAATTCTTAACCACAAAGTGAACTATGGCTGGGAATATGTATATCACTGTCATCTTCTTTCTCATGAAGAAATGGATATGATGCATTCAGTGGCTGTAGCTGTGAAACCTAAAGCGCCTACGGAACTGACTGTCACTCAAACTGGGAATGGCTCGAAAAAGAGCAATGTACTGAATTGGAAGGATAATTTCTCCGATGAAACAAATTTTGTTATCCAACGAGCTACAAGTTTAGCAGGACCATGGACCACATTGAAAAATGTGTCATCCAACATTAAGACCTATGCAGATCTAGTTGGAAATACAAAAACTGTTTATTATTATCGTGTATATGCTTCCAATATAGTGGGCGATACGGTCACACCTGGATTCCCGACTAAGACTGTTAACTCAGACTACAGCAATGCTGCTTCCAGCGCTCCGATTCAAGTTGATCCACCAGCGGCTCCATCTAACGTGACAGCTGCACTGACAACTGGACCGCAAGTTATTGTGACCTGGAAGGATAATGCTAACAACGAAACAGGCTATATAATTGAAATGTCGACTAATTCTAATTTTACAGCTAATCTGATTACAAATACTGTAGGTGCAAATACAACCACATTCCAAACAGCAAACCTGGCTCGAAGAACAAAGTACTATTTTAGAGTCAAAGCAGTTAACGGCTCAGTCCAGTCCGCTGCGGTTAATGCAAGTCCGTTCCCAATAACTACACCATAAGCAATATTTAAGATCAATTTATATAGTCCAGATTCATGGAGATTGTAATTGAATTTTAAGAGAGGGGAATAAGCGTTGAGCTTATTCCCCTATATTTATATAGTAGTGTGTAAAATTATGGTTTACGTATTTCAGCCTAATTGCTAGTAAATACGGGGTTTTATGGTATAATTAGAATTATTGCGATTTTGGTAGGCTTGCTGTCAATGTGACAATAAATTTTACTATGTACTGGAGTGAAACTTATGATGTTAACTGAAACTCATTTGCACACAAAAGAAGTAAGTCCATGTGGAAGTGTATCTGCAAAAGAAATACCGGCGTTATATAAACAAAAAGGATATAAAAATATCATAGTGACAGACCATTTCAATAAGCGTTATTTGGAATATCTGTCGCCAAACATGGAAGAAGCTTTAGAGTTATGGTTGAAAGGCTATAGAATTGTATTAGAAGAAGCTGAAAAAATAGGGCTCAACGT
>CAZMQY010000239.1:5521-5927 GCA_964568335.1 uncultured Clostridium sp.
TTTTTAGGTATGGAGCTTAACCTTGAAGGGAGCTCGAATGAGTACTTAATATATGGAATAACAGAAGATTTTGTTAAGTGTAGCGGCGATATTTTTAGTTTAACTATAAAAGAAGTATATACGATTATAAATAAAAATGGCTATTTAATGTATCAGGCGCATCCATTTAGAAAAAATATGACTCCCGAAAACCCGGAAAACCTAGATGGAATCGAAGTATTTAACGGTAATTTTAGACATAATTCACAGAACGATAACGCTTTAGAGTATGCCAGGAAAAATAATTTAAAGATGGTATCTGGTAGCGATTTCCATGAATACGAAGATTTGTCGCAAGGCGGAATATATTTGCCGGGAAATATAAAAACAAATACCGACCTTGTAAAGTATTTGCGTGAAAACGAAA
>CAZMQY010000240.1:0-4342 GCA_964568335.1 uncultured Clostridium sp.
GCTTGCTCAAATGTTTCCTAGACTGCAAATAACACGCTAGGTTTAGGTATTTTGACAGCCACTTTTGTTATCCTTTCTTTGCCAAATTTGCTAAATCTGCTAAGGATAATTTACCTATGACTTCATAACCCTTGCCCTGCCCCAAGGGCTTAACAATGACTGTTCCCATGTTTGGAATTTCACCAAGTCCAATCCCCTTTGGAAAACCGTGAGCGATAATAACTCTGTTACTACCTTGAGGGGGAGGCAATTCTAGCTTCGACTTAAGAGTGTCCAGTATTCTTCCTTGTTCTGAAACAGGTGAGTTTCCACTCAGCGTATAAACTTCATACCAAAAGGGATCAATTTGAGCATTTCCCCATCCAAAAGCTAATTGTGCCGTTTCTATAGTTCTGCAAAAGGGGCTGGTTTCAATGGGATAACTAATAGGAATTCGCAAGCTGCGAAGAATTTGACCATAGTAAATCGCTTGTCTTCTTCCTAAATCAGAAAGATTTCTTTGGGTATAACAGTTCTGAAAATTTAAATTAGGAAGATCATCTCCAACTGTTGCTTCCCCGTGCCTAGTATACAGCACATATCCTCCAGCTCTAAGTAAATCAAGTAAAGTTTCTGCCAAAATAAGTTCTCCTTCCACACATACTTTCTATATTACTAATAATGTATGATATTTACCTAGATTGGCCCCTTGTCATTTTACAAATAAAAAAGCACCAGAGTCTAACCTCCAGTGCTAATAAACAGCAATTTATGATATTCATTTATTTATCATTATTCTTAGTTTCAATATCATTGGCTAAATTATTTCATTTGATGCTCCTATACATTACTCTGCATATCCAATGTTTTTCCCTTAGCGGCATATATCTCTAAAACTGTCCTGTTCATAGCAGCTCCGAAACAAGCGCAAATTACGATATCTATAATTATGCCTATTGTGCCAAGGTTGGTCAGCGGAAACATTACTAGGCTAATTACTGAAAATATCAATCCGCAATATAGTGCCATTTTAATAGTGAGACCAAGATTATTAAACAAGAATGCTATTCCTAAACTGAAGTTTTCCAAGATATTTACCTCATCTATAACAAAGGAATATTTAACATAGACAAATATTACACTAACAAAGGAAATATATATAAAATTCTTATTAAAAACCATTAAGATTATTGGCAGCATGGTTATACAGTCTAGGAAAAAAAACTTATACCATCTCCTATTTCCCTTAATAAAAAAGTCTCTTATTCTCACTTTCTCACCATAGCTTGTACTAATAATGCTCATATATCCGCTGTTAAGGAAGCTTACCACAAGAATTATAGTTATAAACAGTGCTGCATTAAATAGAGTAAACATGCTTATTATTCCCGAAACCCCGCTGCTATCATATTTAAATATAGGTGTGGGAAAGTCCTCCAATATATATTTCACGCTTGGCGGCGCCCCTATAAAGCCCAATTTAATCACAAATAGTTTTTGAACAGGACGATAAACAGTATGGTATATTTTCTCCCAGCTAAACCAATTAGTCAAATCAGTCACAATAGGAATGAAAATAATCCACAATATTTTACTTCCTATAAATTTACACCCTTCACTAAATCTTTCTGAAACATTCATAGGTTATCTCCTTTTAAAACTCATCGATATGTAATATAATTAATATTATACCATATACTGGAGGCGAATTATGAAGAAATATTTTATGATTATAGTTACGATATTTATGCTTGTGCTCACCACGGCAGTTTATATATATGAAAACAATGTCCAAGCCCCCAAGATTAATCAGCCATCAATTTCCTTAGAGTCTCAGAGGTTTGGACTGATTAAAAGAATAATATGGACGAACAAATACATGAACGATAACAAGGCTTTGATCATTTTATCTGCAAGAAATTCCGATCAAGGTGTTTTGTCTTGTTTGTATCGTCTCAATGTAGATACTGGCAAATCAGACCTGCTGGCTGAATTTCCTGCACATAAAAATCTAAAGGATGTAGTATTATTTGATTCTCCAACGGGTCTCAACCTCAACAGCATCATAGCTGCCTATGACAAAGGCATAGTCAAAGTTAACTACCGTACTGATAACCCAAGTAGTTCCTCTCAGGAAATAATTGAGATAGCCGGCTTTGATACAGCAACAAGCATGGACTTCAAAGGCAATCTGGTTTATACCCGGGAAAATGATAAAATGCTCTACGTTAAAAATCTTGCAATGGGCAGTTTTACTGGCTTTTTTAATAACAATAATGTAAGGGATTTAACCACCTATTATACAAGGCCCTTTTATATAAGCAATCTCAATTCATTGAACAATATAATCTCTTATACTTCTGTAAATAAAAATAGAATAGATCTCTTTGCTATGAGGGATGGAGCCCCTGTTACCAAACTAAATACACCAATCATAAAGAATGTTGTTAGTGTCCGAGGTATCGAAGACAGTTTTGGTTTTGCAGGTATGAATATATTAAATTCTTCAGAAAACAATAAGAAGCTTAATCTATTCATGCTGCGTCAAATCATAGATAAATATAATAATGCTGATGACTATTACAGCTTAGACACTATTCCGTATAATACTGATCCCTTTGGAGCCGTACCTGCATTGGATTCAACAACCTTTAATCAGGAATTTACTCTAGCCTACACAAGCTATGATGAAAATCATAAAGGAAGCCTGAAAATACGCAGTCTTAATGAGCAGCCCAAGGTTATTGTCAGCGGTGAAAATATATTTGGCCCTATAAGCATGACTGAACTACATCTTGAATATGGTACACCTCTCATTCTCTATTTTACCTTAGAGAATAATAATGTAAGAATCAAAATCTGTAATGGCAAGGGTGACCTAGTGAAGGACATTACAGATATGATTATGAAAAACAATTGAATTTAATTAATATGTAGCAATCAAACAAAATTGAAAGGCTGTCTGCTTTACATGCAGACAGCCTTTTCAGTGAATGATATTTATCAAAATTGGACCCTTGTACTTTTACAAATAAAAAAGCACCAGAGTCTAACCTCCAGTGCTAATAAACACCAATTTATGATATTCATTTATTTATCAATATTTTTAGTTTCAATATCATTTGCTATATTGCTTGCTTCACTTCCATCTGTTAAGTTCTTAATCTTAGCAGATAATTCTTCATTTGCTTTGCGTAAAGTTTTTATTTGATTTTTTAATTTTATTTGGTTTACAAATCCCAAAGAACTCACTATTACAGCTCCTAGGGCAGCTGAAATAAATATTACAAGTGCTTGTGAGGCTGTAATTTTATAGAAAAACAAATTAATAACAACTGGATTAGCATTAGTTAATGCAAATACTGTAATGATTATAGCAAATACAAGACCAACAATAAATGTAAACTGGACTTTTTGCATATATTCCACTCCCTATCTAAACTATTTTTTCACTTGTTCTTTTTGGGCAGATCTCATAAGTATGATTTATAGACTATGCAGCTAGTTCAACTTGCCACTTGCCACGTGGGTGGCACTATATCTCTTTATATGCTAAATCAATTTCCATAGTTTCTCCACAGTCAAATTCAAAGGGTATACAAAGTATTGCTGATTTACTAGCACTTATTTGCATGTTTTCGCCTGTTAAAACTGTTGGAGGAGTTATGTCAATAGATATGTTATTTTTGTAAAATATGTTGGCAGCATTGCCTAGAATCATATTGGAAAGCTCAGATACAGCACTTTTTGCAATCTCATCTAATTCCGCTACTGGCATGCCTCCCATCATGGCAGAAGCTATTTTACAAGCTAGTGTTTTCCTTAAGGATATGGTAACACTACCTTGTACTGAGCCTGTAATTCCAATTAGTATAACAACATTATCGCCCTTAAATGGTGTGTTCTTTATATATATTTTACCCATTTTCGGTAAAAATCCTGTTGTTTCTGTGATAATATTCTGACCGGCCTCTATAAATGGATTTATATATTCAACCTTCATTAATTCATATTCCTCCTTGCAAAGTTATATTCTGAACTTTATTCTCTCTAAGACTCTTTTAATCTTACAGCTTGTCTAAAGTCTGAATGATATGTTCTTCCTTATATGGTTTTATTACAAATCCACTTGCTCCAGATATAATAGCCTTTCTTACCCATGACTCTTGTCCTAACGCGGATATCATAACTATTTTTGCAGAAGGATCTTTCTTTCTAATTTCAGTTAATGCTTCTACTCCGTCCATTTCAGGCATTGTTATATCCATCGTAACTATATCTGGCCTTAAAGCAAAATATTTCTCAACAGCATCCATACCATTTACAGCCTCTCCTATAACCTCAAAACCATTTCTTTGAAGTA
>CAZMQY010000240.1:4352-5909 GCA_964568335.1 uncultured Clostridium sp.
GTATGGTTCTTAGAGAAAGTCTCATAAAAGCTGCATCATCAACTACAAGAACTTTTTTCATAATTCCACCATCCTAGTTAAATTTAATTAATCAGTTTGCTATATAATCTTCATATTTATAAGCTAAGCATTCATCTTAAAATCGTACAGCGGTATATTTTCTTTAAAAACCTTCAATATGTAACTATCCAAAAGCTTCATACCATCATTACTTAAAAATTCCATAGCTTCAAAGGGAGATACTCCCTTTTTATAAACCCTATCTGTAGTCATAGAATCATATACATCTGCAACAGCCACTATCTTCGATATAATTCCAACATAATCTGATGGTGCATTAAAGGGATACCCTTTTAAATCTGCTCTTTCATGATGAAATAATACCGCTCTCTTAACTTCAGGACTAAACTCTTCAAATTCGTTTATCAATAAGTATCCATATATAGTGTGTTTCTTAATTATTTCATATTCTTCTTCGGTTAATCGACCAGGCTTATTTAATATTTCATTAGGAATATATATTTTTCCTATATCATGCAATAGCCCAGCCTGAGTAGCGTTAATTATCTGCTTATCATCAAGTCCCATCCAAATAGCAATAAACATTGAATAAAATGCTGTATTAATACTATGAATAAAGGTATATTCATCAACGCTCTTAATTCTGTTTAAAGCATTGATGATTATTAAATTATTATCTATGCTTTTATGCATACAAGCAAGATATTGAGTAATCTTGGTATACATATATTCTTTTCTAAATATTACTTCACCCAAACTCTTCCTAATATCCTGCAGTATCTCCTTGTATGATTTATCATTCTCTTTAAGCTTGTGAATTGGATTATATATGCATATATCCGATATCCCAAAATCGATTAAACTTTTTTTTAAATCAGTATTAACTACAGCGTCTTTTTCAACCAGAACAACTCCGTTTACGTCACGTACATCTTCAGCAATAATATCTCCATTTATACATACTGAAGTGGGGACTCTTGCTATCATTATTTAATCTCCTATTATATTGTTTTTATAATTTCTAATTTCTTCATTACTTCTATCAGCTTGTCGGTATCAATAGGCTTTGCCGCATATGCCTCGCAGCCTATATCAAAAGCCTTATGAACATACTCTGTATCGTCAAGGGCAGTAATCATTATAATTTTAGCTTTCTTATCAGGCATTACCCCTCTTTGTCTTTCAAAATCTCTTATTGCCTTTAAAACCTTTACTCCATCAACCTTAGGCATCATAATATCTAAACATATTACCTCATATGGTTCATTTTCCTTTATAGCAATTAGGTATGCATCTAATGCTTCCATACCATCTACAACAACATCGCACTCTCCATACTGAGATAAAAACTTGGATAAAAATTTTCTACTTATCATATCATCTTCTGCAATTAGTATTTTCATTTTTTTCTCCTTTCAGTCGAAACACTGGGTAGTTTAAGAGTGCTCACTGTCGTTCGCAAGTTACCCGTTAAAGTGGTCACACTGAGCTAAATGGTATTGCTAGAAGCAATTTGCCAATTGGGCATCTAAAATC
>CAZMQY010000241.1:0-5884 GCA_964568335.1 uncultured Clostridium sp.
TAATATAGCAAAGCTCCAGCATATTGGAACAGATGGTATTGGTGGAACTCTAAGGGATATAATAAATAAATTTGATGATAGCGAGTTTAAGCTTTGGATGGATTATCATTTGGCAACCTGCAGTGATAGCAGCTTAATTGGATATAGTCAGCATGGTTTATATATTTGCAGAAAAATATAGGCAGATTAGAGCTTTAGAAAATAAAGAAATTAAGGAAGGTTTGATTTCATGGAACTTTGGGACATACTAGACGAACAGGGTAATAAAACAGGCGGAACAATAATAAGAGGTGAGCAGCTGCAAGATGGCGAGTATCATCTAGTTGTTCACATTTGGATATTAAATGATAAGGGCGAGTTCTTAATACAAAAGCGAGCAGATCACCTAAAGCTTATGCCAGGGCTTTGGGCGGCAACAGGAGGCTCCGTAGTTTCTGGAGAGGATGGAAGAACCGCCGCAATTAGGGAAGCTAAGGAGGAATTAGGAATTGATGTTGATACAGCTAACATGACAAGGCTTAGGACAATTAAACGAAACAATAACTTTGCTGAGGTTTGGCTGGTGAAGCAAAATGTTTCTATGGAAGATATAGTATTACAGGTGGAGGAGGTCAGCGACGCCAAATGGGTAGGTAAAGAAGAGCTAGAGAATATGATAAAGGCTGGAGTGCTTAACAATTATGGGGAGGAATACTTTAAGGAACTTCTCAGAATTATGAGAAAATGCTTAAGCTGTCAAATAGTAAAGGGCACAAAAGAAACCATTGGCGGAACTATTTTAGATACAAAGTATTTTCATGCTCATCAAGATTTTGCTTATCCAATACCAGGTTTAGTTATATTAGCTTCAAAGCGCCATATATATTCTATAGACGAAATGAGTGAGGAAGAGGCTTACGAATATATTGACGCACTAAGAAAAATAAGGACTGCTCAAAGAACCGCATTAGGCATTGACAAGGTATATTACTTCTATAATGAGGATACAACTCATCACTTCCATACCTGGATGGTGCCTAGATATGATTGGATGAATGAGTTTGGAAGGTCAGTGGAGTCTGTGAGGCCTGTGCTGCTGCATGCTAAAGATAATATGAAGGATGACATAAGCATAGCTAAGGTTAAGCAGGCTGCAAAGAAGCTCGCTGAAGAACTGGTTTAAGAAGGAGAGAAATAAAATATGACAATAGAAGAATTGAAAAGTATAGCACAGGAAAAGGTTAACCCAAGACAATTGTCTGAAAGCTGTTACGTAGCATCAGTAGCATGCGCACTTGTAACAGACAAGGGTAATGTTTATACAGGTGTATGTATCGATACTGCCTGCAGCATGGGATTTTGCGCAGAGCATGCAGCAATAGCGCAAATGATAACAAATGAAGAGTCAAGAATTATGAAGATTGTAGCTGTAGGAAGAAACGGAAAAATACTTCCACCTTGCGGAAGATGCAGGGAGTTCATATATCAAATTAATAATGAAAACCTTGATGCGGAAATTTTAGTTCAGGAAAATAAAGTAGTGAAGCTTGATGAACTGCTACCTTATAGGTTTGAATAGGCTGTCTTTTGACAGTCTTTTTTTGTAGAATAAATACTGTTGCCAAATTTTGTAGCATGGTAAAGATAGGTATTTGAAAGGGTTAAAAAATTGAAGAATTAAATATTGCTGATGCAAGATAATATATAAGCTTCCGCCAAAGCACATTTCTATACTGGTACAAGCTCGCCTAGAGGTATTCCTTTTGGGTCCGGTTCAGGAACGTCTTGAGTGGAAAACGTTATTGGGTGTGATTTGTAATTTAGTAAGTCTCAAGCCAGTTAACCAGAAAAATGTTTAACCATATAACCATTTATAGTAACTGTGCAGGATTGCAGAATTATAGCTTTAAATTAGTGCTAGGAAGGTTTCTACCTTAAGCTGTATCTTTTTTATAAAGTAAACTAAGCAAATTTAAGATTTACAGAAGAGTAGTAAAAAATAATGACATTGCTTCATTTTCATGATTGAACTGCAATTTAAATAAGATAATAGAAGAAGAATTATGATAGAAAGTTAGATAAAGCCTCAGTATAAAATACCATATTATTAACTGGAAATTATAAGTCAAAAATAATGATATTTACTATTTATTATAATATAATGTAATTAATGCTCACATTTTGAATAAAAAAGTATACAGTGGTGATAATTAATATAGGAACATAAGTTCTCAGAAAGAAGTGATTTCACCATGTCTATTAAAATATCAAGACTAGAGGATGAACTTATCATCACATTTCCCTATTCACCAGAGAGGATATGTAAAATAAAGAGCCTTTCTGGCTACGGCTGGAATCCTGACAAGAAAGAATGGTCGGTTCCCTATTCGGTTGAAAACATAAATACTCTTAGGAACTTATTCAGAAATGAACAGATAACTATAGACTTTATCTCCAACGAAAACAATGAAAAGCTTTTCAAAATTGTTGATGAACAGCTAAAATTAAAAGGCTATAGTTTTAAAATAAGAAAAACCTACGCAAAACAACTAAAGAGGTTTTCAAGTTTCATTGATAAGGATTTAGATTCAATCAGCTTACAGGATGTGAGAAAATACATATTGTTTCTCCTAGAAGAACAGAAAGCTTCACATTCGTATGCAAATCAAGCTATAAGCGCTATAAAGTTTCTATGCAATGACACTCTTAACCAAGGAAAAGCAATTGATGCTCTTCCAAGGCCCAAGAAGGAGAATAAACTTCCCAATGTATTGAGTTTTGAAGAGGTTAAAAGGATTTTAGGTGCTCTTGATAACGAGAAACATAGAACTATACTGTTTTTGATATATTCTGCAGGTCTTAGATTAGGTGAGGTTGTAAGGCTCAAAATTCAAGACATAGACAGCAGCAGAATGCTTATCCATATAACACAGGGCAAGGGAAGAAAAGACAGATATACACTTTTATCAGAGATAGCATTGATACAGCTTAGGAAATATTACAGCTTGTATAAGCCTGAAATATGGCTCTTTCCAGGCCAGAATAAGAGGGAATTTCTAACTGAAAGGACTGTGGAGAGAATATTTGAGAAAGCTTGTACACTAGCTAAGATAAATAAGAGAGCAACGGTCCACACCTTAAGGCATTCCTTTGCAACTCATCTTCTTGAGGGTGGAACGGATTTAAGATTTATACAGGAGCTGCTTGGCCATTCAAGTTCAAAAACCACTGAAATATATACGCATGTTACTCAAAAAAGTATTTCAAATATACAAAGCCCTTTAGACAAACTTGGTTCTAATAGAAATTTTAAGTTATGAGTGGCATGGAATCTTAAACTATAGTAATATTTCCTGACATGAACGTCGGGAATACCACTACATTGGTGGTATATAACGACATAGTAGGAAGAGATATTTAAGTTGAACTAAACCGCACGGAGTGCGGTGGGGAAACAGTAGCAACTCAGAATTTAGCTGCTTAAAAATAAGTTTGTTTGAAATAAATAAAATTGGAAATAACTCCTTTTGTATAAGAAATTAAAATCTTAATATAAAAGGAGTTTTTATTATGACAAAGCTAAGAGAACAATTTAAAAGAGACTTAGAGCTAAAGGGCTTCAGTCCAAAAACACAACAATCATATCTTAAACATGCTGTAGCTTTTTCCAAGTACCATCAGAAATCTCCGGAACTTCTAGGCACAGAAGAAATCAAAGATTATCTCCATTATCTCATTACTGAAAGAAACCTCAGCAAGTCCTATGTGAACCAGGTTTATAGCGGACTAAAACTGCTTTATGAGACTACTCTCGACAGAACTTGGGATATAAAAAAAATACCAAGAGCAAAGAAAGAACAAAAGCTGCCGCAGGTATTATCTCAAAAGGAAGTCAAAGCTATATTAGGAAGCATCAAAAACTTGAAGCATAAAGCCATTATAACTACTATATATGCCGCAGGCCTTAGAGTAGGAGAAGTAGTCAATTTGAAAGTATCAGACATAGATAGCCTAAACATGCAGATAAGAGTAAGACAAGGCAAGGGCAGCAAAGATAGGCTAACTTTACTTTCGGAAGGAAATCTTAAGATTCTAAGAGCTTATTTTAAATATTTTAGACCTAAGGATTGGCTTTTTCCGGGGCAAGACATGAACAAGCCTCTCACAGCACGAAGTGTGGAGAGGATAATGGACAAGGCTGTAGAGAAGGCAGGAATAACAAAACCTGTAACTGTTCATACCTTAAGGCACAGCTTTGCAACTCACCTCTTAGAAAACGGAGTGGATATATACTATATTCAAAGGTTGTTAGGTCATAGCGATATAAAGTCAACAAGCATATACCTGCATATGACTAATATGAAACTCAGAAATATAAAAAGTCCTTTAGATACACTTTAATGGTGTAGTCATGATTGAGGTGCAAAATATATTTCAGAAATTTGGCATCAAGTATCGTCAGAAACACAAGCTGCCGCTTAATCAGCTTAAGGCTATGAGTTCCATAGAAGCCTGCAGAACATCTGCACTTGGAGGACATATTGATAAATGCGATGAGTGTGGGCATACTAGGATCTCCTATAATTCCTGCCGGAACAGGCACTGCCCAAAGTGCCAAAGCTTAGCCAAAGAGCAGTGGTTGGAGAATAGAAAGGATGATTTGCTTTCAGTAGGCTACTTTCATGTTGTTTTTACTCTGCCATCAGAACTTAGTGCGCTAGCGCTTAGAAATCAGAAGGTCATATACAAAATACTCTTCAAGGCTGTTTCCGAGACTCTTCTTGAGCTTGCTTTAAATCATAAATATCTTGGGGCTCAAACAGGTATCACTGCACTTCTTCACACATGGGGACAAAACCTTATGTTTCATCCTCATATACACTGTATAGTCCCATCAGGAGGACTTTCACCAGACGGAGTCAGGTGGGTAAGTTCAAAGAAAAAGTTCTTTATTCCAGTCAAGGTGCTTTCTAAGAAATTCAAAGGAAAGTTTATAGCATACCTTCAAAATGCTTATTTCGGAAAACAGCTAAAATTTATGGGCGAAATAGAAGAACTGTTAAAAGCAGATGTGTTTTTGTGGTTTATGAAAAGCTTAAAGCAAAAGGATTGGGTTGTTTACTGCAAGCCGCCTTTTAAGAGCGCTGAATATGTGCTTCAGTACCTAGGCAGATATACTCACAGAGTAGCTATTTCAAACAATAGAATAGTGTCTTGTGAGAATGGTTCTGTTATATACAAGTGGAGAGACTACAGAGATAAAAACAAGGAAAAGCTAATGACTGTGACTGCAGAAGAGTTCATAAGAAGGTTTCTGTTACACATCCTACCTGATAAATTTGTTAAGATAAGACACTATGGGATACTAGGCAACAGAAACAAGAAAACAAAGCTGAAAGACTGCAAGAGGCTCACAGGTACTAAAATTACGGTGAACTTGGAAAGCAGCAAAAAGTTAAGTACAGAAGAACTCATACTAAAGATTACAGGTAAAGATATAACAAAATGTCCATGCTGCAATAGCGGAACAATGAAAAGAACGAGTAGATTACAGCCTACAGCATGTTCTCCACCAATGAAAATAAAAACCGCATAAACTGAAGGTTGTTTGGGGAGGGGGAAGGTGTATCCTAAGTACTAGTAATATATCAAAATATTTCAAAAATATAGATAAAGTTTTAGGGCAAATATGGTAAAATTATAATTGCGAGGTCAAAATTTCTATCCTGTCGGGAGTGGGAAAAATTGAAACCCCATAGACAGCCTAAACGGCTTCGTTCAACTAAGTGTATTTGAAATTGAGCATGAACTGATAGGAATATACTTTTTAACTAACGTCTGTAACAACTTTTAGCAGGCGTTAATTAAAAGCGTGCTCAACTTCAAATACACTTCTAAATGTTAT
>CAZMQY010000242.1:0-5871 GCA_964568335.1 uncultured Clostridium sp.
ATCATCCTGATCTTGGCGGCGATAGTAGTAAATTTATTGAACTTGTAAATACTTACAAGAAGTTAACTGATGATGAATGAGTCCTAAATAATATGCTTTATCAAACCTAGAGTTAATGAACAGCCCCCAGTCAAGTAGACAGGGGGCTGTTCATTAACTGCATCTATTTAAAAATTTTAACACGTTCTTGTAATGGCTGGAACTGCTTCTCGCCTGGCTGTGCGGTTGGCTTTCCAAAGGGCATTTGTGCAATGAGCTTCCAGTTGTTTGGTATGCTCCATTCTTTCTTTATATCAGCTTCAATTAGCTCGTTATAGTGTTGTAATGAGGCTCCAAAGCCTTCAATTTCTAATGCAGTCCAAACAACGAATTGGTGCATTCCACTTGCTTGTTGAGACCAAACTGGGAAGTTATCCTTATAAAGAGCAAATTGTTGTTGAAGGGACTCAATTATACTGTTATCTTCAAAGAATAAAACTGTACCATATCCATTTTTAAATGAATTTATTTTATCTTCAGTAGAGCTAAATTGGTCAGCTGGTACAACCTTTCTCAATGCTTCTTTTGTAATATCCCATAATTTATCATGATGATTTCCTAATAATAAAACTACTCTTGTACTTTGTGAGTTAAATGCTGATGGTGTATGCTTAACAGCATGCTCTATAATTTCTTTAATTCTATCATCAGAAACCACAGCGGTTTTGCTAATTCCATAAAATGTACGCCTATCCGCTACAGCAGCAAAAAAATCTTTTGTCATTTATTTATTCCTCCAACCTACGCAAAATTTTTCAATTTTAGTATTTGTAAATAAAAATTAATATATTCTAATTGAATTTCACTTGATTAGTTTTGAAATTAAGAATATGAATTGCTTGGGAATGTTAACAGAGGAAGGAAAATTAAAGGATTTAGAAGGATTTGGGTGGGAGGTATAGAATATGAATGAGTATATTTCCCTGATTAATATAGATAAGGTAAAATAAAAAATTACTGTGGATTATCAAAAAGGAGGGATTCCCATGGAGATACTTATTATGGCTGGCATAGGAGGATTTATTTTGTTTCTTATTATTGCAGGTTCAGTTAAAATTGCTGTTAAAGAAGCATTATATGAAATTAAAGAAGATATAGTAAAAGAATTTAACCTTAAACCATTAAACAAAGACACTACAAACAATAGTTAGTTCATAGTTTTTTAACTGCTTCGTTAATTATCGCTTTGAAGCTATTATAGTCTTTAATTTAATTGTTGCTTAAGAAAGAAGAGCGTATAATCTCAATAGACTATACGCTCTTTTTATATGGAACAAGTGGTAATAAAATTCGGTAGGTATTAATCACATAAAATATGTTATTATTGAAAATAAATTTAATATTTTTGAAACTTTTTACATAGTTTGTTAATCTTATTATTACAAAAGGGAGGGAGAGCAGTGGAGGGTAAAAAGAATATTTCTATACCGATCAAGAGCATTAAAAAAGGAAATATTGAAGTGCTTTTGGAATGGGTAGAGTTAAACAAAGAAAAATTATATAAAATCAGCTGGGCATATCTAAAAAGTCATGCTGATGTTGAGGATGTTTTTCACGACACTATAATAAAGATTATAGAAAATGTTAATAAGCTTAAAAATGAAGAAGCTTTTGAAGCCTGGTTTATTTCAATACTTTTAAATGAATGTAGAAAAACTTTAAGAAATAAAAAGCGTATGCAGCTTTCAGATGATATAGAAATAAATAATAATATTTCTTATTCAGAGGAACAAGCCGAAAAGATTGATTTAATTAATGAGCTTAAGAAGCTTGATGAGGAGTATAAAGAGATAATTATTCTAAAGTATTATAGTGGATACTCTCAAAAGGAAATAGCAGAAATATTAAGTATACCTCTGGGTACGGTTAAGACAAAGATATTTAGAGGAATTAAAATTCTTAGGCAAGTTTTAGGAAGGGAGGCTTAAATATGGATTGTAAAAAAATTAGAGCAGGTTTTATAGATTATATGGATGGCAGCTTAAAGGATGAAGAAAGAAGACTGATTGATGGACACCTTGAAAATTGCAAAGACTGCAGAGAGGAGTTAATTGCCATGAAAGTCATGGTGAATGATATAAATATAAGTAATAATGATATAAATATCCCTTCAGATTTTATGGATAATATTAAAAATAGAGTTAATAAGACAATAGCTCTTCGTAAAAAGAAAAAGCCGTTAAGAGTTATCTTAATTGCTGCAGCCATTCTAGTTATGTCAGCGGTTACTGTATTTGCCTCCCAAGGAGAACTGCTTGATTTTATAAAATCCTTGAATCCCAAAAATCGAATCAGTAATTTAGTAGACAAAGGAGTAGGAAATAGGCTTAATATATCTAAGGTAGATAAGAACATTAAAATAACTGTTACAGATGTAGCTGCGGATGATATACAAACCTTAATTTCATTCAAAATAGAAGACCTGAAAGATGGCAAAAGCTATCATGCAAGCTATACCGATGGAATAAATATAAAAGAAAGATGGGGAAGGGCAGGAGAAGAAACCGGCATTGATATGTATACTTCCCTGTTTAATGTTGAAGGAGAGAATACATTAACCTTATATCCTATAGACACAAAAGAAAAGACTATACATTTAAGTTTTAATAAATTGCAGCTGGATTCTGGAGAAGCTAAGGAATATGTAGAAGGAAATTGGGAGTTTGAAATTCCTATAAAAAAATACGAAGGAAAGAGCTATGAAATACATGAAAGTATAAAATTAGATAAATATACAGTTTATTTTAGAAAAATAAATATATCACCTACACTTACTACGCTGCATTTTGATCATGATAATGTCAGTTCAGATGAAGAGATGTTAGGATTAGAAGACGTAAGAATTATAGCAAACGGTAAAGAATATAAGCCTTATAATTTTGGACATGGCAGCTGGGATTCATATTCAACAGTGGGATATGGAAGCAGTGAAATGACCTTTGACTCCATGTTCTTCGATAATCCTAAAAATATTGAAATAAAAATAGGAAGGATAAGTACAAAGGCTATTGAAGATGAGCCAAAGGAGTTTGTTATAAATCTAGATGAAACTAGTCCTCAAGAATTTGAATATCTTGGTACAAAAATGTATATTGATAATCTAAAGATAGGAGATAATATTACTTTTGATTTAAGTCAATCTATCGATAATAGAAAGTATGAAGTTTTGGATAATAAGTTCCAATCTGTTGAAGGATGGGGAGGGAAAAAGTACTTTGCTGGAGCATCAAACTTTGCTGAAGCCTATTATGTTGACAAGGATAATATCAAATACGAATGTTTTGATGCTTTATCGAAATGGGATAAAATAAGAAATAAAAAACCTGTATTCTACGTTTCTAAAACAAATCATAAATTGAAGCCTTCAGATGGTTGGGATATTAAGAAAGAGAAGGCTATTAAGATGCTTATAGAAGGTTATACTAAAACAAAGTTTGTGGATGGAACTGTAAAAATAAAATTGAAGTAAAAGAAAAACAAAGCCTAAGATATTGATAGCAGCTTCTATACTGCCATCAATATTTTAGGCTTTGCTTAAGAAAGCTATCTCCCAATGTAAAATATTGCGAATCATGATTAGGATATTGTATATTTGTAATATAGAAATCAAAATTAAAACTTATTTGTTTGAAAGGATGTTGCATAATAGATGGATAATCATGTTTTGTGGTATTTAGATAAAAAAGTTGATAGAACAATAAGCAATTTAAGAAAACGCAACATGCAAGGATTTTTTGTTAAAGATGATAGTGATTTAAAAGAACTATTAAAAGAACTTATAGGTGAGAATTCTGTAGTAGGTGTTGGTGATTCTATGACACTCTTTGAAATAGGTGTTATAGATTTTCTACGTGGAGGTAATTATATCTTTTTAGATAAGTATAGAAAAGATATTACAAGTGAAGAAAAAAAGGAAATATATATAAAAAACTTTTCCGCAGATACTTTCATATGTAGTACAAATGCTTTAACTGAAGATGGAGAGCTTTACAATATTGATGGTAATGGAAGTAGAGTGGCACCAATGATTTATGGCCCCAAGCAGGTTATTTTAGTAACTGGAATTAATAAAATTGTAAAGGACATAGATGAAGCAGAAAAAAGAGTTAGAAATTACTGTGCACCCATAGATGCAAAAAGATTAGATAAAAAAACTCCATGTACTACTCTTGGTTATTGTGTAGATTGTAAAAGTCCTGATAGAATATGTAATGATTTTACAATAATTAGAGGACAGTTTATCAAAGATAGAATAAAAGTAATAATTGTAGGAAAACAGTTGGGCTATTAATGTTTGTATGTGAATATCCCCAAATTAGAATAAACTTTCTAGTCACCAATTAAAAAAAATAGCATAGGATAAACTGTAGTAACAATTTTAATTCTAATAGGAGGAAATATGGTTTACAGACAAATACCACCTTATATGATGTGGTATCAAGGACCAATGGGAAACATGTATGATCCAATGATAGAGGAGGAAGATGAAGAAGATTTAGCTATGCTATATCCAGGCCTATATCATAGGGCAATGCCTTTGGTAAGGTATCACGGTGATCAAATGGAAATGACCTATGGAGCAATGTATTCTCCTACAAGAGAAGAAGTAGGAAGAGTTACCGACGACATATATGATAGGCTTGATAAGGAAATGAATTTTGATGAGTATGATGAGCAAGATGAAAACGACGATGAGTATAGAGGTTATTATAGAAATAACGAAGAGGAAGCAAGGCAGCGTCCTCGCCGCAGAAAGCGTTCTACAAGGGACTTAATTTCAGTACTTTTCTTAAGGGATCTTCACAGGAGAAGACGCAGAAGAAGACGTAGAAGACCTCATCACGGTGGATTCGGGTATTAGAGATAATTAAATTTTGGAGAGTGGATCTCATAAGTATCATGAGACCCGCTCTTTTTCTATTACTTAATCAACTAATAATCTTACATACCCTAAGATGTTAAGTTTAGTTGACAAATCTCCATCTATACTTGGTAGAAAACAATTTTTATTTCAAGTATACTGTAGCTACAAGTTAACTTGAAATAAAAGAAAGACTGGTGATTGTTATGTCCTTAGGGGAAAAATTATTAGACCTGCGCAAAAAGGCAGGTTTATCCCAAGAAGAGGTTGCGGATAAACTAAGCGTTTCTAGGCAAACAGTGAGCAAATGGGAAACTGACCAAACAGTTCCGGAGTTAATTAAAGGGAAGCTATTAAGTCAATTGTATAATGTGAGCTATGACTATCTTATTAGCGGAGGACCTCTAGGCGGAGATGTTACAAGCATCGAGATGATAGTTGATGAAATTGATTGGACCAGTGCTTGGAGTAAAAAGTACCCCATTTTAGCTTCCTATCAAGGTATGCAAGGAATAAACGACTATTGCGAGAAGATATCTAAGCTGTATGATGAATGTAAAAATGAGTTTGATTTTAATGATGCAGATACTGCTTTGGTGCTGAAAGATATTCTTTATCAAAAATACAAAACAGCAAAAAAGAAAAACAAGTAAGGTAGTGGCAGTGTAGAAAGCTACATCAATATTTTAAAGAAAAAACTGTGTAATATATGGGGAAGTGGATTGATTAAATATCAGCTGCTCCCCAAATTTATGCTTGGAATAAATATTATATATTCTTTGCGTGAAGATTTTCTATGAATAGTTAAATAGTTTTATAGATAACTTGTTAACTTTTTGCTTGCAGTGTCACACATGGGCGATGCTACTTAGTAATACTGGTCTTTTACATAACCTTGGTATAAGATATATATATTGGAATAAAGAGCGTGAACAATGAAGAATGCTTCAAAAATAAGTATCAAGTAAGTT
>CAZMQY010000243.1:0-5865 GCA_964568335.1 uncultured Clostridium sp.
GGATTTATTATGCTGGATGTAGCACTTTTAGGCTGCGGTGGAAGCATGCCAATATCGAGCAGGTATTTAACCTCTTTGCTTGTAGCCTACAGCGGAAAAATGCTTCTGATAGACTGCGGCGAAGGAACGCAAGTATCCTTAAAGCTATTGAAGTGGGGCTTTAAAAATATTGATGTAATTTGCTTCACTCATTATCATGCCGACCATGTGGTAGGATTTCCAGGACTATTATTAACTATAGCAAATTCAGGAAGGGAAGAGCCTCTAACTATAATAGGTCCGCCTGGGTTAATTGAAGTTGTAAAGGGGCTTACGGTTATAGCTCCACATTTACCCTATGAGATTAAGCTTATTGAATTAGACTGTAATAAGAACCATAGTATAAAGCTTGGTGGTTTTATACTTCAAACACAGCCAGTAGAGCATACTTTGCCTTGTCTTGCTTACTCTATTGAAGTAGAGAGAATGAGAAAGTTTGACAGAGATAAAGCAGAAGGTGAAAATATTCCTGTGGAATATTGGAATAGACTTAGAAGAGGAGAAGAAATAAGGCATGAGGGAAGGCTTCTAACACAAGAACTAGTGCTTGGAGAGTTCAGGAAAGGTTTAAAGCTATGCTATTGTACTGACACAAGACCAATAGAACCCTTAGCTCAATTTATAAAAGATGCAGAGCTTTTTATTTGCGAGGGTATGTATGGAGATGACGCGTTTTTGGCTAAGGCTTTAGAAAACAAGCACATGCTTTTTTCAGAAGCAGCAAGACTCTCTAAAACTGGAGGGATTAAGGAGCTATGGCTGACTCATTTTAGTCCGTCTATGCTTAATCCAGAAGACTATTTAAGCAATACTAGAAAAATATTTAATAATACAGTGTTAGGTCAGGATAGAATGATTAAGACATTAAATTTCTCTGACTAATAATATAGAGGAAGGTGGAAAATCGTGAAATTTTATAAAGAGCTTAGCAAAGTATATGACATCGTATTTCCTAAGGACGAGAAGACTTTAAAATTTTTATTAAAGGATATAAAGGGGAATTCCAAGGTGCTTGACCTGGCCTGCGGTACAGGAACCTATTCCTTAGCCTTGGCTTTAAAGGGCCACAGAGTAGATGCTATTGACTTAGGCGATGAGATGATAAAGCTGGCAAAGGGAAAAGGCGGCTTATATGCAAATTTTGCGCTAGGAGATATGACAAAATTTAAGGAGGAATTTCCAGAAGAAAGGTATGATTTAGTATATTGTATCGGAAATTCAATTGTTCATCTGAAAAATAAAGAAAGAATATACAAGTTTATAGAGGATATTTACGATGTTCTCATTGATGATGGAGCATTAATAGTTCAGATTGTCAATTACGACAGAATCATTAAACATGATATAAAGGCCCTTCCTACAATTGAGAAACCCGAAAAAGGAGTAAGTTTTATTAGAAATTATAATTATAAGCAAGATGAAGAAGTGGTAGAATTTAAAACTGAACTCATAATTAATAAAAATGATACTGAAGAACGCTTTGAAAACTCGGTGGATTTAATAGCCTTAAAAAAGGATGAAATAAGGGAAATATTCCATAAGGCTGGCTTTAAGGATATACAAGTATACGGAGGCTTTTCGGAAGAGGAGTATACTAATGAGTCCTTTGCATTAGTTATAAAAGGTATGAAGTAAAATTTAAAAAAAGAAGGAATTTTAAGCAAATTCCTTCTTTTTTATATTGCAGCTATTTTACGGCTCTGTCTAATTGATTTTTTACGTCTTCCGGAGTTAATCCGTCAGCATTTATAACAGGTGCTTTTGTTGAGGTATCATCTATGCCCATTAAATTATCACCAACACCTGATACAACTATGGCATCAAAGCTTTGTAATGTTGTACCGCTTGTTAAGTTTGTAGTGTCAACTTCATTTACATTGTAGCCATTATCCTTTAAATAATCTCTAATAGTACTTAGTTCCTTTTGTATACCTATGTTTTTCATATTTTCACCTCCCTACGAGGAATAGTATTTGCATAGATTAAAGGCTATATACGACATATTATTTTAGCTGGGTGAGGGATAAACTAATAAGGCTAAATTTATATTAAAGCTATTGGATTATTTTGATGAATTGAGTTATAATATACACTGAAGTTACATGTTGACTGTGCTACTATTTAATACTTATCTTAGCAAAGGAGAGTTATAAATGAATAATATTGACCAATTAGCAATCAATTCTATTAGATTACTTTCAGCTGAAGGTGTACAAAAAGCGAAGTCAGGTCATCCAGGACTTCCCCTTGGAGCGGCGCCAATGGCATATACTCTTTGGGCAAAGCATATGAAGCATAATCCTCATAATGCAAAATGGTATGATAGAGATAGGTTTGTTCTATCTGCAGGACATGGTTCCATGCTTATATATTCTCTACTTCATCTTTTTGGTTATGGATTAACAGTAGATGATTTAATGAATTTTAGACAGCTAGGCAGTAAAACCCCAGGACATCCAGAGTACGGGCATACTATAGGAGTGGAAACTACTACAGGTCCTCTTGGTCAAGGTTTTGCAACTGCTGTTGGTATGGCTATAGCAGAAAGCCATTTAGCCGCAAAGTTTAACAAGCCTGGCTTTGATATAGTTAATCACTATACATACGTATTATCTGGCGACGGAGACATGATGGAGGGAATAACCTCTGAAGCTGCTTCACTTGCTGGAACCTTAGCTTTAGATAAGCTTGTTGTTTTATATGACTCAAATAAAATTTCTATAGAAGGAAGTACAGATATAGCCTTTAGAGAAAATGTTGGAGCTAGATATGAAGCTTACGGCTGGCAGGTAATAACTGTTGAAGACGGAAATAATGTTGAAGCTATAAGCAAGGCTATTGAAGAAGCAAAGGCTGATAAAAAGAGACCAAGTCTTCTTATTATTAAAACTCAAATAGGATACGGTTCTCCAAAGGTAGGAACAGCAGGAGTACACGGGGAGCCTCTTGGAGTTGAAAATCTTCAAAAGACAAGAGAATTCTTAAAGTGGACTTATGAAAAAGAATTCCATGTTCCTGATGAAGTTAGAGAATATATGAATTCAATAGTAGAAGAAGGAAAGAAAAAGGAAGAAGAGTGGAATAAATTATTTGAAGCTTATAAAACAGAATTCCCAGAGCTTGCAAAAGAGTGGGAGTTATGGAACAGTGATAAGCTTCCTGTAGATTTATTAAACAGTGAAGACTTCTGGAAATTCAGCGGTAAATCCGCTACTAGAGCTTCTTCAGGAGAAGTCATAAACAGACTGGCTAATCTAGTTCCAAACCTTATTGGCGGTTCTGCAGACCTTGCACCTTCAAACAAAACCTATATGAAGGATAAGGGTGATTATTCAGCTGAGGAAAGAAGCGGAAGAAATCTTCATTATGGTGTTAGAGAATTTGCTATGTCTGCCATTGGAAATGGTATAGCAGTACATGGAGGACTCAAAAACTTTGTTGCAACCTTCTTCGTATTCTCTGATTATGCTAAGGCAGCAATGAGACTATCAGCACTTATGAAGCTTCCAGTAGTTTATGTATTAACTCATGACAGCATCGGAGTAGGTGAAGATGGTCCAACACATCAGCCAATCGAGCAGCTTGCATCACTTAGAAGTATTCCAAACTTCCATGTGTACAGACCGGCTGATTCAAAGGAAACAGCAGCAGCTTGGTACTCAGCTGTAACAAGAGAAGACGGACCAACAGCTATCGTTCTTACAAGACAAGATCTACCTCTTTATGAAGAGTCCTCAAAGGAAGCTTTAAAGGGTGCTTATATTTTAAAGGACAGCGAAAAGGAAAATCCAGATTTAATACTTATGGCAACTGGTTCAGAGGTTGAGCTTATATACGAAGCTTCCAAAGTATTAAAAGAAAAGGGAGTAGATGTTAGAGTTGTAAGTATGCCTTCACTAGAGGTTTTTGAAGCTCAAGACCAGCAGTATAAAGAGCGTATTCTTCCTAAGGCTTGCAGAAAGAGAATTGCGGTTGAAGCCTTGACATCCTTTGGATGGCATAAATATGTTGGCTTAGACGGAGAGGTAATTTCTCTAGACCACTTTGGAGAGTCAGCACCAGCTAACCTTTTATTTGAAAAGTTTGGCTTTACTACTGATAATGTTGTTGAAAGAGCATTAGCTTTACTAAAATAAGATATAGACTCCAGGCTCTTATGTAAGAGCTTGGAGTTATTTCATTTGAGGTGGAAAATGGCAAGGTATGTTAGAAGAATTGCACAAAGAGCAGGAGAATCTCCAGGCACCTTGGTATATAATGGTGAACATAAAACAGAAAAGATTGAACTTACACTTATAGAATACAGCAAGGATTTTTATGAAAGAAAAGAACTTAGGAAAATTGAAGAGTGTTTTAATAAAAAGGATGAAGACACCGTTAAATGGGTCAATATAGAAGGTCTTCATGATGTAAGCATTGTTGAAAAGGTAGGCAAGGAGTTTAAGCTTCATCCGCTTATGCTGGAGGATATACTGAATATAAGCCAAAGGCCTAAAATGGATGATTACGAGGACTATATTTTAGTAACACTAAAAATGGTGTACTATAATATAAAGGTTAAAGAAATAGTAACTGAACAGGTAAGTTTAGTTCTAGTAGATAATTATGTTTTTTCCTTCCAGGAGTTTGAAGGTGATGTATTCGATGAGGTTCGTAAAAGGCTACAGGCAGGAAAAGGCAACATAAGAAAACAGGGAGCGGATTATTTGGTTTATGCTCTTATTGATGCAATTGTAGACAGCTATTTTTTCATACTGGAGCAGGTAGGAGACAGCTCAGAGGAAATAGAGCATCAGTTAATGGAGGATCCTAAAAAGGAAGTGCTGCAGGGAATATATAATATGAAAAGAGAGATGATTTATTTAAGCAACTCCATATGGCCATTAAGAGAGGTTGTAGGAAACCTTACTAGAACAGACTCAATAATGATAAAGGAAAACACACGTCTATATTTAAGAGATGTATATGATCACATAATACAAATTATAGACATCATAGAGTCCTATAGAGATATAATGACAGGTATGCTGGATACCTATTTATCAAGCATAAGCAATAAGACTAACGATGTAATGAAAATATTAACCATATTCTCTGCTATGTTTATTCCTTTGACTTTTTTAGCAGGCATATATGGAATGAATTTTAAATATTTTCCTGAGCTTGAGCTGCCATGGGCTTATCCTGCCTTTTGGGTTTTAACCTTAAGCATTATGGCTCTGATGTTGGCCTATTTCAGGAGAAAAAAATGGTTATAGTGTGAATTAAACTTAGGAGCTTATAATAATATAGCTAGGAGAATTATTAAAATTATAGACATATAAAACCCTATGGGGAAATAAATCTCCATAGGGTTTTATATTATTTGCCTGCTGCCTTTAAAATTGCAGCTTGATGCTGAGGGTCTGGTTTATTATCTTTATGTCTTGTACAATTTAAAAAATGGATATCTATTACTCCATCCATGCCATTATTCTTAACAGCATCTAGGTTCTCACCTGTTCCATAACCGCCTGATCGATTGCTGACGGTATTTACTGCTGGTGCAGAATCAACTCCCGCGTGAGGCATAGCAGTCATTGAAGCGGCTATTCTGCGCCCATTAATACTAACAATAACCGGTCTTCTTTCCCAAGAGAAACCTCCCCAAATGCTTTTTATAATCTTTGTATCTGCTAAAGTTAATGCTTCACCATCAAGATGGTTTGTCCCAAAAGTTCTTTTAATACTAAAAGTTTTGCCTGTACTAAGGTCAGTAACTTGAATTGTAGTACCTCTCGGTATTAGATTGTCTGCTTGATTCCAGGTTAACAGCTCACCATATTT
>CAZMQY010000244.1:0-3421 GCA_964568335.1 uncultured Clostridium sp.
AGCCTGTTCTATGTATGGTTATGGAGCCATCAATGTTATGCCAAATTGCAAACTGTGCAGCCTTTTCTCCTACTTCTCTTGCCTCGTGCTGGTCAACGTCAGAAACACAGCCCATAAAGGAGCGTTGAAGGTATCCAAAGGTGTCTGATCTTACTCTTTTAATATTTAAGTGCTTTTTAACATAATTAGCTAACAAATCACCTAAAGCACCTGTGCCTGAAAGCTGAACATTTCCATGGGCATCCTGCTCAACCTCATCCACCAGCTTTGTAATAATAGGAACTCCATGCTCATCCTTTATGCCTTCAGATACAGCTATTACGCAGCGTCCATATTTATCGTAAACCTCTTTAACGTCCCTTAAGTATTTTTCCATATCAAAGGGTCTTTCAGGAAGATAAATTAAATGGGGACCATCATCCGGGTATTTTTGGGCTATAGAAGACGCTGCTGTTAAAAAGCCTGCATCTCGTCCCATAACAACCCCTATATAAACTCCTGGAAGGGCCCTGTTGTCAAGATTAGCACCTATGAAAGCATTGGCAATAAATCTCGCTGCCGAACCATAGCCTGGAGTATGATCATTTACAAGCAAATCATTGTCTATAGTTTTAGGTATATGTATGGCTCTAAACTCATAGTCAGACTTTTTAGCCTGCTCATTTACTATTCTCACAGTATCGGCAGAGTCATTGCCCCCTATGTAGAAAAAATATCTAACATCATGAGCCTTAAGCACTGAAAATATTTCCTTGCAGTACTTTTCATCAGGTTTATCCCTTGTTGAAAAGAGCGCAGAAGATGGTGTTATTGCCACCTGCTCTAAATTATGGGTTGTTTCTTGAGTCAAATCAAAAAAATCTTCATTAATGATTCCTGATACTCCATTTATAGCACCGTAAACCTTGCTTACCTGATTAAATTTACGAGATTCCAGCACCACCCCCACTAAGGATTGGTTTATAACAGCTGTTGGTCCCCCGCCTTGGGCTACAACAACCTTACCCTCCAATTTCATTTATATCCCTCCTACATTATAAATATTTATAAATCCCATATAGTGATTTTGCATATCATCACTTTACCCTATTCTAATATTTTACATTAATGATAATTTTAGTACAACATATATTTGAAAATTAAAAGCGTGACTTAGACAATTTCTAAATCACGCTTTTTAATTACTCTAAAATATCTATTTGCTCTTTTCTGTGCTCTTGTTTCTTTTGAAGATTTTCAAGCGCCTTTGGGTCCATATTATCAGCATTGTGATCTATATAGCCTTGCGCAAAGGTATAGTTCTTTTTAAGGCTTTCAAGCTGCTGCTTGGTATTGCTGTTTGAACTGTCCCCATAAACAATTGCATTTTTAATATCTTGTATTTGGTGTTCTCTGTCGTGCTGAACTTCATGTGCGTGATCAAGTCTGTCTGGGTCTCCTATGTCTGAATGCTGCTCAAGATGTCTTTCAGTTCTTGTCTTATTTTCAACCAAATTTATTAACTGGTCTACTCTTCTTTCATTATCACGCTGATGGGCTGCTTTTTGTCTGTCTTTGTTCTGACTCATAATAAATCCTCCTATATATAAAAAATCTCATTAATATTGTTTCATTTTCAGCTATGTAAAATACTATTTAAAGCTTACCAAAAATGTTTATCTTTATTTTCATAAAGCACACTTTATAGGTTATAATGTTTATATAAAATTTATTATCAGGAGGTTGAAGCCATAAATGGACTTCAATGGGTAACTTGCCAATAGCAATAAGCCTGCTTAAGATACCCAATATTTTAGATAGAAAGGAGAAAACTTCATGAACGAGACAATAAACCTCATAAAATCTCATAAATCAATTAGAAAGTATTCAAACAAGCAAATTGAGGAAAATACAGTTAAGGAAATAATAAGCTGTGCCCAAGCAGCTTCCACCTCTAATTTTATGCAGTCTTATTCAATAATAACTATAAAGGATTTGCACATAAGGAAGGCTTTAGCTGAGCTTGCGGGAAAACAAAGCTATGTAACAGAATGTCCTTTATTTCTAGTTTTTTGTGCAGATTTGCATAAATTTGAAATTGCATGTAACTTGCATAATGCTAAAATGGCTGAGGGCTATACGGAAGCCTTTATTATAGCAACCGCAGATGCTGCCTTAGCGGCGCAAAATGCTATGCTTGCAGCTGAATCACTTGGACTTGGCGGAGTTTACATAGGCGGACTAAGAAATAATCCTTCTGAAGTTTCAAAGCTTTTAGAGCTTCCTAATAATGTTTACCCTGTGTTTGGAATGTGCTTAGGCTATCCGGATGAAAATCCAGATTTGAAGCAAAGGCTTCCTTTTGAGGCAGTGTGCTTTGAGGACAAATACGCTTTAGATGAGAAGCTGGATTTGATAAAGCAGTATGACGAAGATATTAATCGTTACTATATAGAACGTACAGGCGGGGCAAGAAAAGATACTTGGACTGAGCAGATGGCAAAACACACTAGCAAGCCTTTAAGACCTCATATGAAAGACTTTCTACAAAATAAAGGTTTTTTAATGAAATAACACATTGAAAGGATACATAAGATGAAACAAAAGATATATGAGATTCCTATTTGGGATGCCTATAAACTTGAAAGCTGCGAGTGTGCTCTTTGTGCCATTGAAAAAAAGAGCGACGATGATTTTATTGCTGCTCTTTTTACAGAAATGGTTATGGATGTAAGGCTGAATCCACAGCTTGTTAAAGACTATGACTTTTGCCACGAGCACTTTGAAAAGCTTTATAGATACCCTGATAAATGCGGCTTGGCGGTTTTAACCAACAGAATATTGTACTCAAAGCGTGAGAATTTAAAACTTGCTGCAAACAGTAAAACTGAAACTAAAAAATCCTCCTTCAAAGGCTTGTTCTCAAAAGATAGGCCTAGCTCGGGAAAAGCTACAATCAAGCAATGCCTTCTCTGCAGCCGTCTTGACAACACTATGGATAACTACATGGAAACCTTAGTTGAGCTTTGGTACAAGGAGGACAGCTTTAGGAATCTATATAAAAACTCTAAAGGCTTATGCCTTAAGCATTTTAATTCTATACTTTCTTTAAGCGATGAGTTAATTAAAAATGAAGAACTGCGCAATAAGTTTAAAGCAATTACATTGGAACTTCAAGAAAAGAATATGGAAAGACTTCAAGAAGAGCTGGAATGGTTTATATCCAAGTTTGACTATCGATTTGCAGATCAGCCTTGGAAAACCTCTAAGGATGCATTAATAAGAACTATACAAAAGCTTATAGGAAATTACAATACAAAAATATAGCTATTGATAATAGTTCTTATTTACATTTCTATTTTATTGTGATATTATAGCTTAGGCAGTTTGCGTAAAATTAACCGCAAATAAAAAAACGGTATAATGGAGGAATAAAAATGCG
>CAZMQY010000244.1:3431-5791 GCA_964568335.1 uncultured Clostridium sp.
TAATTCTTATTTACTTTTCCGTTATATTATGCTATTCTATCTATAGGCTGTTGGTGTCAAATTAACCGCAATATAATAAACATTATATTGGAGGATAATAATGGCGAGATATTTAGGACCAAGATTTAAAGTAGCAAGACATTTAGGCGTAAATGTGTTTAATCACCCAAAGGCATTAGACAGGGGTGTTAAACAGCACAAGAAGCTTTCTGAGTACGGAGAGCAATTACTTGAAAAACAAAAGCTTAAGGGATATTATGGTGTACTTGAAAAACAGTTTAAAAAATATGTTTCTGAAGCGCTTAATTCAAAGCAAAAATCTGAAGAGGTTTTAATACAGAATCTTGAAAGAAGACTTGATAATATTGCTTACCGACTAGGCTTTGCATCAACTCTAAGACAAGCTAGACAGCTTGTAGTGCATGGTCATATACTAGTTAACGGAAAGAGAATTGATATTCCTTCCTATAGAGTTACAGTAGGCGATACACTAAGTCTTAGAGAAAAGTCAAGAAAGAATGAATTATTCAGCCAAAATTTTGTCTCTACTGACAATGGTTATGGCTACTTAAATAAAGATAAAGATAATTTTTCAGGCAGCTTGATTAAGCTTCCTACTAAAGATGAAGTTCCAGTAGACCTAAAATTTTCAAAGATTTTAGAGTTCTATTCTAAAAATTAATTTACACCTCAAAAGCAAAGGACTGATGGCAAAATCATCAGTCCTTGTTTTTATACAAAATTTAAAACCATCATATCATAATAATCTTCAAGCATATACTCATTGTATTTTTTCTTACCCATGAGCCTGTAGATTATATCATTCTTTTTATAGCCTTCCTTATAAAGCTTAAGCTCCTTAAAAAACTTTTTAGCTTTAGTTTTGTTAAGGCTTAAAATATCAATTAATTCATCCATGGTATAATAATTCTTTTCAAGCATTCTCTCCAGTCTGTACTG
This sequence comes from uncultured Clostridium sp., assembly GCA_964568335.1. Taxonomy (GTDB): domain Bacteria; phylum Bacillota; class Clostridia; order Clostridiales; family Clostridiaceae; genus Clostridium_AT. The sequence continues at coordinate 4,392 of CAZMQY010000244.1, forward strand.
CAGTTCAAGCTTGTATTCCAAATCCACCTTGTTATTTCTATGAGGACCATTCTTCCCTCTATGATGTTCAGAGCACAAATACTTGTAGTTAAGCGGGAAATCCAGTCCCCCTTCATTCTTATGCACTATGTGATGAATATCAGCTTCTCTGCCGCATATTTCACACTTATACAATAAAACAACCTCCCCTATATACTTTGAAAGACTTTTAACCTTTCTGCTGTTTATTGCAAGAAGCACATGAATAAATGCTCCCATATAATTATTTGCTATAAGTAGTGAATTACTTGTTTTAATTATATCATATTTCTCTGAAGATATTGATGTTTCTATAGAATTTCCATAAAAACAATATTGATTCCATATATTAATAATATATAATTTTATAATTTTGCTTTTTAGCCTATACTATATATATGGTATAAAACAATTGGAGGTAAAACTATGAAATATAACATTAATATTTTCTCAGACTACATATGACCCTTCTGCTATATCGGCAAAGGTATTGTCGACCAGCTTAAAAAGGAGTTTGATATTGAGGATAACTGGCTTCCTTTTGAAATACATCCAGATACTCCACCCGAGAGCAAAAAGCTTACAGCTATATTTTCAAAGGATAGACTAGCAGCCATGACTGGCAATCTAAAAGCTTACGGTTCTCAATTTGGTTTGCAGTTTAATCAATTAGAAGTGCTGTCAAATTCTCATCTTTCCCTGCTTGCCGGTGAGTTTGCAAGAGATTATGGAAAGTTTGACCAATATCATGAGGCTGTCTTTAAAGCATACTTTACTTACGGGGAAGACATAGGTAGGTCTGAGGTAATAGAGAAAATTCTGCAAAACCTAAATTTGGATACAGATAAATTTACAGCTGCAAAAAATAAGGGCGTTTATGAAGACAGGTTAAAGCTAACAACTAATGCAGCACATACAAATCAGATAAACAGCACTCCTACCTTTATCATTAACGACAAATACGCAATCATTGGAGCTCAGCCAGTTGAAGCTTTTAGAAAAGTGCTTTTGAAATTGGCAGAGGAAGAATAAAATAGGTGGCAGCTTTTGCTCCACCTATTTTATTTTTTCCCTTATAAATTCCCCGATAAGTCTTGAAACTTCCTCAGGCTTTTCCTCCTGGGGAGCGTGACCACATTTTAATATCTCTAATTTAGAGTCCTTAATATCCTTATGAAATTTATATGCATCGGAAACTGGAATCCATTTATCTTCTTTTCCCCAAATAATCAAGGTAGGAACTGTAATATCCTTAACCATGCTATAATCAAATTCTGTATAGCTTAAATTTTTTACAAGTTCTATAAAAGCCTCAAATGCCCCCTTAGTCCTCATAGGCTTATAATAGCCATTTACCATTTCCTTATCAATTAATTCATGAT
>CAZMQY010000245.1:0-5781 GCA_964568335.1 uncultured Clostridium sp.
TTTCATTTAGATACTTTGACACAAAACGGCAGTGATTTTCAAATGCACTGGCACGAGAATCTTGAACTGCTGTATTTTATTGAGGGTAGTGCAATAGTAGGCTGTGATGCCAAACAGCATACTGCCAGTGCAGGTGATATTGCAGTAGTTAACTCAAACAATCTTCACTGGATTAAGCCAATTAGTTCAAAGTGCAGGTATTATTGTCTGATAGTTGACAAGTCGTTCACCGACAGCTTTGACCTTTTTATTAGTGATATCACCTTGAGAAATATAATAAATGATAGCCTTGCAAGAGAGTATTTTGACGTAATTATTCAAGAAATGCTTAATCAGCGTCAGTATTATAAAACTGCTGTAAAATCAACTATTATAGATTTATTGGTGCATATGTGCCGAAATTATGCAGTACGTGGAAATATACTGGAAGAAAAGAGGAAAGGTGAAAATAAGATTGAAAGGATTAAGGCTTCAATCAGCTATATAAGAGAGCACTATACAGAGAAATTATCAATAGATGAAATCTGTCGTCATATCGGTTACAGCAAATACTATTTTTGCCGTGAGTTTAAGGAAATTGCCGGGAAAACTGTAGTAGATTATATTAATTCTCTCCGGTGCAGCTATGCTAGGATACTGCTGGTATCAGGCAAGTATAATGTAAGTGAATGTGCTGATGCCACCGGTTTTAACAATCTGTCTTATTTTTGCAAGACTTATAAGAAATATATGGGGATGTTACCCTCTGAACAGATCCGTGAAAATAAATTGTAATAAATAGTATCTTCCCCCCACTTGCCTTATTTTAAACATAACCTAATTCTAAAAGAGTAATTTAGCCATTACCGAGGCGGGAGTGTCAAAGCACTTAAAGCTTATGTACGAAGCAGGTATCCTTCGCAAAAAAAGAGATGGAAACTATATTCACTATATAATTGAAAGAGAGATTATAGATAGAATTCCTATGGACATATATCAGTATTTGGACAGTTAGAACTACATAAAGTGTAACTTTTGGGACAGCAAAAAAGCCGTGACAGGTTCACAATTAGATTCTTGGGTTTAGAATAAGGTAAGGTGAACCGTATCATAAATGACGGAGACTTATTTGTAAAACCCTGATATGACTGGATTTAAGCTCGTAATAGGGAAGTAAAACATATTATAAAAATGTAGAACAATAGACGAGTAAACACTGCTACCAAGAATGGAAAGCATAACGATCAAGCTCTGTTGCTATTCAGGGGTAAATTATTCATGCGTAATGTGAGTGATAATAGTAGTCACCCAGCTGAACGCGCTAAAATGAGCAGAATTGTATTTACACAAATCTGCTCACATTCCCAACTAATGTATATAACGATGATTATAATTGGAGAATAACTACCAATTACCTTTTACCCATCGCAGCTTCAATATCTTCTATGCTTCTAGGTATGATTGCCGATAGATTTTCGCATCCTGTTTCTGTAATCAGGCAGTTATCTTCTAAACGGAAGCCGATTCCCCATTCTTCACAGTATATACCGACATCAACGCAAAAAATCATTCCGGGAGTTAATGGCATAGTAGAGTCTACCAGATCATGAACATCATACCCTACGTGATGAGCTCCACCATGCCACATATATTTGCCAACAGATGCATAGTCATCACAAAGGCCGACAGCCTTTAATTGTTCAAAATTATATTTGCGTATCATCAAATCTACGTCTTTCATAGGCATGCCAGGCTTTAGTATGCTGAACATATGCTCAGAGGTTTCATAGGCGCATTGATACAACAATTTTTGTTTTTCATTAAACTTACCATTACAAGGCCAGCCACGTGAGACATCATTGATTTCATTGTCCCAGCAAGCCCCCACATCGTTTAAAATCATATCTCCATCCTGAGCTTGCCCTCGGTAAGAATAATTATGTATACAGAAATTGTTCTTTCCCGCAGTAATGATGGACGGGAAGCCTGGAGCCAGTACCCCATGCTGTGCCAGAGTATAATCAAATTCTGCTTTGTATTGGTATTCATACATACCGGGTTTAGAAGACTGCATCATAGAAAGAATACCCGCTCTTGTAATCTTTTCTGCCTCTTTCATGGCTATAATTTCACAAGGTTTTTTGATGGTTCGTTGTTTTTTCAGCTGTGGTTGAAGATTTTTAAGGGTGATGAATGGATATCTATTTCTTATGTACTCTGCTAATTTGTATGCTTCACTATCCGGTTCATTATCTCTTATTTTATCAAAATCCAAATAGATTCTTTGAATTTGTTTTGAAGCAATTATATGATTCAAAAAATCCTGAAATTGATCTATATATTTGATTTCCTCTATACCAGAAACTTCATAGGCTTCTGTTGTTGTTAATCTTCTCCCTGTCCACCGTTCTGCAAAAAGATCAGATGGAAGTAAGAATAATGTCTCTTTTGTTTCATTTCCCTGCACTTCTGATAGAAAAATACTGTTTTGCTGCTCTATACCTGTTAAATATACAAAATTACGGTTAGCGAAAAAAGGATAGTCTTCATCACTGGTTTTCCTAGGTGCATGTCCGCTAAACATAACAGCAAGTGATCCTGCCTCCATACTGCGATATAGCGTTTCTCTGTTTTCTATGTGAAATTCTTTTTTCATAATAATATCTCCTCTCTTTCTTGGTGAATAAATTAAATGATCAACTAAGAATTAACAGAATCCCCAGTATATTTCGACGTATCCAATTTCAATTCCTGCATGATTTTCTTTATAAGCACAATTATTTTTTCAAAAACAACATCAGCCTAGTTCATCAATCTTTCAATTTAGTTCATAACAATGAAAATTGTTAACTTAGTTACCAATTTTTGGAATGGGTCAGACCCCTTACAGAGATTGGGAGTGTAACGATCAAGCTCTGTTGCTAAAAATATTTATCTTATTGATTTTACGGGATATTAATACTTTTAGAGATGGCAAAGATGATACCTTATCCGGAAAGTGGGCCTTTGGCATATGATAACTTGGCATAAGGAGGGTGAGGAATATAGATATGGATATTATGATTAGAGATTAAAACAAATAGTGAAGATTAGTCTAATTATATACAAAGTTTAGGATATTTCAAGGTGAAGTGTACCATAAGTAACAGCAAACTGAGTAAAATTTACATATTGTGTAACATTTTTATGGATAATGAGAGTAATGATAAATAAATATTTTTAAGTCATTATATTTCGAGATTATAGTCAAAATATACGATGAATAACAAAGACGGGTATTTATGTCAGTTATAACAGATTACGGAACAGGAATCTGTAATCTGTTATTAACTGTATTATCGCTATTAAGCATTCTCGTCAGGTTTTTCTGTGCTCCAGATTCTGTCAACAGCTTATAGCCCTGTGAATTCATAATTACCTGCTTATTAAGGATTGATGTACCTCCAAGGTATTTTGTTCTTATAAGCGCTGAAGTTTCAGCCATCAGCTTTGCTTCTTCAGAGGTAAGACTATCATCTATTAAAAAACGCTGAATAGAGTTGTTATACAGAGTAGTTTTATAATATTCCTCAGAATATGCCTTGAAATTATTGAGATTTTCATCTTTCACATCATGTTCTTTTGACCAGCTTTCTACGTCAACAGATGAGGTGCTGTAGTCAAAGCCATTCTTTGGTGAATATTTAAGTACGCCATATTTTTGTGGATAGACCACAAGAGCGCTTGTTACAACATCATGAACTTTATATTCACCTTTGCTATAGGATTTTATATCCTGGTTATGAGTGTGCCCTGATAAAGCAAGCTTTATCCCGCAGTTTTCAAACAGCTGTAATACAGCATTGCTATTATTTATTGTAAATCCCTCTTTAATTGATTCACTATGATCAATTAAATTATGATGCATAACTGCAATAATTTGTGCATTGTTCTTCTTTGCTAAATCACTGCATTTCTTTATCCATTCAAGGGTTCCAGGATTAATCTCACCATCAAGTCTCGGTCTATTTTTTTCTATATTATCCTTATACTGAGCAGTATCAAGCATCAACAGCCATACATCCTCTGAGGGTGCTGCCAGATAGCTTAATGTATTGGTATCCCTTAAGACAGCCTCGCTGTAGCCAAAGTCTTTATAAATTTTTTCAAAGTCTTTTTCATTTATGTGATCAACCACATATTGATCACTGCCTTTAAAACCTCTAGCGAAAGGGTTCAGTATATCATGATTACCTGGTATAACAAACACTGAGGTGCCGCTTTCTTCAATTTTCTTAAGCTTTTTTGCAAATTCCAGATGGCTTTCCTTCTCCCCATTGGTAGTTAAATCACCACTGACAATAAGAACGTCGGCTTTTTTCTTTTTGATATCATCAGTGAAGGCATCCACTATTTCACTAATATAATTCAATTGCCGTCCATCGCTGCTGCTAATAAATTTCTGATAAGCTTCACCCTTATCGGTTAAACTTTCGGCAAGATAGTGCACATCTGTTGATACGAAGAAAGTAATATCTTTGCCTGATTTAATTTTTACAGCAGAAGTGCTAGAGGAACAACCTGCTAAACTTAGTACAAGTAAAACAAATATTAGTGCTGTTAATCTTTTGCTAGTACGCATAAAAAACCTCTTCATTTATATTTTGTATTTTTATTTCATACCTCTAGAGTAAACCCGTTATCAGATTCTATGAGTTACTTTTTAATAAAGTAGAATTTTTAGCATCACCTATTAGGATTGCCACTACTATTTTATTTTCATTATTCGCCTCATACCGCTCTTTCTTATGAAGCAGTAATTTGCCTTCGTCAATATTATCAAATAAGCTTTTCGTTAACCTGATTCTATAATATGGATAGATTTTTTCATTGATTAAGATCGCTTTTTTATATTAACTATGTTAGTTTTTTAACCTGCAAACCTATTATAAGATTTTCTCTATAAAAATAATGTGATTCAAATCAAATTATTTAATTTAGTCTTATGAAGCATAAATAAGTATCTTGCTTAAGAAGAATGGCTTAGAAACAATGTTGAATGATAGTTACTATCTGAGATTTAGTTTTTTATTTTCATAAATCATGAATTGACTTAGAAGGATACTATATATAGAATATAATGATAACAATTATCAATTGTCGCAATGTTTTCACAAGGTATAGTGAATAAAACTGAAGTATAACTAAGAAAGATAACAATGACTATGAATAGTTTATTGACAGATTTAATTAGGAAGGAGCAATTTTTATGGATATAATTAAGTCTTTGCTTTACTTTATTTTAGCAGGATTTTTTGAAATAGGGGGTGGATATCTTATTTGGATGTGGTTGAGGCAGGGAAAAAGTATTTGGTTTGCAGTTATAGGAGTCGTAGTATTAGTATTGTATGGTATAATACCAACTTTACAACCTTCCAGCACTAGTTTTGGAAGAGTTTATGCAGCTTATGGAGGTGTTTTCATTGCCCTTTCCATAGCATGGGGGTGGAAAGTAGATAACATAGTGCCAGATAAATTTGATTTAATAGGGGGAGTTGTAGCACTAATCGGTGTTATTATAATAATGTATGCTCCAAGAAAGTAAAGGTTAGGGTTACATTTATAAGTGTAGCCTATTTTTATATAAGTACAATGTTAAAAAAGTCCGCGGTAAACTAGATACGGAGAACTGGTATCATAAATGAAGTAGAGTTTTGACAATCGGCATGCCTTTTATATGTAAGCTCGTTACAACTATTAATTAATGTTAGAAGCTTTCATTAAATTATAAACCCATCTTGATATCGCGATATCAAGATATCT
>CAZMQY010000246.1:0-2764 GCA_964568335.1 uncultured Clostridium sp.
CTCATATCAAAGCGTATAAGCGGTATGCCAAGACTTAGGGCAAGCTGCTTTGAAAGCTCTGTTTTTCCTACACCAGTAGGACCAACAAAAAGCCAGTTTGCTACAGGCTTTTCTCCCTCATTAAAGCCTGCACGTGAGCGCTTGATAGCCTTAACCACAGTGTCTATTGCCTTATCCTGCCCATAGATATGTTTTTTTAACTGACCTTCAAGGGCTCTCAGTTTATCTATTTCATTGACGGATACGCTTTCCTCAGGTACTTTTCCAATAGTAGAGACAATTTTTTCTATATCTTTCTCTGTAATTTCAAGTCTTACACTACCTGTACTACTATAAAGTCTTGCATAAGCTCCAGCTTCATCAATTACATCTATAGCTTTATCCGGAAGGTGCCTGTCTTGAATATATTTTGAGGACAGCTCAACTGCTGCACTTAATGCTGAGGCTGTATAGGATACATTATGATAGCTTTCATATCTGTCCTTAAGACCACTCAATATTTCAAAGGTATCCTCCACAGAAGTTTCAGGTATTTCAATTTTTTGGAACCTTCTTGATAGTGCTCTATCCTTTTCAAAAACCTTTTTATATTCTTCATAGGTTGTGGTACCAATAACTCTTATTGTTCCCCTGTCTAAAAAGGGCTTCATTATGTTTGAAGCATCCATAGCCCCTCCAGAAATTGAGCCAGCCCCTATTATTGTATGTATTTCATCGATAAAAACTATAGCTTTTTTCTGATTAACAATTTCATTTAACAGCTTTTTGACTCTCTCCTCAAAATCTCCTCTATATTTTGTTCCTGCAAGGAGACCTCCCATGTCGAGAGAATATATTTTATAGTCCTTTAATAAATCAGGTACCTTTCCTGAAACAATCAATTGTGCAATGCCTTCAGTAATAGCGGTTTTTCCAACTCCTGGATCACCAACATGTATAGGATTATTTTTAAGCCTTCTGCAGAGTACCTGCAGCGTTCTATCTAGTATATCCAGTCTTCCTATAAGTGGGTCAAGCTCTCCTCTTTTAGCTTTTTCAGTAAGCTCAACGGCAAAATTACCCAACATGCTAGTGTCATTTTTATCTTCTTCCTGCCCTTCTTCAGAATTATTCTCCTTAGAAGAGGCTTTTTCCAAAGGTAGATTTTTTTCCTTAGAATAGCCATGTGTAATATAATTTAAAATATCTAATCGTGTAATGCCTTGTTCTTTTAAAAAATAACTTCCAAAACTCTCTTCCTCATCGTAAAGTGCTACTAGAACATCTCCAAAGGTTATTGTATTTTTTCCGCAAGCAAGTACATGACTGGCAGCAGTGGATAATATGTTTTGGATAGCAAGAGTTTGAACAGGATCCTTATTTTCAACCCGTTCTACAAAAGCCTCCATATAGCTCTGAATGTCTCCCTTAAGCTTATCAATATCCGCTCCACAGCTTTCAATCAATTTTCTGCTATCATCAAAAAAAAGTGCAGCATACAATATATGCTCAGGTGTTATATATTCATGTTTTTCTTCCTTTGCCTCATTAAAGGCTGCAATAAAAATTTCATTTAGAAGTCTGTCAATATCCATATCTATTCCTCTTTCAAGCTTAATTTTAACGGAAAACCTTTTTCTCTGGCCTCAATATGCGCCTGATTAACTTTAGTAGTGGCAATATCATAAGGATATATTCCTGCAACTCCTGCTCCTTTTTTATGCACATCCAGCATAATTTTTGTAGCTTCTGCAGCACCTTTATTAAATATGCCAACCAAAATCTCTACTACAAATTCCATAGTAGTGTAATCGTCATTGTGCATAATAACCTTATATAATTTTGGCCTTTGAGCCTTTGTATCTACTTTTTCTTTTATTATGGTTTTTTCTCCCATATCAACAACTCCATATATAATTATACTTTAGTACTGTTAACTTTATAATTGAATTTATCATAATTTAAAACAAAAAGCCAGCTAGACAATATCTAACCAGCTTTTATTTTTAATTGCTTATGGAAAAAGTTATCATTTGCTCAGAATGATTTAAAAACTCGTCATAAACACGTATTTTTAAGATATGCTCCCCATTGGTCAGCTTATTTAACTTGCAGCAGCCTTTAGTATTGCTGTTAGTCAAATCTTCACTGCATATATTATTATCTATATAATATTCAACCTTACTTGCTGTTCCTTTAACTGTAATTTTTACACTAAGTTCCTTGCCGCTTACCGCAAAGCTTATTATCTTAAATTTTGGAGCAATCTTTGTAGCTATTTTTCTGGAACCGCTTGGAGGTATCTTAAGAGTTCCAAAGTCCTTTCGAACTTCATCCACAGATTTTCCTACCACTCTGATCTTTGAAACATCAGTTACGCCTATGCCGCTGTCACTTAAATATTTTAAATAAGCAATAGAGGTTGGATCCCAGTTCATTACCAATGAGGCAATAGTGTCCACTGCTACTGCATCGCTTCCAGCCATTATTAGCCTCATATTCATCTTATCCTGGCTGCTGCTGTTAATATAACCTGGGGCAGGACCATTTTGAAAGCCTTCAAGTCCATCCAGAATAACAAAATCTGCTGATCTGCAGGCATAATAATCATGAATCCACTTATGCAAATCTCCGTCCTTGTTGTCATGAGGCACCATATTCATTCTTGAATTATCTGTTTGGGAGGCCCCATAAATATTAGCTGGAGTAGCGCCTATTGATAAATTTTTAATTCCGCCTGTAACTACAGCACTAGCATGGCTCTTTAAGCAAGCTATGCTTATTA
>CAZMQY010000246.1:2774-5764 GCA_964568335.1 uncultured Clostridium sp.
AAACATCTGCTTCTTTATACCTTTTATTTAAATAATATTCCTTATGAAGAAGTCCATTAGGAAGGCTTACCTTGGAAAGCCTTGATGAATTGTAATCCTGCCATATACCGCTGTCTTCCTCTATACCTATAAAGCCATCTACTTCTCTAATATATTCATGAGTATAATTAAGGTTTTTCATTACATCTGATGTTTTATACTCAGCTGAACCTTCCATTATATATACTTTTCCAATGCCATTTATTTGTCTTACCAGCTCCACAACTGCTTTGGTAACTCTCCAATCTGCTGTTATGCCGTTAATCTCTTTATCCAATAGCTGACCGGAAATATTATCTTTGCTGACAACCAAATTTGGCTTAATAACAACTGTATCTCCTGGCTTAATTAAATTTTTGAAGCCTCCTGCAAGCTCCACCGATTGCTTTACCATTTCCTTAATGTCCGCATAAGTTATTTCCTTAGCCCAGGCCTTTTCAGACTGTACTATTGCTACTTTTGAATATTTATCCCTAGGATTCATTCATTAAACCTCCTGCTCAATCATTTCAAATTCATATTTATATTCTCCAAAATCTTAAGCTTTATTATTAATTTTTAAGTATAAAACTTTTTATCCTAATCAAACTATATAGAGAGGTGAAGCTTATGAATAATCCAAAGGAAAAACTTCCGATAATATCAGACAATATGAATTCAATAACTTTTAGACCGCAAACAACAAATGCTTTTACAGAAAATGAGGATAAGGGAGCTTTAAGTTCAAATGAACTGGGAAATGAAGTTCGAAATGCTGTTAAAGCTTATGAAGGAAAGTTAGCTAAGCAAAATAACTTTCAATAAAATAAAAATTAAGGGCAGTGTAATACTACCCTTAATTTTTTTAATTTCTTAGGACCCCCATGCCCATTCCATCATTCTATGTTCCTTTATTGCATCGGGAGCATACTCATATTCCTTCTTCTGTTCCCTAACCTTGGATAGCCTTTTCACAACGCCATAAGGTCTTTTAAGTGAAAGTTCCTCTCCTTTACCAGTGAGTACCCAGATAATATTTCTGTTTACTGGTGTTACACTTAACTGCTCTTCTCCCATACCATCTGTAAAATATATGAGCACATGATTTTTCATTTTATTTTTTATCATATATTCAAATACAGGAGAAAATTTAGTAGCTCCCCGTGTATTAACCTTCTTCTTTACTTCCCCTATATCCTTAACCTTATATGCCCTCCTTATTTCGCTGTCACACTCAATAATAGTAACCTCAGAAGGATAATTTTTAATTAACACAAAAACTTCTCCCATTACCTGCTCAAGTTCACTGTCTGTTATACTGCCGCTAATATCAATGGCAACTGCAATCTGAGCAATATGTCTAGACAATCTTCCACGCAAATCAAGCCTGTCAGGTTGTCTTCTATCCCTTCTAGTTGTTGTCTTTTTATATCCAGAAGGAAGTGTGCCAAGAAGCTTTTTTAAATAGTCTTTCCAAGTAATCTCTGCTTTTTTATTCATTTGTCTTAAAAGTTCATCTATGCTGTCAGGAATCTTACCCTTTGCCGCATTTGCTGCAAGCTTCTTAGCGCTTTCCTTTATAAGCTCTCCATCAAACTGTTCATTGCTGAACCAAATCTCATGAGCCTGGGAGCTGTCATGTTCCCTTTGTATATATTCCTCCTCCAAAGAGCTTATCGCCGTTTCTTCTCCCTGTTTTTTATCTTTTTTGCGCTTGTCTAAAGCAGTCTGTATTATAGCTGCATACTGCTCCATAATCTGCTCTTCCTTTAAGTCCACATCATAGGATAGCCTTACTCTCTCAATAGTGTTTGCCCAATTAGGCAGATTAACTATATATTGATTTATGGAAATATCCATAGCTAAATTAACTGCTAAGCTGCTGCAGCGTCCCCTTAAAGCTCTTGACCTTAGATGATGGCCACTCATGATATGATAAATCTCATGCTTAATAAGTGCCTGCATTTCTAAAAAACTGCATTCTAAAAAAAGCACAGGATTAAAATATATTGTAAAGCTATTTCTATTAAAGACTGTTGCACAAGCTTCAGTTAAATCATGCTTTATTTCTCTTTTCATCTGTATCAAAAAATATGCAAAAAAGCTGTCTGCACCATTCATTAGCGAAAAACTGCATAGTTCTATAAGCTTAAAAAACTTATTGTAAAAATCCTCTGATAATTCTTTTATATCATTTATTGTAGATATCTCTATGAAAAGCTCGTCCCTAAGCTGCTGGAATTTTTCTTTTTCCATGTCATCACCTGCTAGCCTAAATTATTATATATTTCAAAAAAGCCTTCTATAAAAGAAGATTGAGCTAAAAATTCCTGATAAAGTTCCTCATAGTAGCTTTCCCTAATTTCTCTCATTATGCCTAGCTTCAAATCCTGAGGATAGCTTTGAAGAAATTCTGAAAATATCCTTACTTCTCTTTCTTTGTCATCATTACTTTTTATATGCTTTAAAAGATTTCTAGCTGTCATGTATAATCTTGAGTGACTTTCCTTTTTTACTCTTGCAATGAGTTCATCTGTAATGCCTGCTTCTGAAAATACTTCCTCTGGTTTTACTAGAGGATTTTTATTGCTTTCTAAAAAGCTGTAGAATTCCTGGGCAATGCTTCCTCCTACATTTCCCTTAATTACATTTAAAAATATTCTCTGCGGCATCTCATTTTTTTTGATTAAATATACCTTATAAGCGCTGGATACTCTTTCCCAGCTTCTTGGAGTTGCTTTTATCATTTCGCTTGAATGAGGTGTATGCAAATAATCGGGATAGCTTGAAATAAAGCTTAGAACCTCCTCATGAATTTGCCCCTCTTCGATTCCCCAGGCTATCCAGGACTTTACATCAGCCTCCATGTCAATCCATACAAAGCGATCCTCTTGTGCAGGATCTAAATCCACCACCTGATAATCGCTATTTCCATATTGCTCGTATTTACTTGAAGGATTCATAGCAGCCAC
>CAZMQY010000247.1:0-1580 GCA_964568335.1 uncultured Clostridium sp.
CAGCGCCGATGGTACTGCTCGGGAGACTGAGTGGAAGAGTAGGACGTTGCTAGGTTACATACGGCTAGATAGCTCAGTCGGTAGAGCAGAGGACTGAAAATCCTCGTGTCCCTGGTTCGATTCCTGGTCTAGCCACCAAAAATATCTATAGATTAAGGTCTATAGATATTTTTTTATTTCTAAAGATTATTAAATGCAAAAAATCCTAAAGAGATATCTTCAGGATTTTTTATAATACTAGTTTATTTCAATGCATCAATAACATCATTAGCATGCCCATCAATTTTAACTTTTCTAAAAATGTTTTTTAGCATACCATTCTCATCAATTATAAAGGTACTTCTTTCAATACCTATAACTTTTTTACCATACATGTTCTTTTCCTTCAAGACGTCATAAAGCTTGCATACAACTTCTTCTGCATCGGAAAGCAATATGAAGGGCAGATTATGCTTAGCAATAAACTTCTTATGTGAAGCAATTGAGTCTCTGCTTATTCCAAGCACAACTCCATTTAATTCTTCAATTTGAGATAAACTATCTCTAAAGCCTATAGCTTCGTTTGTTCAGCCAGGAGTATTGTCCTTTGGATAAAAAAACAATATTATTTTTTTCCCAATATAATCTGTTAAGCTGTGTTCATTATCGTCTGAACCCATCAATGTAAAGTCAGGGGCTTTCATTCCTGTTATAAGTTCATTAGTACTCATAATATTTTTATTACCTCCGTTCTACGTTAAATTTAATAGTTATATATTATATAGTTGCCTCATTAATAGAAAATATTAACTATTTACATAAATAAATGGAAAAATCAGAAAAAAAAGTTTATAATGATAATATTGTTATTATACATTATTGAGGTTTAGAGGTAAAGCTATGAAAAAAAATGATTTTCTACTGTTTATGCTCGCTAGTGCTGTACTGGGTATAAGCCAAAGCATTGATTCATCTGTATTTAATAACTTTCTTAATGATACATTTCATATTGCAGTTACGCAAAGAGCCCTTTTAGAGATTCCAAGGGAGTTCCCAGGTTTCATGGTAGTATTTATTTCTGGTATATTGCTCTTTCTTGGCGATGCAAGAATTGCAGCTATTGCCAATATATTGGCGGCTTTAGGTATGATGGGACTAGGTTTATTATCTTCAAGCTACGGAATAATGATTTTGTGCTTAACTGTATACAGCATGGGACAGCATTTGTTCATGCCGGTATCAAATAGTATAGTTATGAATTTATCAGATAAGTCTAATATGGGAAAGCGGTTAGGTCAAATCAATGGTTTAAATACAGCAGTTTTTTTAATAACAAGTTTGCTTACAGCCTTGTTATTTAGAAATATCAAGGTAAACTATAAAGCTGCTTTTATAGTAGGAGCGGTTGCATTTCTCATTTCCGCAGTACTAGTTATGTTTATGACATCACATAGGAAAGCAAAAACAACTAAAAGATTTATACTGAAAAAGGAATATTCACTTTTTTATATTTTAAGTATACTTTATGGTGCAAGAAAACAAATATTCATAACATTTGGTCCATGGGTTTTGATTAAGGAGTTTGGTCAAGGGGTAAGTAC
>CAZMQY010000247.1:1680-5761 GCA_964568335.1 uncultured Clostridium sp.
ATTGCGGTTGAGCCAGAGGATGTTTCGCCGACATTATCTATGGGTATCAGTATAGATCATATGGTTTCTATGAGTATTCCATTTTTAGGTGGGTATCTATGGACAACCCTAGGGTATAAATATGTGTTTATTGGTGGGGCATTGATTGCTTTAATAAATCTATTTGCAACCAGCAGAATAAACACCAATATGTCAAATGCTTTAGGCAGAAAACTTAATATATAAAATAGTTAATCTAATTTGGAAAGAAGTGATAAAATGACCAAGTTGAGTAAGGAAAGATTTATTATAGTAGGGTGTGAAGAAGAAGACTCAGATCTAATACTAAAGCCTAACTTAAGCTATTGGCAGAAAGCTTGGAGAAAGTTTTTAGAAAATAAGGGTGCAATAGCTTGTATTATATTTATTATTTTAATCATTATAATGGCTGTTATTGGTCCTCACCTTACTAAATATAAGTTTGACCAAGTACAGGTAAAAAGTGCGCTTAAAAATTTACCTCCTACGAAAGAACATTGGTTTGGTACCGATGCTAACGGAAGAGATATATTTGCAAGAGTTTGGGTGGGGGCTAGAGGCTCGCTTTTTATTGGTTTTACAGTAACGTTTATAAACATAACCATTGGAATTATATATGGAAGCATATGTGGTTATTTTGGTGGATTGATTGATGATATAACCATGAGAATAGTAGAGATTGTTATGACTATTCCTAGTATGTTAATAATGATTTTGATGGGTATAATTTTAGGACCGGGACTTTTAAGTATGGTTGCAGCTATGAGCGTGGCAGGTTGGTGCAATATCGCCAGAGTTGTGCGAGGACAGATTATGCAGGTTAAACATCAGGAATATATATTAGCTGCAGAAGCCTTAGGTGCTAATTCCGTAAGGATTATATCAAAGCATCTAATCTCTAATATAATAGGAATAGCAATTGTTACTATTTCACTGGAAGTTCCTAACATAATTATTACTGAAATGACATTAACGTTTACAAGGCTAATAAGTGCCGGGACTTTTATGACTTGGGGAACTGTTGGAAGGGACCTAGGAGTTGCCCTGATTTTATTTCCCTATCAGGTGCATATACCCTATGCAATAATTTGTTTAACCTTAGTTTGTTTCAATATAGTTGGAGATGCTTTATCAGATGCACTAGATCCTAAGCTTAGTTAATCTATTATGAAGGCGGGTGATAATTATGAAAAAGCTATTTACAATTTTGTTTATTTTTATATTTGTTAGTATAACTATTATGCAGTATAGAGAAAATCTTATTTTAAGGAGAGAACCACCTTCAGGTGAATGGGCAAAGGAAGTATTGCTTTCATCAGGAAACATAACGGATTATCCACAGCTTATAAAGTATAATGACAAATATGTAGTTGCTCACGTTGATGGCGATAGGATTAAAATATTAACTTCCGATAATGTTGGCAAAAAGCTTTCAGAGAAGATTTTTCCTGCGAGGGGTGAACTTCCAAGAAATGTGCATATAGTTGCAAATGAAGAAGGGTTTAATTTGTCATGGATTATAAGTGATGGTGATATGAAAAACCTACATAGTCTTATATTAGATAAAGAATTTAACATAAAAAGTACAAGCACTATTAATAATGTTGAAGACTTAAAACAGATAAGCAATGATCTTCTTGTGATAAGTTTTAATAATACAATTAAGGTAATAGATTATAAGTCGGGAAAAAGCTCAGAGGTTTCTGCTCCATTTAATTCTTTAGTGTGCGGAACTAAGTTAAATGACAAGTATATAGTAGCTTTTAGAAGTGCAGATGGTGATTTTAGCTATTTTCTAGTAAATGAGGGAATGGCCTCAGAAATTAAACATGTAGGCTTGCTAAAGGAGATTACTCGTACATATTATGATAGTGCTGCTGTTGCTATTGAAGAAAATAAAGGGTATATAGTAGCTGAATATAGATATCAGGGTATGTATGGAGGAGCTAAGATTATGGAATTTGAGCTTGATGGAAGCGGTTACAGAGTAAGGGAAACTGCTGATAAGGATAGGGTTATATATATTTATAACATTGTTTCCTATACGGAGGGCAACAATAGTGGAGTTAAGTTCCTTGCAGGGGGATATAGACCCTTTGGCAAGAAAGAATCCTATGAGGATATTCTGAATTTAGAGGTTAA
This sequence comes from uncultured Clostridium sp., assembly GCA_964568335.1. GTDB lineage: Bacteria > Bacillota > Clostridia > Clostridiales > Clostridiaceae > Clostridium_AT. Next base: position 3,841 of record CAZMQY010000247.1, read on the forward strand.
GAATGGAATAATTAATAATTCAACACCTGTGTCAAGAACAAGAGCCTTATCTGGATTCCCCTCTGGTTATGAAGATACACTAGTTTTCTGTGATGTTGTAGGTATTGATTATAGCAATTTATATATGACATCATCTAGAGAAGATTTTAAAAGGGCTAATAATACAAATAGAAATAATGAGGTTTCATTAGCTTTTCTGGATACTTCACAAGGTATATTATATACCTTTATATATCTAGTGGCTTATGGCATACTTTGGATTATACCTTCATTCTGCATTGCAGCTATATTATCCTTATTTGAATACAGATTGAGTAAAAGAAGTAGAAAAAGTATTTTTATAGCAACTTATTTTATTGCATTTGCATTTAAAGCCTATTTTATATATACCATAATATTTAAGAGATTTAGATACTTTTTACCACATTATTTAACTCCTGCAGCAGGAATTGGAGCAAGTTTGATTATAAGTATTATCTGCTGTGCTTATGCTTATAAAAAGTATATAATTAATATGGAAAGGAATGCGATATCTTTAAATTTCTCACCGCTATTTATACTTGATTCATGGTTTACACTATTTCTATTTGTACCCTTCATTAAGTAAACCAGCGCCAAAGCTAGAATATTATTAGCTTTGGTGTTTTTATTTGGAAATGAGCTTGTAATATGTTATTATGATTAGGAAAATATATTATAACATTTTGTGGGATAGTTTGGGAGCGACAGCGAGTAATCATAAACTACCCAGTGTTTCGAGTGAAAGGGGAAACAAAATGGATAACAAAGTTCTAGCTACGGTTGATGGCAGAGAAGTAACTCAAGGAGATTTAAACAATGCTATTGCAAGATTTCCTAAAGAAAGACAAAGCTATTTTATGAATGAAGAAGGAAAAAAACAACTTTTAGATCAAATAATTTCCTTTGAGCTTGTTTATAGCTATGCTAAAGACAACGGAATAGAAAATGATTCTGTTTATATGGCTCAGCTTGAAGCCGCTAAAAAAGAAATTTTAACTCAAACTGCAATAAATAAGGTTCTTTCTGATGTAAAGGTAACTGATGAAGAAGTAAAAGCTTATTATGAAGCTAATCAGCATTACTTTAAGAGCGAAGAAAGTGTTACAGCTAGACATATTCTAGTGGAGTCATTGGAGCAAGCTGAGGAAGTTAAAAACAAGATAGATAATGGAATGAACTTTGAAATGGCTGCGCTGCAATATTCTACATGTCCGTCAAAGGAGCAGGGAGGAAATCTCGGAAACTTTACTAGAGGAAGAATGGTTCCAGAATTTGAGGAGGCCGCTTTTGAATTAGCTATTGGAGAAGTAAGTAAACCAGTTCAAACTCAATTTGGATATCATATAATAAGAGTTGAAGAGAAGAATGAGGGAAGCTTAAGACCTTTAGAAGAGGTTTATCCTATGATACAAAGGGAAATTCTAAATGAGAGAGAAAGCTTTAAGTATATGCAGTTCACAGAAGAATTAAAGAATAAATATAATGTAGAAATAAAGTAGAATAATATTTTTAATAAGCAGTTATAATGCTGACTAAAATAATCATAAAGTGAGGGAATAGTCCAGGAGATTATTCCCTTACTTTATGATGTATTGTCATTAAACTCTGCCTAGAGTGTCATTATAACAATTAAAGAGAATCTAAGAGAATTTTAAAGATTAATGAATATAATCTCTGATTTTTGAATATAATACAATTGTGTGTTTTTTAGATAGCTGATATATTAATACATGTCGCTTGAAGCAGCAGTGCTTTAAACGAAAAAATAAGTTAAAAAAGTTGTTGACAAATGTCTAAATGTGTTATAGAATAAATGATGTACTTGATGATTTGTTATACAACAGTACAAATTGGTCTTTGAAAATTAAACAGAGAATAAGGTAAATGACCAGCAATTCTT
>CAZMQY010000248.1:0-5697 GCA_964568335.1 uncultured Clostridium sp.
ATATTTCAGATTTTCGAAAAACACAGCCAGAAAAATTAAAAACGATTCTACGGATAAAAGTAGAGAGAAATTTGGATAAGCTATAATTAAGTAATACATATTTATAATTTAAAGATGTAATAAAAAAATACTTTATGGGAAAATATGTAAAAGATTGTTATGTATATGATAAAAATATTAATTAAATTATCAAAAAAATCACAAAGCGACTATTGCATTCCTATTTTTGTTATATTATAATAGAAGCAGATATAAAACTCGATAAAGGCAAAATTAGTGAAAGCTAATGACGCAAAGCTATAGGGACTAAAGTGAAAAACACTATGTCAGCCAGTTGCCGAAAGGTTTGGAAATACGGAAGTATACCCAGCCTTTTAATAGGGTGGGTATTTTTGTACCCATTCTTAAAGGATGGGTATTTTTATGCAATTCGGAGGTAATAATTGTATGATTTTGATGAAAAAGGAAGAAAACGAAATCATTGTAGAAAATGTAATGATAGCTGACAGTTTTTTTAAAAGACTGAAGGGTCTTATGTTTACTAAAGAACTATTACCTCAATCATCTCTATATATTTATCCCTGTAGAGAAATACATACATTTTTCATGAATTACAACATCGACGTTTTATATCTCGATATTAAAAATATAGTTGTCGCCATTGATGAAGACATGAGGCCAGGAAAGATCGGAAGGCATATAAAAAATGCAGTGGCTGTAGTGGAACTTCCGAGTGGTAAGGCAAGGGAAGCTTGCATCGCGGTTGGACAAGCGGTGGAGTTTATCACAGAAGAATAGGAGGATAAGATTAATCTAACCCAAGAAAGTCCAAAAATAAAAAATAATTATAGGAAATTTGAGGAGGAAAAGAATTATGATAAACAAAATGAGAAATTTAATAGTTGCAGAAGAAGGACAAGGAATGACTGAATATGGATTGGTTCTAGGAGTTATAGCAATTGCTGTAGTAGGAGTATTAGTAACAATGAGAGGGAAAATAGTAACCTTATTCACAAATGCAAATACCGCATTGGATAGTGCTACAGGCCAGAATGGTCTTGCTCCTTAATAATAATTAGTGGATAAAGAATTATGAAAAATAAGATAAAAAGTTTAATTGTTGAAGAAGAAGGGCAAGGAATAACTGAGTACGGACTGGCGTTGGGAATTATTACTATAGCTGTAGTAGGAATAATAGCAACAATGAGATCAAATATTACAGTTTTATTCAATAAAAGAAAGAATGAATTAGATCTTGCTGTAACAATGCTTTAATATTAATCATAAGCCTAAAAGGTTCTGCATAAATTGCAGGACCTTTTTAAAAAAGGAGGCTAAATGAATGGTACTAAATATAATACTGATAGTAATTCTATTAATATGCTTCATTACCGACATAACGGTACAGAAGATATATAACAAAGTTATTTTTCCATCTTTGGCAGCAGCTATTATTATTCATATTACTTCTTATGGTTATAATGGACTGAAATTATCACTTCTAGGTTTTGTAACCGGTCTTTGTATACTTTTAGTGCCTTATCTTTTAGGTGGTATTGGAGCTGGCGATGTTAAATTACTGGCACTAATAGGTGCAATAAAGGGAAGTATATTTGTTATGAATACTGCAATATATATGGCCTTAATAGGCGGAGCAATAGCTATTATGATAATTATGGCACATAAAGAAACTATAAATTTTATTAAAGGAGTATTTTTGTGGATGTATTCATTTTTTCATGGAACAAGATATAAAATTGAATTTTCAACCACGGTTTTACTAAAAAAATATCCATATGGCGTAGCTATTACAGCCGGCGCAGCAATATGCCTTATATTTAAGGGAGCGTGGCTTATATGAAAAAGAAAAAAGGGCAGGCTCTAGTAGAAATTGCTCTTGCATTGCCTATACTCTTATTGTTCTTTTGTGGAATTGTGGATTTTGGAAGAATTCTACATGCTGGAGCTACCTTAAACATGGTATCTCAAGAGTCAGTCAGGCTTGCGGGACTTGGGAAAAGTGATAGTGAAGTTACTGAGTTTGCTAAAGATAAGGCTTATTTCAAGGATAAAACAGAAATAGATGTAAGCATTACACCAGGGGATACCTTAAGAAAATCCGGTGATTATGTTACGGTGGATATAACCTATAATGTTAAATACATAACTCCTTTAGCAAATCTGTTCCTTAATTCTAGTTATGTTGTACATAGCAAGTCCACTATACGTGTAGAGTAAGGAGGATTATATTGTTTAATAAATTTAAGCTTTATAGAAATGAAAAAGGAAATGGGATGCTTTTATTTTCACTCTTCTTCCTAATTTTTATTGGAATAGCAGGACTTGTGGTTGATGCAGGCATATTATATAAAACTAAAGGCGAATTAAGAAAGACTGCAAATGCTGCAGTTCTGTCAGGTGCACAGGAGATAACAAACTCTGATACTGCAGTAACAAATGTAGTACAGGATATTTTAAATGCTGAGGGTGAAGTGGAAAGCTTTAAGGAGCTGCTTATTAAACCTGATGGCGAAAATAAATTAAAGCTGACTTTGGAGAAAGATGTGCCTTTATACTTTATGAAGCTGTTTAAAATGAATAGTGTTAAAGTAAATGCAGCTTCATCAGCAGCAATTTCCCCTATGACCATTGCAGCCGGAGCAGTTCCACTTGGCATTGATAAAAATACACCACTGGAATATTTAAAGGAATATAAACTAAAGGTTGACTCAGGAGACTCTTCATATGGAAATTTTGGAGTTTTAGCATTATCCGGTGTAGGTGCTAATCTTTACGAGCAGGATTTAATGTATGGTTATAAAAGCGACCTTGAGGTAGGGGATATTATACCGACTCAAACAGGAAATATAGCAGGGAAAACACGTAATGGAGTAAATTACAGAATAAATTCTTCACCATATACTGTTGATGACTACAGTCATAGAGATGATCCAAGAGTAATCCTAATATTAATTTATGAACCCTATGAAATTGCAACAAATCAATTAAAATCAGTAAAGATATGTGGCTTTGCTTACTTTTATTTAAAAGAACCAATGAGTAATAAGGATTCAGAAATAACAGGGTACTTTATACAGAGAGTTGGAGTTGGAACAGGAGATGTAAATGCACAGGACAATGGAGCTTATGCAATAAGATTAGTAGAGTAGACAAAAAATGAAGAGCTATTCTAGGACCAGAAGGATACGAGGTGGTAAATATGAAATCAAAAAATATTTTAATTGCGGCTCTTATAATGGCAGTAATAACTGCAGCTTTGGTCAAAACGTATTTGCAGGAGATTCCAACAACGGAAATGTTGATGTTTAGGTATTCTCTGCTGTAGTTTCGAATCTTTAGGAGCAGAATTAAATGAAAGATTATCAATTGTTTTTAAGACACAGAAGAATACGAGGTGGTAAATGTGAAATCTAGAAATATTTTAATTGCGGCTCTATTGATGGCTGTAGTAACAACAATTTTATTCAGACAGTACCTGACGGAGCTTGATAAAAAATATAAAAAAGTTCAGAACAAGGTCAGTATTGTTGTGTCTATTCAAGATATAGCGAAGAATCAAAAAATCACAAAAGAGATGCTGCGATTTAAGGAAATAAGCGCAGACTCAGCACATCCTGATGCAGTAAGGAAAATGGAAGATTTGGTTGGTGATTATGCCTTAACAGATATAAAGGCTGGAGAAGAACTATTCTCCAGTAGATTTACTAATCAATTTGAAGAAGATACGGTGGTTACAAGAAAAATAAGAGAGGGCTACAGAGCTATTGCTATAGAGGTAAACTATGTGGAGTCTGTTGCAAACTTAATAAAACCCGAAGATTATGTAGATATGGTTTTTAGTGAAAAGACTAAGGACTCCACAGTTCAGACACAAACTCTGCTTGAAAACGTAAGAGTCTTAGCGGTTGGAAAGAGAATTACAGAAGAAGAACCTGTAAATAAAGATGCAAAGACATCTGGTCAGAAGCCGGCGGAAGTTCAATATAACTCAGTAACGGTGGAATTAAAGCCTGAGGATGTATTAAAACTTGCAAATTGTGATGAAAGAGGAAACATTAAACTTATATTAAGAAGTAAAATAGCTAACAAGTAAATTGTCTGATAAACAGAGCATAAAGGAAGCAAAGTATCTATATGGATTTTTTTGATAAGCTTTAGAATGGAACTACAGGATGGAGGTTAAAGTCCTAAACGGACTTTAACGAGCAGTTAGCTAGAGGGAACGAGCAGCCTTTAACTGCTCAGTGTTCCAAGTAAAAAGGAGGAAAGCCTATGTCTGCTGATGAGTTAGTGAAAGATACAACTGAAAATAAAAAGGGCGAAATAATTGTTTTTATTAGTGGAAAAGGAGGCGTTGGAAAAACAGTTATTTCAGTCAATACTGCAGTTGCACTTAATAACAAGGGTTTTTCCACCTGTATTTTAGACGGGAGCTTTCAATTTGGTGACGTGAACCTTGCCTTTGATATACAACCAAGAGTTACAATTAGTGATCTGTTTAAAGAAAATGAGTCTTTTGAAGATGCTAATATTTCTAATTACCTCTATACACATGAAAGTGGAGTGAAAATATTAGCGGCGCCATCAAAACCGGAATTTGCTGATTTAGTTACTGCTGCAGCAATGCCCAAAGTTTGTGAAAGTATATTGGAAAAACACGAATTCTTAATTGTGGACTTGCCTTCGGGCCTTTCTGAACACAATTTGAGCTTTCTTGAGATGGCTGATGTTATATTCCTGGTTACCGACTTGGAGATGGCAGCGCTAAAAAATACAAAGACAATGTTAAGAACATTAAAAATGCTTGATTTGGAAAAAAAGATAAAAGTTATAGTAAACAGGTCAGATATGGAAGGCTTGATAAAGGTTAATGATGTTCAGGATATGCTGGAGGCGGATGAGGTTTTTACTATATCCAATAATTTTAAGGTGGTTTCAAAGTCTTTTAATATTGGAATTCCTTTCGTAATCAGCAAGCCAAATGAAAAAATTACAAGTGAAGTTATTACGGTAGTCAACGAATTCCATAGCAGTAAGCCTAAAGCCAGGAGAAGGCAGAAAAAAAGGCAGGGCTTAATGGGTATTTTTAAAGTCTAAGGCAGTGAAAGGAGGTTAAAGGTCTAAATGGCCTTTAACGAGCAATTTTCGAGCGGAAGCGAGAGTTTTTAATTGCTCAGTGTTCTCGACTGAAAGGAGGAATAACATGGGTTTGCTAGATAAAATAAATACTGCGCAGAATATAGAAGATGTCAAGTTTAAGGCAGAAGCTAATAAGTTTGATGCAGCAGTGACAATACAAGATAACAAAGGTGCTTCAACTAAGAAAAATATAGATGTTCCTTTGACTAAAGAACAGGAATTAAAGAATAAACTTCAAAAGAAGATAATGGACGAGTTTAAAAATGAAGAAGACGTTGAACAACTTGTACCGAAGATTGACATAATAGCTTCAGATATTATAAAGAAAGAGGAAGATTTATTTAGAAACGTAAATGCAAAAAAAGTCATTGAAGAACTAGTCAATGATGTAACTGGATACGGTCCGATAAATCCACTTCTTCAAGACCCAGAGGTTAGTGAAGTTATGGTTAACGGACCTTATATGGTATATGTAGAAAGAAGCGGTAAAGTTCAGTTAACCGATACAAAGTTTAGGGATAATGAGCAGGTTATGCA
>CAZMQY010000249.1:0-5623 GCA_964568335.1 uncultured Clostridium sp.
TTTATGTGTAGTAGCTGCATTAGCAATTTTATCTGTTAGCTCAGCCTCAACAATGGCTGAAAAAAGCAAAAATAAAAACAATCCTATTGTTTCAGCAATAAACACTTCCACAAATAGCGAAACGTCTAATGCTGAAAATGACAACTCTATATCAGTTATTAGCGAAGATAACCCAGCAGACTTGATCACAACTGTTGAAACTCCAGTTGTAGATAAAACACTTGCGGCTGCACCAGCAAAAGAGACAAGCACTAAAACAGCTTCCAGCAAACCTGCTAGCACAAATTCATCAACTTCTGCAAAGAAACCCACGGCTCCACCTGTTGTTAAGCCATCACCGCCGCCAACAACAAAGCCTGCAGAGTTAAAGCCCACACCTGTAGCTCCTGCGGAAAAACCTGCAGAGGTTGCTCCTGAGGTAAAGCCCGCTCCAGATACAACACCAGTTTCAAAGAAGCTGGTTTTAGGTTACGGAACTTACTATTATTCTGGAGATAGCTCTTCCTATAATTCGCTCACAAAATACGGTTCATACATAGACGAGCTAGCAACTCATACTTATAGTATAAGCAGCAGCGGAAACCTGGTGACCACAGGCGGAGGATTTCCAACTAGCCAAGTAACCTATGCAAATAGCAAAGGCATAAAAACTTTGGCGGCTATACGAAATGAGGCAGGAGATAAATTTAGTGCAACTCTTGGCAGCACCATATTAAACAATGCTATAGTAAAAAGCACATTAATTGATGATATTTTAAATACGGTAAAAACTAAAAATTATAAAGGCGTTAATATAGATTTTGAAATGCTTAATTCAAATGACAGAGATGCCTATACTGCTTTTATTAAGGAAGTTTCTGAAAAGCTTCATAAGGATGGATACATAGTGACAGTTGCTGTTCCAGCTAAAACCTTTGATAGCGCCAAAGCCTATTGGACATATGCTTATGACTACAAGCAGCTAGGAACATATGCCGACCAAGTTGTATTAATGACTTACGATGAGCACTGGCAATCTGGTACTCCAGGGCCTGTGGCTTCTATTGGATGGGTACAACAGGTAGTTAACTATGCTGCTTCTGTAATTCCAAAAAATAAACTAATACTAGGACTAGCAGCCTACGGTTATGACTGGAAACTAAGCGGAGGCTATGGAAAATCTTATAGCGTTCAAGGCGCTTATAACACCGCAGCAAATAATAATGCTGAAATACAATGGGATGATACTGCAAAAGTTCCGTACTTTATGTATACTGACAGTAGCGGCGCAGAACGTATCGTTTATTTTGAAGATAGTACAAGCATTAGCTATAAGCTTAACATAGTAAACAACGCTAATTTAGGTGGAGTCGCTATATGGAGACTTGGTCTTGAGGACCAAAAATATTGGACAACCATCAAGGATAAACTAAACAAGTAAATACAACTTTAAATAAAAACACTGTCAAATCATAAAAGCTTTGACAGTGTTTTTACTTCTTTAAAGCTATTAATTACTAAATCCGTCATGGAGATATCCTGTCTACCTGAAGCATCGCTATTAACTCCTATACATCTCATGCCCGCCTTTTTAGCTGCACGAACCCCATTATGGGAATCTTCAATTACCATACAGTCATCGGGATTAACATCAAGCTTTTCGGCTGCAAGAAGAAATATATCCGGTTCAGGCTTGCTTTTACTTACAAAGTCCCCAGTAATAAAAGCTTCAAAATATTGTTCTAGTTTAAATTTTTTTGCTACAGCTTCAATTACATTTAGCGGCGATGAAGAGGCAATAGCTAACTTTACTCCATTCTCATACAGGCTTTTTATAAACTCTTTCACTCCGTCAATAAGTATTATTTCGCATTCCTCTGAATTAAGGTATTTATAAAACCTTTCCCTATCAAACTCTACTAATTCTTCTATTGACTGGTTAAGATTATATTTATTTTTTAAATATCCCCACATATAATAGGAGGTTGTTCCAACAAAAGAATGATGTTCTTCTTCTGTAACTGCAATACCCATTTCCTTAAAGATTTGGCCCTCAAGCCTCATATGTACTGGTTCACTGTCAATAATTACTCCATCCATATCAAATATAACTGCCTTCAACATAATGCTGCCTCCTTATTTTTATTATGTTTTATTTCATAGCTTCTAAGCCATCTCATGAACATGCTTGAGATAAAGGCTAGAACAAAACACATAATCCATAGTTTCCTTGTTCCATAAGCATCTATGAATCTTCCAAAGATGGATGGTCCAAAGGAAAAACCTATTCCCGTTATAAGTGGAATTACTGCATTAAACCTTCCTCTCTGATTGATTGGAGAATGATTTGCTATATATACGCCAGCATTTGTAGCTTCCAGTATTTCTCCAAGGGTATAGATAATTGCTGCGATTATATAAAATAAAAAGCTATTTACAAAACCAAGCATTCCAAAACCTATGGCATAAAATAGTGAAGCCAGTGCCACATTTATTACAGGTTTAATTTTCATGGTAGCCTTAATAATAAAGGTTGTACAAATAATAATGACTATGCCATTTGTAGCCATTACAAAACCAAAATATTTAGAGCCCAAATCTGTTCCAAAGGCTTCTGTCATCTGAATAGGAATAACAAAGCCTATAGTGGAGTAAACAAAGGCATTTATAGTTTTACCAACCAGAAACAATGCTAGTGCTGGTCTTCTAATTAATGCTATAAAAACATTTGATTCCTCTGCAGATTCATCGCTTTCTACAGTTTTACTTTCTTCTACCTCTTCCTTGCTTGGCATAGTATCCTCAATAAAGAAAAATAAAACAATCAAGGTAATAACTATAGAAGTAGTATTTCCTAAAAATATTAATCTTGTATAGTTTCTATATAAAAAACCCGCAATCATAGGCCCTATAGAAAACCCAAGATTTATACCAAGATAGAGCAGTGAAAAGGCTTGTTTTCTATTATTTTTATTTGTTAAGTCTGTTATCATAGCTGAATTTGCAGGCTGTGCAGCACTCATGAAAAAGCCTGCTGTTATTAATACCTTGGTACCCATATAGAATTCCCTAAAAAAGCGCAGGGTGCGAAACATAGAGCTGCAAAGCTTTGAAAAATCAAGAATAATTTTTTACGCCCAAAATGATCTGTAAGCTTTCCCCCAATTAGCGAGCCTGCTGCTTGTACAAATGCGCTTATCATAAAATAATCGCCAGCAGCTTTCTTGCTAAAGCCTATGTGCTCGGTTAAAAATAAAGTTAAAAATGGATAAACAAAGTTACCCATGGCATTTACCACACGAACCATTGATAAAATATATATGGATCGTGGAAGCCCTGAGTATATATTTAGCTTATTGACTGTTCTTTTAGATAAACTCATTGTAGCCCCCCTTTTTACGCTGCTTCTATATCAGCAATTACTATTTTAATATATAAGCCCTGAAAAGACTATTGCAAATTGAATAAATTGTAAAAATAGAAAGCCCGAGAGAGAAGGCTATGCGTAATCGCTGCTTATTCGGAACCTTCCTTTGCTCGGGCTTTTTTATTTTTTGGAGGTGAGTATAGTTTATTGTTTGTAAATGAAGATAATATATACTAAATTATTTATTTAGATATTGTCCTATAGATGCTATAATATATTTTATGTGTAATAAATTTCAATTGATCTAATAACCTTGGAGGAACCTATGCAATTAACAGTTTTATTTAATGATAAAAAATTCTTTAAATCCATGCTAAGGCTCGCCATACCTATAATACTGCAAAATTTAATTTTATCTTCACTAAATTTAGTTGATAATATTATGATTGGAAGATTAGGAGAAGGGGCCATAGCCAGCGTTGGCCTGGCAAATCAATATTTTTTCCTGCTTAACCTGCTTTTATTTGGAATCTCCAGCGGCTCTTCTATTTTTACCGCTCAATATTGGGGTAATAGGGATCTTCCAAATATTAAAAGGGTTTTAGGCATTTGCTTAATATCTGGAATATTCGCGGCCTTCATTTTTACTTTAGGTGCTTTATTTATTCCAACTCAAATATTAAGCCTTTTTTCCAAAGACATAGATGTAGTTAATCTTGGAAGTGAATATTTAAGAGTTATAGCTTTTAGTTACATAATAACCTCTATTAGCTTTTCCTACTCCTTTACTTTAAGGAGTACTGGCCAAGTAAAAATTCCTATGCTGGTAAGCACAGTTGCTCTTGGAGTAAATACAGTTCTTAACTATATGCTGATTTACGGTAATCTCGGATTTCCACAAATGGGTGTGAAAGGAGCTGCTTTAGCAACCTTAATTGCTCGTATAGTTGAGATTTGCTTAATTATATTAATTGTATACAAAACTAGTAATCCAATAGCTGCGAAGCTAAACGAACTGCTGGATTTATCTTCTTCCTTTATAAAACAGTTTTTCAAAGTTACTCTTCCAGTTATATTGAATGAGTCAATTTGGGCCCTTGGAGTAACCATGTATGCAGTAGTTTACGCAAGAATGGGTACTGAGGTTATTGCGTCTACCAACATATCCAGTACCATAGAAAGGATTACATGGGTTATTTTTATGGGACTCGGTAATGCCTGCGCTGTTATGATAGGAAATAAAATTGGCGAAGGAAACGAGAAAGATGCGTTTATATATGCAAAACGTTTTATAATAATTGGTCCTTCTCTTGCTATTATTGCAGGTATAATAGTTTATTTTAACTCTCATTTTATATTGTCTGCCTATAAAATTTCACCTATAGTTTACAATTATGCAGCAAAGAATCTTATGGTTTTTTCAGTATTCCTTTGGGTAAAGGTATTTAATTTTACTTCTATTGTTGGAATACTTAGAAGCGGCGGAGACACAAAATTCTGCTTGATTATAGATACTGCAGGGGTTTGGGCTATCGGAGTTCCTCTAACCATGCTTGGAGGACTTGTATGGGGTCTGCCGGTTTATTGGGTATATGTATTGGTATATATGGAAGAGATATTCAAGCTTATTCTTGGGCTGCCAAGGATTTTATCCAAGAAATGGATTAATAATTTAGCTGTAAAAGCGGGAACTTAAATAAAATTAGCATTTAAAAATGAACAAAAAGATTGAAAATCCCCAATGGAGATTTTCAATCTTTTTATTATTATGAGCATATATAATTTTAATAAGTATTCATTGGATTTTCCACAAGAGATGCTCTCTTTAAGTCCTGATAGAAGTTGGCCTTTGCAGTATTATAGTAAGCTCCCATCCAAAGAAGTCCTATACCTAAAGTCAATATTCCTAGCAGGAACCAGCCTGTAAAACTTAGTACAAACACAAAAAATTTATCCTTATTTCCTCTTATAAGCTCCTTGCTTGCTTTTAATGCTTCAGTGGAGCTCATGCCCGGATTATCGTTCATAATATAATATGCCATAGAATAACTGATTGATGCTATTATTCCTGGAACTATAAAAAGTAGCGACCATAAGATTACAAATATCATTTTTACTAGATTTAAGAGAAAGGCATTACCAAAGTTTTTAAAGCCGCTGAATATATCTTCAAGCTGTGAATTCTCACCTCTAGTCAGCTTTAGAAAATATAATGCAGCACCAAGATTAAGCGGACCTGATATTATTAAGCTTATTATTGAGGCAAATTTATTAGCG
>CAZMQY010000250.1:0-5577 GCA_964568335.1 uncultured Clostridium sp.
TAGGACTTTAGCTTCCTTTTTTTCTTTGTGTTATTATATTGTCCATATTGGAGATAATTATTTTAGTAGAGTATAGGCAAGGAAGTTAAAAAAAACATTATATAACTTTTGTTTTTATTATTGCTATTTTTTAAAAAAATTTTATATAGCTATATACAAAAAAGCTGTATTATTAGTATATTATTATTAGCGAAATTATTGTAAAGGAAGATGATAAATTGAAGCATAAAAAGATAATTATGACTGGAGGAGGCTCCGCAGGTCATGTAACGCCAAACTTAGCTCTTATTCCAAGACTTAAGGAATTAGATTACGAAATTGAATATATAGGAACCACAGATGGAATTGAAAGAAAAATAATTGAAGAAAATAATATAAAGTATCATGCTATATCAAGCGGAAAGCTTAGAAGATATTTTGACATAAAAAATTTTTCTGATCCTTTTAAGGTTGTAATGGGAATTTGGCAGGCTTATGATGCTATAAAAAAACAAAAGCCAAATATAGTGTTTTCGAAGGGAGGCTTTGTTGCAGTTCCTGTTGTCATAGGTGCATTTTTTAACAGAGTTCCTGTAATAGCACATGAATCTGACATAACTCCGGGGCTTGCTAATAAATTATCTGTGCCTTACTGTACGAAGGTTTGTGTAACCTTTCCAGAGGCTTTGAATAAACTAAATAAAAACAAGGCTGTGCTTACAGGAACACCTATAAGGAAGGAACTGTTAGAAGGCAGCAAAATTAAAGGCTTGAAGTTGTGCGGCTTTAATGATAACAAGCCTGTGCTTTTTATTATGGGCGGAAGTTTAGGAGCTAAGGCAATAAATGAAAGTATTAGAAAAAATCTAGGCAAGCTTTTGCTAAACTTCAACATAATTCATATATGCGGCAAAGGAAATGTTGAAGAACATTATAAAGATAATCTTAATTATAAGCAATTTGAGTATGTCAATGAGGAACTGCCTCATTTATTAGCAGCTGCCGATATTGTAGTCTCTAGGGCTGGTGCCAATTCAATTTTTGAATTTTTAACTCTTAGAAAACCAAATCTTTTAATTCCACTATCGGCAAAATCCAGCAGAGGAGATCAAATTTTAAACGCTGCCTCCTTTGAAAAAAGCGGTTATAGCCTGGTGCTCCCAGAGGAAGAATTAAATGAAAGCAGTCTTTTCCAAAAAATAAATGAGCTTTATAAAAATAGAGAAAGCTTTATTAGGACTATGGAAAGAAGCAGTATTGGCAATGGAGTTGAAGAGATAGTTAAGCTAATAGAACAATACAGCAAACAGATAAATTAACAATAAAAATCTAAAGGATGTTTTTCAGGTGAAACTGGAATTTTATCAGTGATAGCATCTATAAATTTAAAAATCCCGTAAGGGATTTTTTTATGCGATTTTTAATTGTTAATTCAACTGTTGGGTTCCTCCTAAATATACTATTAATATAAGTTTAAATTAGTGCTGAAGGGGGAATTCAATGAAAATGCAATTCTATGGTGCAGCTGAATGCGTCACTGGTTCCTGTCATCTATTAAAAATTAATGATAAAAAGATTCTTTTAGACTGTGGACTTTATCAGGGTAAGGATGAAAAGGAAAGAGGTAATGATAATTTTGATTTTAATCCTAAGGAAATAGATTATGTAATATTATCTCATGCTCACATAGATCACAGTGGAAGAATACCGCTTTTATATAAAAGAGGTTTTAAGGGAGAGGTAATTTGCACAGATGCAACTAAAGATCTTTGCAGTGTTATGCTGCCTGACAGCGGTCATATTATGGAAATGGAAACGGAATGGAAAAACAGAAAAAGAATACGACAAGGTTTGGAACCTTTAGAGCCTTTATATACTTCGAAGCTTGCAGGAGTTTCTATATATCTTTTTAGAAGCTGCCCTTATAATAGATGGATTGAAATATTTGAAGGCTTCAAGATAAGATTTAAGGAAGCAGGACATTTATTAGGTGCTGCCATTACAGAAATGAAGATTAGAGAAAAAAATAAGGGAGAAGTTAAGCTTGTTTACAGTGGAGATTTAGGAAACAAAAATCTACCCATAATTAAAGATCCTACCAATATAGACTATGCTGATTATGTTATTATGGAATCTACCTATGGTGACAGGCTGCATGAAAAAATAGAAAATGAGTTTGAACAGCTCATTAAAATTATAAAGTCTACTTTTAAAAGGGGAGGAAATGTAATAATACCTTCTTTTGCAGTAGGAAGAACTCAAGAGGTACTTTATGTCCTTAATAAATATGTTAATAATGATACTTTAAAGAATATAACCGTATACGTAGACAGCCCATTAGCCTCTCAATCAACTAAAATATTTGAAAAATACAGCGATTTTTATGATGATGATGCAAAGAAGCTTATTGAAGCAGGTGACAACCCCTTGGATTTTGAAGGTTTGAATTTTAGCGAGACTGCCGAGGAATCTGCAAGAATAAACAAAATACAAAGCGGAGCATTAGTTATTTCTGCTAGCGGAATGTGCGAGGCAGGGAGAATAAAGCATCATTTAAAACATAATCTTTGGCGAAAAGAGAGTTCTATTGTATTTGTAGGTTATCAGGCGGAAGGTACGCTAGGTAGGGCAATTTTAGATGGATCAAAAAAAGTAAGGATTTTTGGAGAGGAAATTGCAGTAAATGCACAAATTCATGTTCTTCAAGGTTTATCGGGTCATGCAGACAAAGAAGGATTATTACAGTGGATTAAGGGCTTCAAGAAACCTCCAAAGGAAATTCTCCTAGTTCATGGAGATGAAGAGGCTAGAAACAGCTTTAAGGAACTTTTATGTACTGAAGGCTATAAATCAAGAGTTATGAAATCAGGAGAAAAATATATAATTAATGATATTGAAACTAAGATTGTTGTAAATATTAAGGATAGAATTATAAAGCTTTTAGATTATATTGATGATGTGGATGAAATGGATAGAAATATACTTCTTGAAAAAATCAAGAAAGTAATGGAAGAATAGAAAACTATAGGAAAAGCTTGCAGGTCATATACCTTACAAGCTTTTTTCTGTTTTTAATTTACCAATGATACCAATAGTTTTCTAAATATCCAGCAGATTTTAAAATAAATTGCTGTAATTTCTACAAAATATAGTTGAGGTGATAATGAATGAAAAAAGCAAGTATATTTCTATTTAGTTTATTTGTTTTACTTTGTGCAAAAACTGCAGTACATGCACAACCTATAACTTACACAGTTAAATCTGGAGACAGTATGTGGAAAATAGCAGTAAGATATCAGATTGGTGTTTCTGAAATCATAAGTGCTAATCGTCAAATTGCAAATCCAAATATAATAATTCCAGGACAAAAACTAACCATTCCTAACATAAATGATGTTAAGAAGCTTGAAAGCGAAGTTGTAAGGCTGGTTAATATTGAAAGAGCTAAGCGCGGCTTGGCACCATTAAAGGAAAATTGGGAACTGTCAAGAGTAGCTAGATATAAGTCAGCAGATATGAAAAATAAGGGGTATTTCTCACATCAATCTCCAACTTATGGGTCACCTTTTAATATGATGGAGAATTTTGGCTTTAAGTTCTATACTGCTGGTGAAAACATTGCTATGGGACAAAGAACTCCACAAGAAGTTATGAATGCGTGGATGAATTCTCAAGGTCATAGAGCAAATATTTTGAAACCTGACTTTAAAGAAATTGGTGTTGGGCTTGCCAAGGATGGAACCATTTATTGGACACAAATGTTTATAGCAAGATAAAAATATCTTTGAAACCTCCTCTAGTGTAACTAGCGGGGGTTATTTTGTTTTATTGAAGGAAAAAAAGGAGAATTAAGGAGAAAATATTGGGACAACTTAGTTGAATTATTAAAATAATAGTATATAATAGTAATTGGGTCTGTACTATTATTTTTTACATAAGCAACAATGATGAAAAATTTTAAGCATTAGGAATTAAGCTTTGTTTCATTTTATGTGCTTTTGTTGTTACATTATTTCTATGTACCTGTATTATTTTAAAATATATATGGAAAGAAGGTAGCCCAATGAGAAAGATGAAAACTATGGACGGCAACACTGCTGCCGCTCACGTAGCCTACGCCTTTACTGACGTAGCTGCAATTTACCCAATTACTCCATCTTCACCTATGGCTGAGCATGTTGATGAATGGAGTTCAAACGGAAGAAAAAATATTTTTGGACAAGAAGTTAAGGTTGTTGAAATGCAATCAGAAGCTGGAGCAGCTGGAGCTGTACACGGTTCACTTCAAGCTGGAGCATTCACTACAACTTTTACAGCTTCACAAGGACTTCTTTTAATGCTTCCAAATATGTACAAGATTGCTGGAGAGCTTCTACCAGCTGTATTCCATGTAAGTGCTAGAGCAATAGCTGCACATGCACTTTCTATATTTGGAGATCATCAAGACGTTATGGCTGCAAGACAAACTGGTTTTGCACTGCTTGCTTCAAGCAGCGTGCAAGAAGTTATGGATTTATCAGCTGTAGCTCACCTTTCAACTTTAAAGGGAAGAGTACCATTCTTAAACTTCTTTGATGGTTTTAGAACTTCACATGAAGTACAAAAGATTGAGCTATTAGAGTATGATGAGTTAAAAGCGCTTGTTGATGAAGAGGATATAAAGGCTTTCAGAAAGAAATCCTTAAACCCAGAAAGACCAGTTACAAGAGGAACTGCTCAAAACCCAGATATATACTTCCAAGGAAGAGAAGCAGCTAACAGATTCTACCAAGCAATACCAGAACTTGTAGAAAACTACATGGCTGAAATAAACAAATTAACAGGAAGAGACTACCACTTGTTCAACTATTATGGAGCAGCAGATGCTGATAGAATAATAGTTGCAATGGGATCAATATGTGAAACTATTGAAGAGACTGTAGATTATTTAAATGCTAGAGGAGAAAAAGTTGGTCTATTAAATGTTCATCTTTACAGACCATTCTCTATAGAGCACTTTATGAAATATATACCAAAGACAGTTAAGAAGATAGCTGTACTTGACAGAACAAAGGAACCAGGTTCAGCTGGTGAGCCACTATACCTTGATGTTAAGAATGCTTTCTATGACAGTGAAACAAGACCAGTTATAGTTGGCGGAAGATATGGATTAGGTTCTAAGGATACAACACCTAAACATATGGTTTCTGTATTTGACAACTTAAAGCTAGACAAGCCAAAGAATGCATTCACAGTTGCTATAAATGATGACGTTACATTTACATCACTTCCAGTAGGGGAAGAAATAGATGTTGCTGATCCATCAACTAAGGCTTGCAAATTCTGGGGACTTGGTTCAGACGGAACAGTAGGAGCTAACAAGAGCGCTGTTAAAATAATCGGTGACCATACAGATCTTTATGCACAAGCATATTTTGCTTATGACTCAAAGAAGTCTGGTGGAATAACAATTTCTCACTTAAGATTTGGAAAGAAGCAAATAAAGTCTCCATATTTAATAAATAAGGCTGATTTCGTTGCTTGTCATAATCAATCTTATGTAAATAAGTATGATGTATTGACAGGTCTTAAGAAAAATGGAGTATTCCTTTTAAATAC
>CAZMQY010000251.1:0-5534 GCA_964568335.1 uncultured Clostridium sp.
CCCTTCATTTTTTCTATATCTGATTTGCTTCCAAAAATAATTGCAACCTTCATAAAAATTCCCTCCATATTTTTTATTTAGGCTAGGTTTAATAATACTGGTGAATTCCGCATTATTATTAAATCTATACTTTATTTAAAGTATCTGACTCCTGCTTCAAACAATTTCTGGTCTTTTTCCCCTGGTATGTTTTTATAAATCCCTTGGCCTGTTCTCTCGCTATGCGCCATCTTTCCAAGCACTCTTCCATCTGGGCTTGTTATGCCTTCTACTGCATAACAAGAACCATTTGGATTGTGTCCTACATATTGAGTTGCTATTTGTCCATTTTCAATTAATGTATTAATTTCAGCTTCACTGCATACAAATCTTCCCTCTCCATGAGAAACTGGAATAGTATGAATATCCCCAAGGCTTACATTGTTAAACCAAGGAGAAAGCTTGGATACTATCTTTGTATCTGCCATGCAGGAAATATGTCTGCCTATGCTGTTATAGGTTAAGGTTGGACTGCTTTCATCTAAATCCCGTATTTCTCCATATGGGACTAGTCCAAGCTTTATAAGAGCCTGAAAGCCGTTGCATATGCCAAGCATTAATCCATCTCTTTTGTTTAAAAGTTCCATTACAGCTTCCTTTATTTTTTCATTACTAAACACTGCAGCTATGAACTTTCCTGATCCATCCGGTTCATCTCCTGCGCTAAACCCACCTGGAAGCATTATGATTTGTGAGGTTTTTATTCTCTTAACCATTTCCTCTATAGATTCTTCAATAGCATTAGCTGTTAAGTTTCTAAATACGAAGCTATCCACTATTCCTCCTGCCCTTTCGAAGGCCTTTTGTGAATCATATTCACAATTTGTGCCCGGAAAGGCAGTGATAAATATTCTAGGCTTTGCTGTTTTTATTACAGGTGATTTTGTATTTGTTTTATTAAAGCTTTTAATTTCTACTGCTTGGTCATTAGCATTGTGCTTTGCAGGAAAAACCTCTGAAAGTGCCTTTTCATAGGCCATGTAAGCTTCTTCCAAGCTGATTTTTTCTTTGCATACCTCAATTATTTCCTTTTCCCCAGTGTACCCAAGGAATTTAAAATTAACATCACCAAAAGCTTCTTGTATATTCTGGATTTCATTCAATTCTAAAATGATAGAACCATAATTGGGCTCAAATAATTCTTCAATTTTCATATCTTCACTAAAGTTCATGCCTATTCTGTTTCCAAAGCACATTTTGCTAACAGCCTCAGCAATTCCACCACCCTTAACTGAAAATGCTGCTAATACTCTGCCAGCGTTTATGAGTTCGCTAATTTTCTCAAAATTTCTTTTTAAAATATTTAAATCCGGAAGTTCTTTATCATCTCTAACAGCTGAAACTAAAACCACCTTGCTGTTTGCTCTTTTAAATTCAGAGGAGATAATATTATCTATGTTGCTTGCAGCAACTGCAAAAGCCACTACTGTTGGGGGAACATTTAAATCCTTAAAGGTTCCAGACATGCTGTCCTTGCCTCCGATAGCTGGAATTCCAAGCTCCCTTTGAACTTTCAGTGCGCCTAATAGTGCTGCCAAAGGCTTGCCCCATTTCACCGGTTCCTTCCCAAGCTTCTCAAAGTATTCCTGTAGAGATAATCTTATTTTTCTATAATCTCCACCCATAGCCACAATTTTTGCTGCCGCTTCAACAATGGAGTACACAGCACCATGATAAGGACACCACTTTCCTATTTGTGGATTATAGCCATAGGTCATTATAGATGCAGTATTTGTCTCTCCTTTAAGCACAGGTATTTTTGCAGCCATGCCCTCCGCCGGTGAAGCTTGATATTTTCCACCAAAAGGCATAATAACCGTCCCTGCCCCAACAGTGCTGTCAAATCTCTCCGCCAGCCCTTTCTGTGAGCATATATTCAATTCTTCAAGCTTTGAAAGCCAGGCTTCCTTGAGGCTTGAACTACCTTCATCATCTATAGTTCTAAAATAATTATCTTCTTCTGATGGAGCCTGAATAATGACCTTAGTGCTCTGCCTAACTCCGTTTGTATCAAGAAAATCTCTGCTAAGGCTTACTATACGACTTCCTCTCCAATTCATAGTAAGTCTTCTGTCATCAGTAACTTCAGCAACTACTGTAGCTTCTAGATTTTCCTCCTCAGCTAAGCTTATGAGCTTTGAAGCATTTTCCTTTGCTACTACCACAGCCATTCTCTCCTGAGATTCCGATATAGCAAGCTCAGTTCCATCTAAGCCTTCATACTTCTTAGGTATTAAATCTAAATTTATTACAAGACCCTCTGTAAGCTCACCTATAGCAACAGAAACTCCTCCAGCTCCAAAGTCATTGCATCTTTTTATTATTTTGCTGGCTTCTTTATTTCTAAATAATCTTTGAATCTTTCTTTCTGTTACAGGATTACCCTTCTGCACCTCTGCACCGCAGGTCAAAATTGAAGCTTCATCATGCTCCTTAGAGGAACCAGTAGCACCTCCGCAGCCATCCCTTCCTGTCCTGCCTCCAATAAGTATTACCAAATCACCGCAGGCTGGCTTTTCCCTTACCACGTTCTCCTTTGGCGCTGCAGCTATAACTGCTCCTACTTCCATTCTTTTAGCTATGAAACCTTCATCATAAATCTCAGAAACTTGTCCTGTTGCAAGTCCAATTTGATTTCCATAGGAGCTGTAGCCTTGAGCTGCACCTATAGTTATTTTTCTTTGAGGAAGCTTTCCAGAAAGAGTATTATCAATTTTTGTCCTCGGGTCACCGCTTCCTGTTACTCTCATGGCTTGATAAACATAAGCCCTGCCTGAAAGTGGATCTCTGATAGCCCCTCCTAAGCATGTAGCTGCTCCCCCAAAGGGTTCAATTTCTGTTGGATGATTATGAGTTTCGTTTTTAAACATTAAAAGCCATTTTTCAGCTTTTTCATCGACATCTACGTCAATTTCTATACTGCAGGCATTGATTTCCTCTGAAACATCCAAATCCTGAAGAAGTCCTTTTTTTCTAAGCTCCTTCATGCCTATAACAGCAATATCCATAAGGCTTATGTCTTTATTTTTACCTTCATACACAAATTCTCTAGTCTTTAAATATTCCTCATAAGATTTAGCAATAGGCTCAGTATATGTTCCTTTTTCTATTCTTACCTCTTCTATGGAGGTCATAAAGGTAGTATGTCTGCAGTGATCTGACCAATAAGTATCAATGACTCTTAATTCAGTTAAAGTAGGATTTCGCTTTTCGGTTTCCTTAAAGTAATCCCTGCAAAAGCATAAATCTTGAAAGCTCATGGCCAAATTAAATTTATCTAAAAATATTTTTAATTGATCTTCATCATAATTAATAAAATTATTTAATGTCATTACATTAGCTGGAATCTCAATCTCTTTATAAAGACTATCTGGTTTCTCAAGGGAGGCTTCTCTAGAATCTACAGGATTAATACAATAGTTTTTTATTTTGTTTAACTCTTCTTCGCTTACATTTCCATCAATAACTATAATTTTCGCTGAATTAACTACTGCTGTATCGGTTTCTGTTAAGATTTGTATACATTGAATTGCTGAATCGGATCTTTGATCATATTGTCCGGGCAAATATTCCATTGCAAAACATTTACTGCCCTCTTTAATTGGCAGTTCTTCCTCATAAACATTGTCCACTGTTTTCTCAGAAAATATTAAATCTCTTGCCTTTTCGTAAGACGCCTTTAAAAGGCCAGCTATATCATACCTGTTTATAATCTTTAATCCTTGGATCTTATCCATTCCAAGATTAAGCTTTAAATCATTTAGCAAATGCTGTGCCTCAACATCAAAACCTGACTTTTTTTCAACATAAAGTCTTATCACTCTGCTGCTCATGCCAAACCTCCTTATAATAAAAAAATAATCCATTTTAAACTTAGCCCAGAATATAGGTAAGTCCAAAATGGATTTTAAGGATGACGAATTTACTGCACATTAAATGCAGCTAAATATGGACTCACCCATAGACAGAAAATTTACGGTTTCCTCGTAGAGACTCTCGAACCCTATTATCGAGATTATATGGATGGTTTAATATTTAATTATCTTATAATTATAGTAACATTTACTAACGAATTTTACAATACATTATATTCAATTTTTCAAATATTATTCGTATTATGGCATATATTAATTGTTGCGCTTCAAATATAATTCGTAAAATATACTTCTCTACATCACCATCTTCCTTTTAGTGGTTGTGATGATCATGCTCATTTACATGGTGAAAAGCTTCAATTAATAAAATCTTTGTAATGAATAAAGATGAATTATTTAATAACATTATCTTACAACCAACATATCATAGTAAATGTGGATATTATATTTTAATCAATTTACAGAGAGGGGATATTGTGTTATCTGACCAGCAATATGTAAGACATTCCATTGAATTCAACTTATTTTTCTTAAGAATTGCAAAAGAACATGCTATTTTTGCAGCAGCCTCACTTCCTCCAAAGGACAGGAATATTGTACTGCAGCTTTTAGGAGTAAAAAATTCCTATGAAATGCTTTTATCCAGGGCTGTTTCCATGGCTCCAGATGTAGTTAGCCCAGAAGTGTTAACCTCTGATGAAATTGTGACAGAGCTTACCCTTCCAGCTGAAGAGGCTACACAATTTCTAACAGGGCTGCCTATAAATACAGATATAACAAAGAGAGAACTAAATTTAGTCGCTAATGCAAAAATGAGAAGGGATCCAGAATTAATAGCTAGTGTATCAGAGCTAAATAAAGCAGTACTTGCTCTAACAGAGAAAACAGTGGCTTTCCTTACTAAACTAATAAAAGACATCTTAAGCTGCAAAGCCTTTAGCTACACTTATCCACTAATGCTTGAACATGTAACAAGAGAGTCTGAATTTGGGGCAATGATGCTTAGAAAGCTTGAACAGAGAGATTCAATAGACAGTATCAAAGAATTGATTGAGCTTGAAATCTTTTGGAATGATATTATGGGAGAACACTCAGAATTTATAAGAGGCTACCTGGATCCATCAGAAAAGGCTCTTTTAAAAAAAGCAAACAACTTTGCTGATGAATTTGAAGCACTACTTGCGAAGACAATTGCTCTTGCAGAAAACCCAAGTGCCCTTCCAGCAATTACCCGTGAGAGCATCGCCCTTGTAACAGAGCTTAGAAATTTCAAAAGACAAGGCGCAGTAGGTATTCTTGAATGCAAAATTAGGTCTATCATTCCTCCTCTCTTAAGTGACCACGTACTGAGAGAAGCAAACCACTACCTGCGAATGCTTAAATCAATTAAGAGTTAATAAT
Source organism: uncultured Clostridium sp. (assembly GCA_964568335.1). Classification (GTDB taxonomy): domain Bacteria; phylum Bacillota; class Clostridia; order Clostridiales; family Clostridiaceae; genus Clostridium_AT. The sequence continues at coordinate 5,316 of CAZMQY010000251.1, forward strand.
GTATAATTAGCAATGTATAAAGGGTCGTTTCAAAATAGATTATGATATATTGCAGCGGTAATTTTAGCATAACTTTTATTTTGGCTATGTTTAAGGGTAATGTTGAAATTCCACATGTTCTATGATACTTGCGAAAACTTTCACTGCACATATAAGACTAATGATTATTGATGGGCCGGGACAACTTTACATGCTCATTCTATTCGCAAGTTGTCCGTA
>CAZMQY010000252.1:0-5522 GCA_964568335.1 uncultured Clostridium sp.
ATCTGTCTTTAGGCCTTTTATACTTAAGTATTCATGCGCCTGAAGAGCCTGTCTGGCTAAGTCCACATCCGCTTCACTTCTTATAATTATTGAAAGTATTGGCAAATCTCCTGAAATACCATAAGGCCATAAGGCTGATTGAGATTTACTTATGTTTTTAATAAGCTGCTCTCTTGCTCTCAGATTAGAGTTTATGAACAAAATCTTAGAAGCCATGTTTTGATACAAGTTAGCCTGAGTGGATTTTATGCCAAGATATTTCAACTCTACTTGACTTTGAGTCCAAGAAAGCTCAAATACTCTGTTAACATTATGCATTTCGCTGTATTTTCTTCCCAGTTCAATGGCTTCTTCTCTATTGTCCGCTACAGCTGTGGTGTATGCAATTTTCACAGTTTCTCCAGCTTTTAGTTTAAGCCTTCTCCTAATGCTTATTATAGGGTCAAGCACCGCACCAATAGAATTTTTAAGAGGTGCATCATTTTCCATAACCTGAGGATTTGAAACATCTCTGCCTCTGCCTAAGAAGTTTGCTCTGCTTGTTTCGTACTGAATAGTTCCAACTGTTTCACCCTGTACAGCTATGGTCTGAACCACATGAGGCTTCTTTTGCCCCTTTGCTCTTGGCCTTCTATTTGCAATAATGCAGCAGGGATTATCTACAAACTCCGTCCTAATAAACAGATTGCTGAAGGTTGGATGAACAATATCAGCATTATAGGGAGCCAATGTTACCTCGCAGTAACTTGTTATCTCAACTGTTCTTAAATGCTGACTGTGATTTGTTATGGATATCTTTCTTACTTCAGCATTATCCTCCTGAGACACTGCTATTTCCGTATAGGTGGAAAGATTACCATCCCTTCTCTTAAATTCTGCCTTATCTAAGGAGAAGGTAACTTGATAGCTTTCTCCTTCATGTCTGCAGGGTTCATAAGCAGCGCTCCAATATTCATTGGAATTTAGATTTTTAATGTAGAAAAACATGCCAGTATTATCTAAGGTTAGGTCCTCTCTCCATCTATACACTGTCATATCATTTAATTTTCCATAGCCGCTGCCGCTGTTAGTAAGCATTATAGAATATGCTCCATTTGATAGAAGATGAGTTTCAGGCACTGCAGCTTTTGCAGTATTAAAGCTTCTAACAACAATATTTTGTTTTTCTTCCGTTAAATCCACTACCTCAAAATGCTGTTCCCTGTCATATACAACTCTTCTCGGAACCCTTTCCTGAAGTAATAGTTCAGTAGCCTTAACCTTAGGGATTCTATGAAACCGCTTTTGAAAAATATTATTATTTAATACATTGTTTAATGCCATAAGACTCATGCCCTGATGATGAACCATGAAGCACTTTATTATAGCTTTCTTTTGTCCCTTAGGCAGTCTATCCTTAGTGTAGTCAATAGCTTCATAAAAACCATATCTTCCTTCTAAGCCCTCATCAATAAGCTGTTTCATATTGTTCATTGCACCTTGAATATCAATTTGAAGAGCCATTACTGTTGAGTATGGAGAAATAACCAACTCATTTACAAGACCTCTTTTTAGACCAATACCAGGAACTCCAAAAGCTTTGTATTGATAATTTAAGGCTGGATCAAAGACATGGTATGCAGATTCAGAAATTCCCCAGCTTACTCCTCTTTCTCTTGCATACTTCTTTTGTCCTTCAATTACCGCCCTATAAGTCTCATTGAGCAAGGTATCAGGATAAGCTTTCATTATTAGCAGAGGCATTAAGTATTCAAACATGGTTCCACTCCAGGAAACTAAGCCCTTGCTTCTTCCCATAAGAGTCATTGCTCTGCTTAGCTTAAACCAATGCTTCTGCTCCACGTCTCCCTTTGCTATGGCTACGAAGCTAGCTTGCCTGGACTCTGAGGCTAATAAATCGTAATGAGAGTTGCCTAAGCTATCTTTTTCCACATCGTAACCAATAGCGAAAAGCTGTCTCTTTTTATCATAGAGCATTGCAAAATCCGTAGAATCCGCCATATTGTTAAGCCTATCCATTAAATTCTTGATTCTATGAAATATATCTTCCATCTCATTTTTGCTTTTAGCTAAAAATGATTCCAGTTTCTTCATCCATTCTTTTTCTGAGGCTTCAACTGATGAATGGCGTCTTCTTCTTTCACTCTCATTTATTATCTTATGGATTTCTTCACTAAAATTGCTCAAGGAAACTTGAATTGGCATAAGCTTAAGTCTATGAATTAAAGGTTCCATACTTGCTGGCGCCTTCTCTATTAAATCAATCCAAGGAAAAAGCTTCTGAAGCTCATTTAAATAGTTGTTCACTTCACCCTTAGCCTTTGAATTCCAATATAAATCCTCGCACCCCTTAATCTTCTCTATTTCTGCTATTTTGCTCCCCACACCCATTAAGGTTCTTCTCAATGCTATAATATCTAGCGGAGCTTCCCTTATATCCTGAATTATTATTGAATAGAAATCCTTGATATCAGCTGCTGCTTCGATGTCCTCGCTGCTTAATTCTAGAGTATCGCATAACCCCTGAAACCTGCTGCTTTTTATAATAGGAGTCTGGCTATATTCCTTAAGGCTTTCGGAGGTTAACCACAAATAACCAACAAGATTTCCGCTGTCTACTGTAGAAATATATCTTGGATAAAGAGGATCCGTAGTAACAGTATCGTACCAATTATAAAAGTGCCCCTTATATCTGGTTATATTTTCCATGCTAGTTATTATTTTTTCCATTCTCTCTATAGCTTCCACAATTCCTATATAACCTAAATCGTATGCAGCTAGGTTTGAAGTTAAGCCCATTCCCATATTTGTTGGGGAGGTTCTTGTAGCAACACCATTTGGAGGATTCTCCTGAAAATTATCTGGTGCTAAATAATTATTTTTTTCATTAACAAAATCCTCAAAATAAGCCCAAGTCTTTCTGCTTAGTTTTCTAAGCCTATCAAACTGCTCACTGCTTAGCTCTATTTGGGCTTTCTTTTTCTCTATACTTATATAATAGGCTATAAGCGGACTTATGAACCAAAACAAGCAAGAAGGAAGCATTAATAGTCCTGCATTAGCTGAGTTATTATAGGCCAAAGCTAGTATTAAAATAGCTATTAAACTTCCAGGCCACATAGCTGTTATGAAATTTTTAGGCTTTCTGCCAAGCTTTGCTTCTACATCAGCTGCGGTCTGCCATTCCAAAAGCTTTGTCTTGCTTATTATTAGCCTGTATAAGGTTCTTATTACAGCATCTATCATTAAATAAGCTTGATAAGGCAGGAAGCAGAATATTAAAAACACTTGTTCAACAGCCAGCTTTCCATTGTTTATCCTTCCTGAAAGACTTATTCCTTTTATAGGTGCTGTTACAGCTTCTGATACATCAAAAAGAATTGGACAAAGCAAGGCAAGTAAGGCCACAATCAGCCATTGCTCACTGTGAGGAAGAACCCAAAAGGACAACATTACTAAAAGTATTATTGAAGGTGCCAAAAGGCTTCTTCGTAAATTATCAAGTATTTTCCACATTGATAATGTATTTAATGGTGATTTCTTAAAAAGCCAGCCTATAAGCTGCCAATCTCCTCTAGTCCACCTATGTAGTCTCATAGAGCTGGAGTTATAGTAGGCAGGATAACCATCTATTAGCTCAACATCAGTTACAAGAGCTGTTCTTGCATAAGAACCTTCCAGCAAATCATGACTTAAAACAGTGTTTTCAGGAATTTCTTCCGTAAGCACAAAATTGAACACATCCACATCATATATGCCCTTACCAGTAAAAATCCCCTCTCCAAAGGCATCTTGATATACATCAGAAACTGCTGTAGTGTACATATCAATACCAGTTTCTCCTGAGAAGATTTTTGAAAACATTGTTTTATTGGCAGCTATAGTTCCTACACTAACTCTTGGCTGCATGAGACCGTAGCCTCTTAGTACCTTTTTATTATCATAATCCAAATAGGGCTTATTAAGCACATGGCTCATTGCACCAATTAATTTTCTAGCAGCATCTCTTGGAAGCTTTGTATCTGCATCTAAAGTAATAACATATTTCACTTTTTGAAGTTTAGATATATCGCTGCTTATAACATTGTAGCTGGTGGAGTTATCACCTCTTAAAAGCGTATTAAATTCCATAAGCTTTCCACGCTTTCTTTCCCAACCAAGCCAAAGCTCTTCTTTCTCATTATATTGCCTATATCTATTCAAGAAGTAAAAAATATCTTTTCCAGTTTCAGCATACTTTTCATTTAATACTTTAATATGTTCTAATGCTGTATCAACTATTTTACTATCCTCTTCCTCATGTTGAAAAATACTGTCTTTAAAATCTCCTAAAAGAGCAAAGTAAAGATTTTTCTCCTGATTAGCTAAATAATAAACCTCCATGTCGCTTATTAGGTCATGTACTCTTTCTTTACTTCCTAAAAGCGTTGGTATAACAACTATTGCGCTGCTCTCTTCCGGTATTCCTTCTATAAGCTCCAGCTTTGGAACAAACCTTGGGGAGATTAAATGGTTAATACTCCAATTTAAAATTGAAACTACAATTTCACTGCTAGGTATTAATAGCCCTATGGAAGCTATTATGTACTTCCAAAAGGTCATGTTATTGTATTCATAAGCGAGAAAGGCAATTTCGGCAAAGCATAATAGAAGAGTGGCAAATACTATAGTTCCAATATAAAAAGCTACCTTATACTCTTTAATTAATTCCTTTAACCAGCCTATACCTTTATCCTTATAATTTATTACTTCTTTTAATTTGTTTACTCCGTCATCTATCAGATAATATCCAACATGTTTTGAATATTCCTTGTTATCTTCTGATTTTTCAGCACATTCTACCGCCTTCTTGGCTATAACAGCTTCAGTATGCATTGTCTTCTTTGCAATGCTTTCAATTTTATGTCTATAGTAATCCCTAGACTCAAAATCCATTTTCTTATAAATCTTACTAGGATCCTCTCTTAAAGCAGACTCTACGAAACTTAATCTTTCAAAGGCCTCTCTCCAATTTAAGGCTTCTACTTCTCTTATACTAGATATAGAGTTTCCAATTGAAATTTGAAAACTAGCCTGCTTTTGATGCTCGGAGGTTATCATCCTTTCAGTATTGGTCTGCTGGAATCCAAGTGTTTCGTCAAGCCAATTATAAACCTCTGTATTATCAATCCCATTATCTCTTAAAACCTTTAAAAATCTTTCTGTAAAGTGAGAACTTAAAGGTTCGCTGATTTCTTTTAGAAACTTCAGTTCCTTCTCAAGTGTATTCTCATTATAACTATTGATAAGCTTATCAGCTAATGCTTCCCCCCTCTTTTTTTCCTCCTGCGCATAAATGATCCTCTCAGCTATCTTGCTTATATTTTGTATAAGTGCAATTCTAATCATAATGGGAAGAGCCCAAAGCTCACCCATAGTAAGCATCGTATTTTTCTGATAAGCATTTAAAAAGGTTTCAATATTATTTTCATCTACTCTGCCATCAGTGTGTGAAATAAGCTCCACCGCTAAATAATAGGCAC
>CAZMQY010000253.1:0-5515 GCA_964568335.1 uncultured Clostridium sp.
AAGACAAAAGGCAACCTCAAACATCTGCTCAAATCAGTCCTTAAATGCACTTGCTGCTGCGGTTTATATGTCTATTATGGGCAAGGAAGGCATTAAGGAAGTTGCAGAGCAATGTATGAGAAAATCTCACTATGCCTATAATCAGCTGATAAAATCAGGAGCTTGTAAAGCTGTATTCAACAAGCCTTTCTTTAAGGAATTTGCGGTAGAAACTACAGCAGATTCAGATAAGGTTAAGGATGAACTTTTGCAGGCAGGTATTTTAGGGGGCTACTCCTTAGAAAAAGACTATCCAGAGCTTAAGAATTCTCTTTTATTCTGCGTAACTGAAAAGAGAAGCAAAGAAGAAATAGATAAGTTAGTTCAGCTTATGGAGGGGATAGTATGAAGGAATATAGTAAGTTAATATTTGAAGTATCAAAAGAAGGAAGAAAAGCATATTCTCTTCCAAGCTGCGATGTACCTGAGTGCTGCAATGAAGATTTAATCCCAGAGGGGCTGCTTAGAAAAAAGCCTTTAGAACTTCCTGAGGTTAGCGAAGTAGATGTTATAAGGCACTATACTTTATTATCAAATAAAAACTATGGTGTGGATTCTGGATTTTATCCTCTTGGCTCCTGTACAATGAAGTATAACCCCAAAATTAACGAGGATACGGCATCAGACCCTCATTTTGCAGGGGTTCATCCATATCAGCCAGAAGCGACTACACAAGGCTGTCTTGAGCTTATGTATAATTTAGAAGGAAAGCTTGCGGAAATAGTAGGAATGGACGGCTTCACACTTCAGCCAGCTGCAGGTGCTCATGGAGAACTAACTGGTCTTATGATCATGAAAGCTTATCATGAGAGCAGAGGAGATTATAACAGAAAGAAGATAATTTGTCCTGATTCTGCTCATGGTACTAATCCAGCAAGTGCTGCTGTTGCAGGCTTTGATGTGGTTGAAATAAAGTCAGATGAAAACGGAGCAGTAGATTTAGAAAACTTAAAGGCTGTTTTAGGTGAAGATACTGCAGGGCTTATGCTTACTAACCCAAGTACCCTTGGTTTGTTTGAGACTAATATAAGTGAAATTGCAAAGCTTGTACATGAAGCTGGTGGACTGCTGTATTATGATGGAGCTAACACTAATGCTATCATGGGTATAACAAGACCTGGAGATATGGGCTTTGATATTGTTCACTTAAATCTTCACAAGACCTTCACAACTCCTCATGGTGGAGGAGGTCCTGGAAGCGGTCCTGTTGGAGTTAAAAAAGATTTAATACCATATCTTCCAGTGCCTTTTATTGAAAAGATTGATGAGGAATATGTATTAAATTATGACAAGCCGCTATCAATAGGTAAGATAAAAAGCTTCTATGGGAACTTTGGAATACTTGTAAGAGCTTATACCTATATTCTTACTATGGGAGCAGAGGGACTTAAAAAGGTAAGTGAAACAGCGGTTCTAAATGCCAACTACATGAAAGAAAAGCTTAAGGATTATTATGTATCCTTGGATACAGTTTGCAAGCATGAATTTGTTTTAGCTGGCTTAAAAGATTATGCTGCTGGAATATCAACTTTAGATGTGGCTAAGAGAATTATAGACTATGGATATCATCCGCCAACTATATATTTCCCACTGATTGTTGAAAGTGCCCTTATGATAGAGCCTACTGAAACTGAAAGCGTTGAAACCTTGGATGCCTTTATTGAGGCTATGATAGCAATTGCAAAGGAAGCTGTTGAAAATCCAGAGCTTCTAAAGAGTGCGCCACACAATACTGCTGTAAGAAGAGTAGATGATGTTAAGGCTGCAAGAACTCCAGTATTAAAGTACAGTAAATAATTATATAAGGTATACATGAGTTAAGGGGAAATTTTATTCATGTATACCTTGTTTTGTAAGAAGTAATAAGATCTAAAAAATATTGCGAGGTTGATGAAATGGATAAGGATATTATTGTTATAGGCGGCGGACCTGGAGGCTATGTAGCTGCAATTAGGGCTGCTCAACTTGGAGCTAAGGTGTGTGTAATAGAAAAGGATAAGCTGGGAGGCACTTGTTTGAATAGAGGCTGTATTCCAACAAAAGCTTTATATAGAAATGCTGAAATATTAAACACATTAAGAAATATAGATGAGTTTGGAATAAGCATCAATGGTTTTGACATAGATATTGAGAAAATACACTGCCGAAAGCAATGTATAATCGATCAGCTGGTAGGTGGAGTTGCACAGCTTTTAAAGGCTAACAATGTTGAAGTGATAAATGGAACTGCAGGGTTTAGAGATAAGAATACTATTGAAATTACAGCGGAAGATGGAAGTATAAAAGAATTAAGCGCTGATAACATTATAATCGCTACAGGGTCGGCTCCAGCTATTCCTCCTATTGAGGGGGCTGATGCAGAAGGTATTTATACTAGTGAGGATATATTGAACTTTGATAGTATTCCAAATTCTCTAGCGGTTATTGGCGGCGGAGTTATAGGTATGGAGCTGGCAGGCGTATTTAACGCAATGGGAACAAAGGTTAGCGTTATTGAATTTATGCCAAATATTTTAGGACCAACTGACAGTGATATTACAAAGAGACTGACAGTAGCACTTAAAAAGAAAGGCATTGATATAAATCTGTCAACGAAGGTAACTAAAATTGAAAAATGTTCTGATGGATATATAGTTTACGGAGAAGGCAAAAAAGGTGAACTGAAAATTGAGGCTGAGAAGGTGCTTATCTCTGCAGGAAGAACTCCTGTGGTAAAAGGGCTTAACCTTGATGGCATTGGAATAGATTTTGATAAAAAGGGTATTAAAGTAGATTTAAACTTCGAAACTAATGTTAAGGGGATATATGCTGTTGGTGATGTAAATGGCAAAATTATGCTAGCTCATGCAGCTTCCCATCAAGGAATCTTAGCAGCTGAAAAAATTATGGGAATAGATTCTGCTGCTTTAAGTCACGTAGTACCAAGCTGTATATTCGTATTCCCTGAAGTGGCATCCGTTGGCATAACTGAAGATGAAGCTAAGAGGGAAGGATTGTCTTATAAGGTAAGCAAGTTTATGTTCGGCGCTAATGGCAAGGCCCTTGCCCTTGGCGAAGGCGAAGGTTTTATTAAGGTTATTGCTGTAGAGGATGCAATAGTTGGAGTTCACATTATGGGGCCTCATGCTTCTGATTTAATTCATGAAGGAACCTTGGCTATAGCTAATAATATGAAGATAGATCAGATTAAAAGTACTATTCATGCGCATCCTACCCTTTCTGAGGCGTTCACAGAGGCAGTTATGGGATTGAAAGGCGAGGCTATTCATTTAGCTCCTAAGCTTAAATAAAAGGCGCAGCTTAAAATAGTAAAAGATTTTAATATGTATGGCGGCTGTGGTTTAATGCAGTAAATTAGCTTTTGCTAATTTACTGCATTTTTATAATGTTCAAAATAAAAAACACCAAAAATACGTAAACAATTTGGTACATCTTTCGATATATGATATACAATTCATAATATATGATGTATAATAAGCATGAAACTTGTAACTATACATAAAATAGCTAGATAATATTACAATCGTAATATTGATCAGGCTGAAAATATAAAAGCTACTGGGAAGGGGAAAGTTATGAAAGTATTAGTTATTAACTGTGGAAGTTCTTCGTTAAAGTATCAGTTGATTAATATGGAGAACGAAATGTGCCTTGCACAAGGTTTGGTTGAAAGGATCGGTATTGAAGGCTCTGCTCTTACACAAAAGGTAGAAGGAAGAGAAAAATACATAGTAAAGCAAAGCATGCAGGATCACAAAGAAGCAATCCAGCTTGTGCTTGCTACACTAGTGGATGGAACTAATGGAGTAATAAGCAGTATAAACGAAATTTCTGCAGTAGGACACAGAGTTGTTCACGGTGGAGAATTCTATTCAAGCTCAGTGTTGATTGATGAGAAGGTAATGCAGGCTTTAGAGGAGTGCTCAAAATTAGCACCGCTTCATAACCCGCCAAACATTACTGGAATTAATGCTTGTAAAGCTTTGATGCCAAATACGCCAATGGTAGCGGTATTCGATACAGCTTTCCATCAAACTATGCCAGAGCATGCATATTTATATCCTCTGCCATATGAATTATATGAAAACAATAAAATAAGAAAGTATGGATTCCATGGAACCTCACACAAATATGTTGCTCATGCAGCTGCAGAAATGATGGACAAGGATATTAAGGATTTAAAGATTATTTCCTGCCACTTAGGAAATGGAGCAAGCCTTGCAGCAATAAAGGAAGGAAAATCAATTGAGACAAGCATGGGCTTTACGCCATTGGCTGGTATTGCAATGGGAACCAGATCAGGAAACATTGACCCAGCTATTATAGCCTATATGATGGAAGAGCTAAACATGCCCATTGAGGAAGTAACAAGCATACTAAATAAAAAATCAGGAGTTCTTGGAATTTCTGGAGTAAGCAGCGACTTTAGAGACCTTTGGGCTGCTGCGGAGACAAACAAGAGAGCAAAGCTTGCTTTAGATGTGTTCCACTATAAAATTAAAGGTTTTATCTGCAAATATGCAGGGGTTTTAGGAGGAGTAGATTGCATAATTTTTACTGCTGGAATTGGAGAAAATTCAGCAGCTGCCAGAGAGGCTTGCTGTGAAGGTTTAGAGTTCTTAGGAGTTAAAATTGACAAGGAAAAGAATAATATCTTTGGTAAGGCAGCAGATATAAGTGCAGCGGATTCAAAGGTTAAGGTGCTTGTAATCCCAACAAATGAAGAGCTTATGATAGCAAGAGACACTAAGGAAATTGTTGCTTTATAAATATTAAAATACAAAGACACATTATGACTGATAATCAGTTATTAATGTGTCTTTTTTAATATATTAAAATAAATTTGACATATATCAAGGTTTTAATTTTTCATTGCAATTATAATAAACTTACAAAGTAAAGTTAAAGAGTTTTTACAGGAGGTATTTATTATGACAAATAAAACTTATCAATTAGAAACATTAACCTGCCCAAGCTGTGCGCTAAAAATTGAGGGAACTGTTAAAAAGATTAAAGGTGTTAATGCGATTCAAGTACTATTTAATGCTAGCAAGGTTAAAGTAAATTTTGATGAAAGTATTGTTCTTGGAAGTGAAATTAGAACTACCATTGAAAAGCTAGGTTTTGATGTACTAGGGGAAAAGTAATACTAAAACTTATGTATCCAAATTTATGCTTAAATTCAAGTGTGTACTTGGATACAGCTATATTGTAAAGGAGGTTAGAGGGAAATGAAAATTAGCAAAGATCAAAGAGTTTATGTTTCAGGTATTATAATAGCTGCAGCTTTATTATTAAGAAGGCTGAATCTTTCTGCAAATATAGCTGATATATTACTATTAGTTGCATCACTTATTGCAGGATATCCTATAGTGCTAAATGCCCTAAGAGCCTTAAAATATAAAATACTTGGAATCGACGCATTAGTTACTTTAGCAGTTATTGGAGCTGCATTCATAGGAGAATACTTCGAGGC
>CAZMQY010000254.1:0-5505 GCA_964568335.1 uncultured Clostridium sp.
CAAGGTATTGGAAGAAAGTTAGTGGAGGCTGTTTACAAGGCGTTAGATGAAGAAGGGATCACAAAAGCAGGCTTAGTTGTTTTTAAGGATAATGATATAGGAAATGCGTTTTGGAAGTCAATTGGATGGGATAAACGGGCTGATTTAATTTATTATAACAAAAGTTTAAATCCTGAGAATAAATAAGTTATTAAGTAAAAAACGATTTGCTCCCCTTAAGGTAGAAAGATTTTTATTAATCTTTCTACCTTAAGGGGAGTTTTTGGATTACAAGAATTTCTTTCTATAGGTGCTGCTTAACTTATCATATTTTACACTTAGCTTTACCTAATATGGTTAAAACTAATTATAACCTTAAATAAATCTCCATCTATTTCTACTTTGAAATCTCCTCCGCAGACCTTTGTAAAACTTTCAGCTATTGAAAGGCCTAAGCCGCTGCCTTCGGTGGTCCTTGATTTGTCTCCACGGTTGAATCTCTGGAGTATTTCGTCAGCAGTAAAATCCATTTCGTACCCTGCTATATTTTTAATTGTAGCAACTGCTTTTTCGTTGGTTTCTTCAAGCTCAACAAAGATTCTTGTGTCTTTAAGTGAGTATTTAAGTGCATTATCAATAACATTTTGAAATACGCGATACAGTTTTTTACCGTCCCCAACAATATTTACAGGCTTTTCAACAAGGTTCGTTTTAATCTGATGTCCTGTCCTTTCTATTTGATCCTCCATATCACCTAAGGTTTGTTCAATTAGCTTTTTTAAATCAAGAGTTTCTAAGTCCAGTGAAATATCGCCGCTTGTGCTTTTAGCAAGGTCAAAGAGGTCTGCTACAATATTTTTAAGTCTATTTGATTTTTCCGCTAGTATCTTTACATAATCACTAGCTGTTTCAGACAGATCTTCTTCCATAGACAACAAATCCACATAGCTTATAATTGACGTAAGCGGCGTTTTCAGATCATGAGAAACATTTGTAACCAAGGCAATTTTCATCCGTTCTGCCCTCATCTGCTCCTCCAGGCTTTCATTAAAGCCTTTATTTCTATCTGTAAAAGTCTTATTGTTGCCTTTGATATACCAATAGATAATTACAATTTCTAAAGCTGGTGGTACAAGAATCAGCGGTGTCGCAGTAAGCAAAAATATGAAGGTAAAAAACACCAATACTGCGCTTGCTGAAATAAATAGAAGCTGCCTATAGAAAAGCGACTTTGTTAATGGGTATTTTTCAAATATTCTTCCATCAAAAAGGCTTTTAAAGAAATCATAAACCGCGTATGAAACCTTAAATATCAGGCTGTGTTTCAAAAACTTGTCTGCTTTGATTTTACGAACAATAGATAGTAGCAGAATACCACAGACTGTTGATGCAGCAGCGGTTATTCCACCAGTACAAATCAGATTATAAATGTGATTTATACTTAGCCTGCCTGCTGTATAGGAACCTACAAAAGGTGGATCAAATACACTTTTTAGCCATAACACTCCAATTGGTATAAAGAAAAAAATCAATATATCAGAGTAAATTCTATCTAGCTTGGATAAATGAAGTTCCTTATCCTCTGGATTTCTTCCAGTGACACTTATTAAAAAGATTACGAGAAGCAATGCCAATACAGTTAAGCTAGCCAGGTTTATCACAATTGGCCTAAGATTAAATCTTTTTTCTGCCCACTCCAGCTGCTTATCTTTTATAAACTCATCAGGAAAGGCAATATATATAGTAGATTTGTCGTTTAAACCATAGCCATAACGTGAAACTGCTTTAGCATTGGTATTTTCTCCAAAGGACCAGGCACCTTTTTCAAAAGCATAAAAGGCACTGCCGTACTGCTGAAAAAAGCTTCTATCTTTGTTTTCAGTATTTGAATAGGTTTTTTCACCATCTGAAATATAGTAGTAAAAGCTGCTGTTTTGCAGCTTATCTTTGCCATTAAGCATTAATGAAGCACTTTCTATGGCATTATAAGCGTAATTTTGAAGAAAGTCATCGCTGTCCTTATATTCCTTAACAAATAAGGCTTCCAGCTTTGGATTCTGATATGTTAAATATTGTGCTTGCACCACTGCTGCTGTTATACAGATTACAACCAAAATAAAGGCTATAACTTTTGTTGCCATGCTTGTTCTAAAGTTTCTCAATTTTGTAGCCAATGCCCCACACCACCTTTAAATATTTTGGCTCTTTAGGATTGATTTCAATTTTTTCACGGATACGCCTTATATGCACCATTACAGTATTTTCAACAGAGTAGGCTACCTCGTTCCAGACACGTTCATAAATTTTTTCCGCTGAAAAAACAACTCCAGCGTTAGTCATCAGAAGCTCTAAAATTTTAAATTCTTTTGCTGTAAGCTTAACTTGCTCACCATCTACTGTCAGCTGCATTGTGTCTGTATTAAGGCATAGTCCTCCAACTTTGATTTGCGATGACCTTGCCGTATTTCCCATATCCCCAAGATGCATATATCGTCTTAGCTGACTCTTTACCCTTGCCATAAGCTCCTGTGGATTAAAGGGCTTTGTAATGTAGTCATCAGCACCCATGGAAAGTCCCAGGATTTTATCGCTGTCTTCTGATTTTGCTGACAAAATGATGATTGGAATATTTCTACGCTCCCGGATTTTCAAGGTAGTAGAAAGCCCATCAAGCTTTGGCATCATCACGTCCAGTAAAATAAGCTGAATATCATTTGCTACCACAGCCTCTAGAGCATCCATACCGTTGTAAGCTTTAATTACCTCATATCCTTCACGGATTAGCAGCTTTTCAATAGCTTTAGCTATCTCCTTATCATCATCTACAACTAAAATTCTTGCATCTCCCATATGCGCACCATCTTTCCATTAAACCTTTATACATATTGTATATTTTTAAACTTACAATAAACTTGACTTATTTCTTACAAATTTCTTAAGTAATACCTATAGCCAAGGTAATAATACATATATTCTATAAATTTTCTTCAAGTCCTTCTTCAAATCAGTTTGGTCATTTAGCAAATGTTTCAAAGGTTTATCAAAAGTACATGAAAAGAACACCAAAAATACACGAGAAACACCAAAAAAACTTGGGTGAAAACGTTCCGTATTCTATAATAAAGTAGGTACAAAATGAATATGGGAGGGCCAATTATGAAGCTAATTAATAACTCAATAGCTGGAACATTGGAGTCCAGCGACATTCAAATAATTATTGAGCCTAAAGATGAGGCAGGAATAGAAATTGAACTAAAGAGCAGCGTAGAAAAGCAATTTGGAAGACAAATAAGAAAGGTCATATTAGAAACTCTAGAGGGGTTAAAGGTAGAAAATGCTAGAGTAGTAGCTAATGACAAGGGAGCACTGGATTGCACAATAAAGGCTAGAGTTCAATGTGCAGCGCACAGAGCTGCTGGGGTAAAAGAGAAGATTGATTGGGAGGTAATTGAGTAATGGAGCGTTTAAGAAGAACTATGATGTTCCTTCCTGCAAGCAATCCTGCCATGGTTAAGGATGCTTACATATATGGGGCGGATTCTATAATGTTTGACCTTGAGGACGCAGTAGCCATAACTGAGAAGGATTCAGCTAGATTTCTAGTTTATAATGCATTAAAGACTGTTGATTATGGCGATACAGAGTTAGTTGTAAGAGTAAATGGACTTGATACTCCATTTGGAAGAGATGATATTGAAGCTGTAGTTAGAGCTGGAGTTCATGTTGTAAGACTTCCTAAAACAGAAAGAAAAGAAGACATCCATGAAGTAGAAGCTGTTATTGAAGAAGTAGAAAGAAAGTGCGGTAGAGAAGTTGGAAGCACTAAGATGATGGCTGCTATAGAAAGTCCTATTGGAGTAATAAATGCTTATGAGATTGCAACTGCAAGCAAGAGACTTATCGCTATAGCCTTAGGTGCTGAGGATTATGTAACAAACATGAAGACAAAGAGATATCCAGATGGAATGGAGCTTCTTGGAGCTAGATCTCAAATAATAATAGCTGCGAGAGCTGCTGGAATCTATGCTATAGATACAGTATATTCAGATGTAGATAATGAAGAGGGCTTTAGAAGAGAAGTGGAATTAATTAAGCAGCTTGGCTTTGATGGCAAGTCAGTTATTAATCCAAGACAAATCAAGCCTGTTAATGAAATATATACACCTACCCAGGAAGAGATAAAGAAGTCAATAACTATTGTTAATGCAGCTAAGGAAGCAGAAGAAAATGGTCTTGGAGTTATTTCCGTAAACGGAAAAATGGTAGATAAGCCTATTGTAGATAGAGCGAATAGAGTACTTCAGTTAGCGGCTGCTGCAGGCGTGTACAGGGGGGAAATGTAAGATGAAGAACATTATAGGAAGAGAAATTCCAGAAGAAATATTAAAGGGCAGAAAGGTTTTCAAAGGCCAATTTGCTTATATGGACGAAATTGTTAAGACAACTCCAAAAATAAAGCCAGTTAAGCCAGGGGAAAACAAGCTTTTAAACAGCGTTGAAGAAGCTATAGTAAAGAGCGGCTTAAAAGATGGTATGACAATCTCCTTTCATCATCACTTTAGAGAAGGAGACTATATTCTAAATTCTGTAGTTGATACTATTGCGAAGCTTGGAATAAAGGATTTAACTCTAGCTTCTAGCTCCCTTGGAAGTGTACACAAGCCACTAATAGAGCATATTAAAAATGGAGTAATCACAAAGATTACAACAAGCGGTTTAAGAGGAGCTTTAGCAGAAGCAATCTCCAGCGGCATATTAAAAGAGCCGGTAGTTGTAAGATCTCATGGTGGAAGAGCGAGAGCGGTAGAAGCAGGAGATATTAAGATAGATGTTGCTTTCCTAGGCGCTCCTGCAGCAGATGAGTATGGAAATGCAAGCGGCACAAGAGGAAGAGCTAACTGCGGTTCCTTAGGCTATGCAATGGTAGATGCGGAGTATGCAGACAAGGTAGTAATACTAACAGATACTTTAGTAGAATTCCCTAACATGCCTGCAAGCATTAACCAAACCTATGTGGATTATGTAGTAAAAATCGATTCAATTGGAGATCCAAAGGGTATAGCTTCAGGTGCTACAAGATACACTAAGAATCCAAAGGAGCTTTTAATAGCTGAATATGCAAGAAAAGCAATAGTAAGCTCTCCATACTTTAAGGACGGTTATTCCTTCCAAACAGGAACAGGTGGATCAGCTCTAGCAGTAAGCAGATTCTTAAGAGATGAAATGATAGCAAATAACATAAAAGCCAGCTTTGCCTTAGGTGGAATAACTAAGCCAATAGCTGAAATGCACGAAGAAGGATTAATTAAGCACATTTACGACGTTCAGGACTTTGATTTAGTTGGAGTAGATTCCATTGCAAAGAATCCTAACCATCATGAAATAGATGCTTCCTTCTATGCAAACCCACATAACAGAGGATGTATCGCAAGCAAGCTTGACGTAGTTGTTTTATCAGCACTAGAAATAGATACTGATTTTAACGTAAATGTTATGACTGGTTCAGATGGAGTTTTAAGAGGAGCT
>CAZMQY010000255.1:0-5467 GCA_964568335.1 uncultured Clostridium sp.
CCATAAGGCTCCTTAAGTATTTGCCAATATATACCTACAGCACTTCCGATTATTATTGATGCTAAACCAGCGTGTTTTGATGCCTTTGACCAGGTAAGGCCCAATATAAAGGCTGCAAAGGGACCAGCAGCACGAAGCATAAAGGAGAATAGGTTAAGAGTAATTATGTTTATTTGGAACAGTGCAATGACCATAGCTAATAAACCAATAACTACATTCATAGCTCTTGTCATAGTTATCATGGTTTTGTCAGAGACATTAGGATTTATATATTTTTGATATATATCCTTGGTAAATATAGTTGATGCACAAAGCATATCAGAGTCAGCACTTGACATTGTTGATGCGATAATAGCTGCACATACAATGCCAGCAACTAAGGATGGGGAATAGTTAAATACAACTGTTGAAAGAGCATCGTTAGCTTTAATATTGGGAAATGAAGCAAAGGCAACAATACCAATTATTGCAGGAACAAAAGCAAATAATGCCATAAATATGCCCGACATAATTGTTGCTTTAACACCTTCCTTTTCATCTTTTGCAGCATAAATGCGAGAAACCATTTCTGGTCCTGACATAAAGGTTATAAAGTATTGTAGAATTAGACTGATAATAGTTAATATTCCCATACCATTAAGTGCCATCTTCGCAGATGGAACCTTGCTTACTATTGTGGACCATCCGCCTGCACCTTTGATAATAAATGGAAGACATAATAGTAGCCCAAAGAATATTATTGTCCACTGAAATAGGTCTGTGAAAGCATCAGCCCATAGACCACCCATCACAGTATATATAACAGTAAATAATCCAGCTATGATAATAGCTACTTTTATATTTATACCAACTAAGGCTGATATGATGGTTCCAGAAGCAAGCACTTGTGAGGCAGTTAAACAGAAAAGAGAAACGATATTTAAAATTGCGGTTATTATGTGGCTTGTGGCCCCAAATCTTCTTCCTACTACCTCAGGAATAGTATATGCCATAACTCTTCGCAGCTTTGGGGCAAAGATTGCCATAGGAATAATACCAATTGCTGCGGCTAATACATACCATACTGCAGACATACCCCAATTCCCATATGCCTTACTGGCAAGTCCAACAGTACTTCCACCGCCTATATTGTTGGCAGCTAAGCTGCAGGCTACCATAATAGCGGGTAGAGCCCTTCCAGCAAGCATGTAATCTGAGCTGTTTTTAATTAGAAATTTATTAGTGTACCAGCCCACACCAAGCATTAAAATAAGATAAGTAATAACTATTATTAAAGCACCAGTGTTCATTATTTTCCTCCCTCTAATTATTATATAAATTGTATAAAGTTATTTTTATTAACCACCTCCGTTTTCTTATTGAGAGAATTTATGATGAATTTTGATGTTAATACATTATATTTTGAAGCTAAATAAAATAGTAACAAATATTAAAACTCTTAAACTTTTCTTAAGAGTTCCTTAAATTTACAGCAAAATTATTGTATTAAACTATTTATTACTTTATAATTTACATCATCACGAGAGTAATAGATTCTATTATAATTTGTAAAACAGGAGAGGAATTATGAACAATGTATTAGAAGTTAAAGACGTTTATAAACGTCTTGGGAATCGGGAAATAATCAAAGGGATTAGTTTTTCGGTAAAGGAAGGTGAAATATTTGGGTTTTTAGGTCCTAATGGAGCAGGTAAGACAACTACCATAAGAATGCTCGTTGGACTTATAGCTCCAAATAAAGGCAGCATATCAATAGTTGGACATGATATACATAAAGAGAGAGAAAAAGCATTAGGTGCCGTTGGGGCAGTGGTAGAAAATCCTGAACTATACTCCTACTTGAGCGGAAGAGAAAACTTAATGCAGATAGCTAGAATAAGAAAAGTGCCTCTAAAGGATGTTGAGGAGATTGTTGAATTGGTCGGGCTGAAGGATAGAATAAATGACAAGGTCAAAAAATATTCTCTTGGAATGAAGCAAAGACTTGGACTTGCTGCAGCCCTGTTATCAAAGCCGAAATTGTTAATACTTGATGAGCCTACTAATGGTTTAGATCCTACTGGAATACTCGATTTCAGAAACATAGTTAAAAGGGCCGCGAAGGAAAGGAATACTGCAGTGTTTGTTTCTTCACATATTTTAAGTGAGGTACAGCAGCTTTGTGATAAGGTTGCTTTTATAAATAACGGGATGATTCAATCAGTAGAAAGTATAAATGGAATTTCAACTATAAAGGATACTGAAACAATTGAGGTGGTAACCGAGAATAATGACATGAGCTTTGATATATTAAAGAGCTTAGCCTTTGTAAAAGAAGTGTCAAGAAATAATGAAGGACTTTTATTAGAAATTACAGAAAAAAGTACTCCTGATATTATCTTTGCTCTAGCGGAGAAGAAGGTTAGAATTAAGGAAGTATATAACAGACAGCAAGGTTTAGAGGAAAGGTACATTGAGCTTGTTGAAGGAGGAAAAAGAAATGATTAGTCTTATTTACAATGAAACTAGAAAGCTTTTAACAAGAAAAAAGACTTTAGTGGTTTTCATCGCATTTATATTATTAGTTGGATTTATGATGTTTGCCGCATATAAAGACAACCAGATGAGAAAGAAATATAACAGTCCTGAATTTAGAATTCAAAATATGGAGCAATCTCTTGAGTATTTAAATAAGATGAAGGATGACCCCAAAATACCTGAACAGGACAAGAAACATTTTATTGAGGAAATAGAAAGAACTGAAAAGGAACTTAAAGAGTTAAAGGAAAATCCTAACCCTAAAGAAGTAGATTGGAAAAAAGAGCTTAATCAGCGCATTCAGAGTTCTGAAGATATACTTAAGGAATCTAATATGCCAGATTCATCAAAAGAGAGAATTAAGCTTGAAATTGAGCAATATAAATACCTGCTAGATCATAACATTAAATATGATGAAGGTGATTTAAATGCCTTTAATTTTCTAAAAATGCTTTTTGAAATATTAGGAATGGTTTTTCTAGCAGTTGGAGTAATGATGTTTACAGGGGATATGGTTTCCGGAGAGTATACTCCCCCAACTATGAAATTTTTAATCACACAGCCAGTTTCAAGGGCGAAGGTGTTATTCTCAAAGTTTGTATCTGTGATAATAACTTCAGCTATACTTATTCTCGTTGTGGAGATAATAGCTTATATAATAATGGGATTAATATTCGGTTTTGGGGATGGCAATTACCCAATGTTTGTTGGTACTAGATACGAGTATGATTTGAGTAAGGTTGTTAATGAAGGACATCCTATTAAAGCTATAGCAGGAACAACCTATATGATTACCAGAGCTTCATTTATAATAAGAGCCTTTTTGATTCAAATACTATTTATCGTGGCTACAGCTTCCTTTGCATTCTTATTGTCTACAGTGCTTAAAAGCAGCATGGTCTCAATAAGCTTAAGTATAGTTACTGTAATTGTGTTTGCTATTTTTCAAAATCTGCCTTATGTTAGGAAAGCAGCACCATATCTGTTTACTACTTACGGCAATACCTTTAGTTTAATGCAAGGGCAATTCCCTTTAAATTTCCAGAATCCGATTTTCTCAACTGGTTTAGGAATTACAGTACTTATAGCATGGAGTGTAGTTTGTTATCTAATATCACATATTATATTTGTAAAAAGAGATATACTTATATAACTAATAAACCACTGGATTATGAAGGTCCAGTGGTTTATTATATTAGTATATTTTAATTTGGGGAGGGGCATATATTGAAATTTAAAATTTTGCATACGAATGATATACATAGCAGATTTGAAAACTTTGCAAAAATAGTTACTAAAATTAAAGAATTAAGAGATGAAAATACTTTAGTGTTAGATGCAGGAGATTTTAATGATTTTATGAGACTGGAGCTTCAGGGTACTATGGGAAGCTGCGGTGAAGAATTACTTAGTACAGCGGGATATGATGCCATTGCTATAGGAAATAATGAGGGATTTGAGGGCATAGAGGTTGCAGAAACATTAGCTTGTAGTGATAGTGTAGATTTTTTATCCTGCAATTTATATAAATATGTGGATAATGATATAAAAGAAGAGAAGTGTAGTAGTTTAAAGAATGTTAAACGAAGTATTATGCTAGAAAGAGGTGGGGTAAGATTTTTAATTATTGGTTCTAGTCCATTTGGCACCTATAATGAATTTTACAATCTTTTAAATATGCATTCTACAGAAGTGCATGAGGAGATTAGATTAGAGCTTGAACGAAATAAGGGTAATTATGATATATGCGTTCTTCTTTCTCACTGCGGTATGAGAGAGGATACTGAAATAGCTAATACTATGGAAGGTATTCATATAATAATTAATGGTCATAGTCACATATTGATGGAGGAAGCAATAAAGGTTAATAATAGTATAATGCACATGTCAGGGCAGTATGGAGAACACTTAGGAATTCTTGAGTTTGAGTATGATAAAGATAATGGAATCAAAAGTTTTAAAGGAGTCAACTTGAATACCATCAGTTTACCCATGGATGAAGAAATAATTAATTGCTTGAAGATAAATAAGGAAAAAGCTATTGCTAAGCTAAGTGAACCTTTGTATAGCATTAGTGAAGATTTATGGCATGATGTAATGGAAGAAAATCCAATGTCCAATCTATTGGCTACCAGTTTAAAAGATTTATTAAAATGTGACATAGGAATAATCAATAGTGGTGTATTAAATGGTGGAATAAGAAAAGGCTTGGTTTCAAAGAAAAAGCTTTTAGAAGTATGTTCCTCACCACTAAATCCTACTTACATGGAAATACAGGGAAAGAATATTAGAGAGGCCATAGAGCAGTCTATAGATGCAGAATTTTGCATGCAGAATGGAAAAGGTTCTGGTTTCAGAGGGAAGTATTTGGGGAGACTCCATTTATCAGGAGGATATATAGAGTATAATGGAATACAAGTAACTAAGATAATGATTGGGCAATACCAGCTTCAAGAGGAAAGGTGGTATACTGTGGCTACCTCAGATTATCTTCAAAGGGGTACTGGCTATACTAGCCTAGCAAATAACAGAAATTATAAATATAATCCTGAATATTTAAGAGATACCTTAAAAGAATATCTAGCTAAAGAAGAATTTGTAAATAAAGCTTTAGAATGTAATTGGGTGATGAAGATATAAATAATACTTTGCCTGGTGTGTCAATATGTGTAAAGATAAGCAAAGAAGAGAATTATGAAGAATATAAAGAATAAACCTCATTCTTTGCTCCTCTTTAAGCAAATCAGAGAAATATTTATGATATTATAAAACACGTCGCTGAAACAACGACAGAGCTTATGTATTTTGTTTAAATGACTTTAATAAGATTTTAAATTATAAATAAAAAAGTTATTGACAAGTAAGATTAAAAATGATAAGCTATAAAAGCTGTCGGATGACGGCGAAAACAAATTGGTCTTTGAAAATTAAACAGAGAATAAGGTAAATG
>CAZMQY010000256.1:0-5457 GCA_964568335.1 uncultured Clostridium sp.
TTGGGAACTGTAGTTAATATAGCTGAAGTCGTAGTAGAACTTGCTCTTAGGTTTGCATAATAATTTACATTTGCAATCTGTGCGTAAGAACCAACTGCAAGCTTCTGCGCTGTAGCAGGGGGTGAAGGCTGAGTAACAGTATCATCAACTACATTAATATATCTTCCTGCAATGTATCCATTATTTATATCATCCGTTGTTATGAAATATCTCTTAGTGCCTTGGATTCCACCAAAGGCTTGATCAGGAGTTGCTTCATAGGTAAAGGCGCCATAGACTCCATTTAGTGTTCCCCATTTGTCAAATATAACAACATGGTCTCCAGGTCTGTCCAATATATCCATGTGCTTTATATCCTTTAAATCTATCTTCACAAAATACTTGTTAAAAAGAGTAGAAGTAGATTGTTTATAGTCACGGATATTGTAAGCAGCTTGAACAAAACCTGAGCAGTCTATGCCGGCAGTACCAGGAATTAATCCATAACCTGCTTCGGTGTTTACATTACCTGTGTAAGCACCATTATTAACTGCATCAAGGAAGCTAGTCCATCCCGCATAGTATGAATAGGAATCTATTCCGTCTAAACCTCCCCAATTATAAGGAATTCCTGTCATCTGAGCTGTAGTTATATTTTGAAGCTGTTTTGGCTGAGTGACATAAGCTGCATAACTGGAGCTAGATTGGCCGTTTCTTGCAGCAGAGTATGTCCATTTTAAATCCATCATAGCAATAGCTCTTTGTTCAACCTGACTTCTTGTTATTGTATTCACAGTATCAGCCTTAGCTTTAATAGTAGAAACTGATACTATAGCAGTCACTGAGAACATAAGTGCAAGTATTTTGACAAAACCTTTGTTCAGTACTTTTCACCTCTCCATAGGTTAGTTTATTTATTAGCGTAAGAAGATTATATTAGGTTTGTCCAAGTGTATCAATGATGAAATATTGGCAAACTATCCTGTTAAAAACTTGGATGCTTTTATTGATATTAGGATGGCAAATATTGCGAATCCTGAATTAAGGTTAAGAAATGTTTCGATAATCGAATATCGAAAGTAAAATCTTATAGTATTTAAATTTTTTTGCTAGTTTTAAATGAAATAATTACCGAGATTATATTAAAGTTAGATGGAAACACTAAAAATGACTGTTAAATTTGGCTTTTGGAGGCATACCCATATGAAAAAAAATATTGTGAAGCATATAATCATAATACTAATAAGTGTAGTTTACATTTTAGCCTTTCTACCTTTTGGCTCCATTTCTCAAGCAAAAACCTTAAAATACACTAATGAGGAACTACAAACAATAATAGAAACTCTGTATAATCATCGCAATACTGCCTTTGTTACTGGAGACTTTTCTGTTTTTAAAGATGATTTTGATACATCAAGAAAGAATGGGGTATGGGCTAAGGAGCATGAGATAAAGAGGGTTAAATATCTTCGTGACTGGGCAACAGCAAGGGGAATAAAGTTTACAGGTGTGACTTCAACAATAAGAATAAAGAAGGTCAAAATGATTACAAACCCAATGAAAATAGCACTTGAGGAAACCTGCAAGTTTGACTATATATATCCCGCGGATGCAGAACTTGTGACTAATAGCTTTGGCGTGGGCATAAGACATTCAGTGAGCCTCACAAAAAAAGACGAAGGCTTTATAATAGCTAATGATTGGTATACAGACTGCTTTGAGGATGCTTTAAAAGCCTACGATCCAGAAATTACAGAAAAAGATGGAAAAGGTGATCTGCAATTGTTGCTTAACTGCCGACCTAGATTATCTGATTATATGCCGGAAAAAGGAAGATACGATAGAACTAAAGCAGTACAATATGCTGATAAATTCTGCGGTGCAGCCAATGGTGAGGGAAACAACTTTAAGTATAACAAAAAGTACAGCGACTTTAATGGCATTGGTGGAGATTGCACAAATTTTGCATCCCAGGTACTAGGTGATCCAGAGGCAGGAGGATTAAAACAAGATAGTAAGTGGTACAAGGGAAGTTTCGCATGGGTTAATGCCGATGGATTTAAAGATTATTTAATTTATAGCGGCAAAGGCAGACAAATAAAAAAAGGGACTTTTAAGGAACTGGTATTGCCAAAAGAAAACTATCCTTATGGAGCTATAGATAAGCTTGATTTGGGAGATCTAATCTGCTACGCAAAAGGTAAGAACATGGATCATTTTGCGGTAATAACTGGTTGGGATTCACATGGATATCCTTTGGTTAATTCTCATACAACAGACAGATATCATGTTCCTTGGGATCTTGGCTGGGGAGATAAGAATATTTATTTTCACCTTATTCATGTAAGATAATAAAAGTATGAAAGGTCTGATGGGAATGAAAGTTTCAAGGTTTATAAAAAGATTAATTATTGTTATAGTGGCAGTTGTATTTTCAAATTTTATTAATGGAGATTGTGTTCATGCATTTGATGAGCTGCCTGAGGAAAGGAAGGTTTACCTAACCTTTGATGATGGCCCTATTCCCGGAATTACTGAAAGAATTCTCGACGTGCTTAAGGAGCACAAAATCAAAGCGACTTTTTTCGTAGTTGGCAAGGAAATACCTGAACGAGAGCATGTATTAAAAAGAATTTATAATGAGGGACACACTGTAGGACTCCATACTTATAATCATAAATTCAGCAAGGTATATCGAAATGACGATACCTTTGTTAACGAGATGATTAAAGTAAGAGAACAGGTTAATCAAATATTAAATATCAATGCCACAGCTATCAGGTTTCCAGGAGGCAGCTCAGGACGTATGACGCAAGACTTGCTGGATAAGCTTCACAGCAACAATTTTAAAGTTTTTGACTGGACCTTGGATTTGCACGATGGGAACAGCTCAGACGTTAGCGTGAGCCAGATTGTAAAAAATGGAAAGGGTTTTAATCCCAAATACACGAGGATTATAATACTTGCGCACTGCAACTCAAACAACAAAAACACTGTTAAAGCCTTGCCTGAAATAATAGAATATTACAAAGGATTGGGTTATGAATTCGCGGCTATTAAGGAAGATACCCCTGATTACTATTATAGACTTAAAACAAAATAGAGCTGCAGAAATAGGAAAAAGGTATCCGTCAATATTCATTAAAATTCGCCAAAAAAATCTATAGTTCATATTTTAGCTCTTGCTTCGTTCACTAAAATTTAATATACTGTTTATAAGATTAAAATAGTAAATCAATAAACTTAGATTAACATTATATAAAAATATATACAATGATACTAGCACACTTATCGAAAGGTAAGGCCGCAAAACCGTGGGTCTAAGGGGAATTATATACCTAGGATTGCCAGGTTGCCAAGGTATACTAGATAGAGTTTCAGCACTAGTTATAATGGCGCCCTTAAGGGCGCCTTTTTAAATTAAAATAATGGAGAGGATGTGGGGCGATTTTGATGATTCGGGGCTTAGAAAAGAATTTATCTTCATATTGGTGAGTATGTAATTGACAGCATTGAAACAGAGCACATATTTTTAAAAATTTTGTGCCTTGAGCACAGCGAAGGGAAGGACAATTATTATGAAATGGTTTGAAAATTTAAAAATAGCACAAAAGCTAATATCTTCATTTGTATTAGTTTCATTATTTGTAGCAGTTGTTGGATTTATTGGAACTGTGGGCATGAAACAAATTAATTCCAATGCTATTTCAATGCATGACTATAATCTGGAATCTGTAAAACAATTAAATACTGTAAGAATCAATATGGGTGATATACGATTTAATGTGATAAAGATTAATTCTCAAAAAAACAAAGATAACCAAAATGAAGCACTGGAAAAAGAAATTAGTGAAATATTTAATAAGAATAACGCAATAATAAATAATTATGAAAAAACATTGGCCTCTGATCAGGAAAAACAAATAATTGAACAGCTGAAAAAGTATTTAAAAGATTATGAGGCTGGATATGAGCTAACCATAAAATTTGCAAATGAAAATAACTATACTGATGCAGATGCTAATTCTTTAAAATTACAAGAAAGTGGCGACCAAATAAACAAAAACTTAGAAAATTTAATTCAAATTAATGTAGATGATGCTGATAATTCATATAAAGAAGATAACTCAATGTATAAAACTTCTTTAAATAAAATAGTAGTAATAGCTTTTTTAGGTTTATTTATTGCCATTGCATTAGGAATTGTAATATCAATTTGGATTTCAAAGCAGTTAAAAAAGGTTTTAAATTTCGCTGAAGGAATCGGAAATGGAGATTTAACCCAACAAATAGAAATTGATACAAAGGATGAAATAGGTAGTCTTGCCAAAGCGCTAAATCAATCCAGTAAAAACATGAGAGACCTAATAACTGAAATAATGGGCAGTGCCAGCGATATAAGTGCAACAAGCGAAGAACTATCAGCTACTGTTGAAGAGGTTTCATCAAAAATGGAAGTAGTAAACGAATCAACAGAACAAATATCTAGAGGTGTTCAGGATTTAAGCTCTAGTACTGAAGAGGTAACTGCATCAGCAGAGGAAATAAGTGCTAGCACTAACGGACTAGCCAAGCGCGCAAGCGATTCAGAGGCATCTATTAATGAAATAAAAAGACGTGCTGTTAATATAAAAGAAAAGGCAGCAAAAAGTATAGAGATTGGTGAATCAATATATGAGGAAAAGAGTGCTAATATTTTAAAGGCTATTGAAGACGCAAAAGTTGTGCAGGAAGTTAAATTGATGGCTGATTCTATTGGAAGCATCGCAGGGCAAACAAATTTACTAGCATTAAATGCTGCAATAGAAGCAGCCAGGGCAGGTGAACAAGGTAGAGGATTTGCAGTGGTTGCTGATGAAATTAGAAAGCTTGCAGAGCAATCTTCACAGGCTGTAATAAGTATTCAAAGCATGGTGGCACAAGTACAGGACGCAGTTGCTAAGCTTTCACAAAGTGGACAAGATGTTCTTGAATTTATGGTAATCAATGTAAAACCAAGTTATGAGCTTCTTATGAGCACAGGAGTTCAATATGAAAAGGATGCAGAATTTGTTAATAATATTATTGAAGAGATTTCTTCTTCTTCAATGCAAATGAATGAAATGGTCGAGCAAGTAAGTTCTGCCATACAGAATGTATCCGCAACTGCAGAAGAATCTGCATCAAGTTCTGAAGAAATAATGGGCAGCATTAATGAAATAACCTTGGCTGTTAATGACGTTGCAAGATCTGCACAAAGTCAGGCTGAACTTGCACAAAAGCTAACTGAGATGGTGCAAAAATTTAAGATATAAATAGATTTACAAGATGATGATACTTTTACTAGAGTAAATAAGTTGTATTATAATCCGTAGATGAAGCATGTGAGATACGGTGCTTTCATTTGCGGATTTGTTTTGCAGGGAAGGAGAAGTTGTCATATATAAATATTTGAATATAAAAACAAATAAATAAAAGAATATGTTGATTTTATGCGGG
>CAZMQY010000257.1:0-5428 GCA_964568335.1 uncultured Clostridium sp.
TTTTTTTGTACTCATTTAAGATATTTAACACACCTTCACTACTTTTTTCAGTATTTACCAGATTCTTTATGTCAGTGCAATTTTTCATTCCTTTAATGTACCAGGAAATATGCTTTCTCATTTCTCTCACTGCTCTAGCTTCGCCGTAGTAGTGCACGCTCAACTTAAGATGTCTTATGCACATATCTATAACTTCAGCATCCGTTGGTAAGATAACTTCCTCCCCCTTTAGTGCCTGAGCTATTTGCTTAAAGAGCCAAGGATTGCCCTGAGCGCCCCTGGCAACCATTATGCCATCGCACTTAGTATGCTCTACTATTTTCTTGGCAGCTTCTGCAGAAAACACATCTCCATTTCCTATTACGGGAATCTTTACTGCTTCTTTTACTTGTCTTATTATATCCCAGTCTGCCTTGCCTTCATACATTTGTTCTCTGGTTCTCCCATGAACTGCAACTGCATCTGCTCCTGCCTGTTCCATTTCCTTAGCAAAGTCAACAGCATTAATTTCCCTGTCGTTAAAGCCCTTTCTAAATTTCACTGTAACAGGCTTTGTGGAAGCCTTTTTTACTTCTCTTACTATCTCAGCAGCCAGCTTGGGGTTTCTCATTAAGGCTGAGCCTTCACCATTTTTGACTATTTTAGGTACAGGGCAGCCCATGTTTATATCAACCAGGCAAATATCATCATTATTATTAAAATAATCAGAGGCCTTAGCCATTATGTTAGGCTCGCTTCCAAATATCTGAACTGCTACAGGCCTCTCTTCCTCAGAAACCCTAAGCAGCTCCTCTGTATTTTCACTATTATAGTACAGACCTATAGCACTTACCATTTCAGTAGAAACAAGTCCGCAGCCCATCTTCACGCAAAGCCCCCTAAAGGCTATGTCTGTAACTCCTGCCATAGGCGCCAGGAATACATTATTTTTAAATTCTAGGTTTGCAATTTTCATTAAACCACCTGTTCTTTGTTCTTTTCGTATATTAATCTAAGTCCTTCTAAAGTTAAATCGTGCACTATCTTATTTATATGCTTGGAGCCCGAGCTTATTAAGGTCGCTAGTCCGCCAGTAGCTATAACAACAGGCTCATATTCTCCGTAAGCTTCCATTTCCTTTTTCATCTTTTCTACTATATAATCAACAGAACCGATGTAGCCGTATATAATACCTGCTTGCATGCTGGTTACTGTATTTTTGCAGATAACTGTAGGTGTTTTAACAAGCTCTACTCTAGGAAGCTTGGCAGCCCTCTCAAAAAGTGCTTCTGCAGAAATTTTAATGCCTGGGCAAATGGTTCCCCCTAGATAATCTCCATTTTTAGTTACAGCGCAAAAGGTAGTAGCTGTACCAAAGTCTATTAAAATAAGAGGCTTATTAGCATACATATCATGGGCAGCAACTGCATTAACAATTCTGTCTGCTCCTACTTCCTTTGGATTGTCATATTTTATATTTATGCCAGTCTTAATTCCAGGACCTACAACCATAGGAGTTTTGTTAAAATATTTTCTCACCATATGCTCAACAGTATACATAATGTTAGGAACTACAGAAGATATTATCACACCTTCTATCTTATCTAGCGAAATATTCTTTTGCATAAAAAGCTGAGTAACCTGTATCCCGTATTCATCAGCGGTTCTCTTATGGTCTGTAGCAAGTCTCCAATCCGCTACTAGGCTTTTTCCCTCATAGGCACCAAGAACTATATTTGTATTTCCAACGTCCAAGACTAAAATCAAATTAAACCCCTCCTCAAGAGCACGTAAAACACACGTTATGGCTCTTTTTTAGCACGCTTATATTGTAAACCTCATGCTAAATTTGTCAAGTGGAAGTTTAATAAATTACTCAATTACCGCTAAAATGTCATCAGTATTAACTGTCTGCCCTTTTGTAACAGCAATGCTTGCAACAGTCCCGTCAACTGGAGATACTATTTCATTTTCCATCTTCATTGCTTCTAGTATAAATAGCAGCTCTCCTTTTTTAACTGCTGCTCCTTCTTTAACATTGACCTTTACAATAGTTCCTGGCATTGGACAGTTTATTTTTTCTCCTGCTGCTGGTACCTTCCTAGGAGCTGTCTTTGGTGCAGCAGCAGAGGTCTGCGGCACCTCCTTAACCTGAGGTGTTTCAGTACTTTGAGGAGTAGTGTTTACTGGGGCTGCTGCAGCGGAGCTTTGAAAATCTCCTTTAACCTCTTCAACCTCAACCTCGTATCTATTTCCATTAACGGTAACATAAAATTTTTTCATACTTGCTTCTACCTCTCTTTCAAAATAGCTTTACTTAAAATTCCTCCAAAGCACGTTCTCTCCAAACTGACTCATTTCCATTCACTCTTTTAATACTTTTTATCCGAAGCTTTGAGGCAGGTACCTCTAAATAGGTGGATAAAGCCCCCATAATAGCTGCAACGATTTCTGCCTCATTTTGCCTTTCAATATCCTCCTCCTTAGCTGAGGATATCTTTGATACTGCAACCTGATCTATTTGCCCTTTCTCCGTTTCCTGTTCTATAATTTTCGGCTTAGGGTTAACAAAATAAACTATAACCAATATTCCTATTACCAATGCAGCAATACCAAGTGAACTGCTGAAAAATCCTCCCACGAATATACGCCTCCCTTATACTAGAACACTTCCATGCTTTTTAGGATAGCTTATTTCTCTCTTGCTTTGAAGCATATCTATTACTCCAAACAATCTTATTTTCGATTCAGAAGGTAAAATAATATCATCAATGTATCCATCTTCTGCAGCAACATATGGATTAGTAATTTCATCTTTATATTGCTTAATTAGTTCAGCTTCTTTTTCTCTTGGATTTTCAGCCTGTAAAATTTCATCTACATATAATGACTTAATAAGACTTTCAGGCTGACCTACAGAAAGCCTTGCGCTCGGCCACGCATATGCTACATCAAAAGCTGCCTCCTTGCTGGCTAAAGCTAGATACGCACTTCCATAGGCTTCTCCAATAACTAAAGACAGCTTAGGTACCTTTGCTTCGGCTATGGTATAGATGAGCTTTGAAACAGCTAAAACCAATCCTCTTTTCTCTTCCTCCAAACTAACAATAAAGCCCTTAGTATCAACTAAACTTAATAAAGGAATATTAAAACAGCTGCAAAGTTTTACAAAACCAGTAAGCTTATCTAAAGCCCATATAGAAAGCCCTTCATTATTTTCAATTTTATCGCTGGCCATGATGCCTACTGTCAAGCCGTTTATTTTAAAAAGTCCTGTAAGCACCTCCGATCTAAAGTTTCCATTTATCTCTATTAGAGTATCTTTATCTCCTATTAGTTCTATCACTTCATATATATCATAATTTTCTTCTTTTGCTATCTCGTCTAATCTGCTTTCAGTAGTGCTTAAAAGCTCACTATGAGAAACTGGAGCAAGTTCTAAATTATTTGACGGAAGATATGCAAACAGTCTTTTAACAAGCTCTAAGGCCTCCCTGTCGTCCTTAGAAGTCAGTTGAGCAGTTCCGTTCTTACTGCTTCCTAAGGCATCTCCATACATATCTATATCTACATATCTATTTTCCTTTTCGCCAATTTTCTCAGGAGTATTTATATACAGTTCTCCTGAAGTCTCAACCATGATAGTAAAGTCACTCATGGCTGCGCTAACAGCCGCTAATCCAGTGCAAGCTCCTGCTACAACTGCTATTTGTGGAACAACCCCGGAAAGCTCAGCATTCTTTTTTATAATGCATCCATAGGCACCTAAGGCTTCCATTCCATTACTTGTCTTGGCTCCAACTGAATCAAAAATTTGAACTATAGGCGCTCCCATCTTAAGGGCCATTTCCATGCATCTAACTATTTTCTTGCTGTTAGCAGCATCTATGCTTCCTCCATCTACTGTATAGTCTTGACTAAAAATATAAACAAGTCTTCCTTCCATGGTTCCGTAGCCTGTTATAACTCCTCCCCCATTTTTTTTAGTCAAGGCTCCCAGTTCTATGAAAGTTCCACTATCAAGAAGAGACTCAATTCTTTCTCTTGCTGTTAACTTATTTAAATTGTGCTGAGCTTCAATTTTATTGTCACCGCCGCCTTTTTCACTCTTCTCTTTTATCCTTAGTAGATTTTCTATATTGTCCATAGCGTCCTCCTATTTAAACAAGATATCAATAAAATAATATCACAAATGGTAATTTTTACAAATAATTCTTCCAATAATCCCATTATTAAACAGTAGATAATCTGCATTATACATAATCTTAATACACAAAATATAAATAGGGGTGAACTAATAATGAAGGTAAAAAAATTCTTATTTACTTTAGCATTATTATTTATAGCTTTTGCAACTACAACGGGTATATATGCATATAGTCAACTAAACAAAATAAAAAATGTAAAAATATCTAGAACAGATGAAGATTTAGGCATTAACCTAAAACCTGAAGTGATAGAATCAAGTCCCTATGAAATTGCGCCTATAAACAATGAAGATGCAAAGGAAACTTACAGCAGTCAAATAAGAAGTATTGCACTTTTTGGTATAGATGTGGGAAGAAATAAATATGATGTTCCTCATTCTGATTCAATTATCATAGCTACCATTGATCCAGAGCGCAAAAAAATCAAGCTCACCTCAATCATGAGAGATACTTATGTGAAAATAAAAGGCCACGGCAAAAGCAAAATATGCGATGCATATGCCTTTGGTGGTCCTCAATTAGCTCTCAGAACTTTAAATGAAAACTTCGGTCTCAATATTAGAGATTATGCAACAGTTGATTTTTTTACACTGGAAAAAGCAATAGATGTACTAGGAGGAGTTACCCTAGAGGTAAAAGCTAGTGAACTTAAAGAACTAAACTATAGAGTAAAAGAAGCGGCTGAGCTTCAAAATAAACCTCCTGTACTTTTAAAAGCTTCAGGTATTCAAAGCTTAAATGGAATTCAAGCTGTGGCTTATTGCAGAATAAGAAAGATAGGTAATGGAGACTTTGAAAGAACTTCAAGGCAAAGAATTGTTCTAAGTGAGCTTATAAATAAGGCTCAAGCTAGCGGAATAGTAAAATATCATTATTTGGCTTCAGAAATTTTTCCATTAATCGAGACAAGCTTATCCAATTCTGACATTTTAAAGCTTGGAAGGCAAGTAATTTCAACAGGCATAACTCAGGTAGAGCATCATAGATTTCCGCTTGACGGCTACTGCAAAGGCGAAATGATCAATGGAGTGTGGTATTTAGCCCTCAAGCCTGATATCGAGGCAACCAAGGAACAAATTACAAGGTTTATATATAAGGATATTAAACCTATATCAAAAGAACCTCTTTTCTAATTAATAATTTAAAGGGGCTTTACAGTTAATAATAAAATCAGGCTATGTTTGGATTAAGCTTAGCGTTGAAATTACGCAGGGGAGTTACATCTAGGAAAGCTTCGCTAC
>CAZMQY010000258.1:0-5417 GCA_964568335.1 uncultured Clostridium sp.
CCTACATTTGCTACAGCCATTTTACTTCCTTTAATCAGACAAACTGTTACAGTAGTACCCATTCCACTAAGAGTAGAATTGGTTTTAGAAAATTCATATATCTTTCTATTGGAATATTCTACAGCCTCTTTTAAGAGAACTTCTAAATTTTCTAAGGAACATGCTGAATTGATGTATTCTATTGTTGATTCTACTGCCATTTTACTTGCTATTTCACCAGCATTATGTCCTCCCATGCCATCTGCAACAATATAAATTTTTTTTTCAGTATCTTCTTGATAGCCTATATAGTCTTCATTAATCTTCCTGACATTACCTATATCTGACAGAAACCCCACCATGTTTCATTCTCCTTTATTCTTATTTTCACCTTGCAAATAGCTTCTTCTAAGTTGTCCACAGGCTGCATTTATATCTGATCCCATTTCTTTTCTTATAGTAGCTTCTATACCAGAGCTTACCAATTTATTATAAAATGCTTTTACATTATTAGAAGTAGATTTCTCGTAGGAGTTTTCCCGTATTTCATTAATAGGAATTAAATTAACATGACATAACATGCCTCTTAAAAGGCTTATAAGCTGTTCCGCCTGTTCTAAGCCATCATTAACACCTTTAACAAGTGAATATTCAAAGGTTATTCTTCTATTAGTTCTTTCAATATAGCTTTTACAAGAATTTAATAATTCTTCAATAGAATATTTATAGGCTATAGGCATCATTGATTTTCTTAATAAATCATTTGGAGCATGTAGTGAAATAGCTAAAGTTATCTGCAAATCTTCCTTTGCAAGCTCATATATTTTAGGTACAATTCCGCAGGTTGATAGTGTTATATGTCTTTGCCCTATATTTAATCCATATTCAGAGTTAACAAGATAAATAAAGCCTAATACATTATCATAATTATCTAAAGGTTCACCACTGCCCATAAGCACCACATTTGAGATTCTTTCACCAATAGCCTTTTGCACTGCCAAAATTTGTGCTAATATTTCACCAGCACTTAAATTTCTTATTACTCCACCAAGTGTTGATGCACAAAATCTGCAGCCCATTTTACACCCAACTTGAGTTGAGACACATATCGAATTTCCATGCTTATATTTCATAACAACAGTTTCAATAATATTGCCATCTCTATAGCCTAAAAGAAACTTTTGAGTTTCGTCTGAACTCGATTTAAACATTTCTATAACCTTTGGAATTTCAATATAAAATTCATCATTAAGCTTATCTCTTAATGATGAAGGAATATTATTCATATCATTAAAGCTCCAAACATTCTTATAAATCCAGTCAAATATTTGCTTTGCTCTAAACTCGCTTTCTTTTTTTGTTTTCATCCAATGCTTTAATTCTTGTAAATTTAAATCAAGAATGTTTATCATACAAGCACCTACCGTATTCTTTTGAATTTTGCAATAAAGAAACCATCCATATACTCATTAGGAAGAATAGTAACCCCATATTTATCATAAATAATATTGTCTAAATTGCCATAGAAAAGCTCTTCTATCTTATAATTTGTAAAATTGGCATTAAACCATTTAACATTGTCTTCATTTTCTTTTTTATTTAAGGTACAGGTGGAATACAACAGGACTCCTCCTATTTTAACATATTTAGCTGCATTGTTCATAATGCTTTTCTGTATTCTTACTATTTCATTTAGTTGCCCTAAATCTTTCGTCCACTTAATTTCTGGTTTTTTTCTTATGATTCCTAGCCCAGAACAAGGTACATCTATTAACACTCTTTCAGCAGAATCCTTAAGATTATCATTATAAACAGCAGCATCCAATACCTGGCACTTAATGTTTGTTATACCAAGTCTTTTGGAATTTTGCTCAATCAAAGTTAATTTATCTTCATGTATATCATAAGCAAATACACTACCTGTATTATTCATTAATTCTGAAATATGCGTTGCTTTTCCTCCAGGAGCACTGCAAAGATCCAGTACTGTGATGTTTGG
Source organism: uncultured Clostridium sp. (assembly GCA_964568335.1). GTDB lineage: Bacteria > Bacillota > Clostridia > Clostridiales > Clostridiaceae > Clostridium_AT. The sequence goes on from CAZMQY010000258.1 coordinate 1,979, forward strand.
AATAATATCCATAGAGGGTGCAACAAGCATAGCACTTTCATCTTGGACCGTGGCTAAACCTTCTTTAAAAAGAGGATTTTGTTCTATGCTTTTCCCCCTAATAATTCTTATAGCCTCAGGGCAAACCAGCCCCTCTTTTACATCATAATCTAATGACTTTAGCTTTTCAAAGGCTTCTTCAAAGTTTGTTTTTAGGCTGTTAGCTCTTAGCGTAACTGCAGGAGTACTGTTTAATCCTATTAATATTTGTTCAGCTCTCTCCTCTCCGTACTGCTTTACAAAAAGCTTTACGAGCCAAGGTTCGTAGGAATATTTAAAGCATAAACTTTCTATCATATCATTATCATTATAGTGGACTTTAGCTTTATTTCTTAGATAGTTTCTAAGAACTCCATTCACGAGTTTAGACGCTGCAATAGACTTATATTTTTTTGCAAGATCTACTGCTTCGTTTACAGCTGCAAATTCAGGTATCTTGCTTAGAAACATCATTTGGTATATAGCCGTTCTTAATATATTTAATATAAAGCTATCCATCTTTTTAAGATCATATTTTAAGTAATTAGATAGGACTTTGTCTATGGTATACTTATATTTCAGTGTACCATAGACTATTTCAGTGACAAGTGCTTTATCTCTATCTTCAAGTCCTGATTTATTTAGCTTTGAATTAAGTACTATATTTGAGTAAGCACCTTTATTTAATATTGCCTCTAATATATCTACTGCAATTTTTCTTGTAGTGTTCATTTTTTACCTCAATCAATATGATTAGTTTAGTCTCTATTTCTGTTGCTCATCAAAATTAATCGTAAAAGCTGTGAAATGGCCATTAATGCAGCTGCAACATAAGTCATAGCTGCAGCATCTAGTACTGATTTAGCTCCGCTTAACTCGTCTCCATAAAGTATACCTTTGTCCTTGAGTATAACTAAGGCTCTTTTAGAGGCATTAAATTCTACGGGAAGAGTTATGAGCTGAAATAACACAACCGCTGAGAATAGTATTATCCCTAAATTAATAAGGCCAGACCAGCCTAATACAATTCCAATAAAAAATAAACCCCAGGATAAATTAGAACTAAAGTTAACTAATGGTACAATTGAATTTCTTATGGTTAAAGGAGCATAATTTGATTTATGCTGTATCGCATGACCAGTCTCATGGGCAGCAACACCTATGGAAGCTACTGAAGCACCGTAAAATACATCATGGGAAAGTCTCATAACTCTTTTACCTGGGTCGTAATGGTCAGTGAGCCTACCAGAAATAATTTCCACAGGTATATCATAAAGACCATTGATATCTAAAAGCATTCTCGCGGTTTGAGCGCCAGTATAGCCATTTTTGCCGTAGACTTTAGAATATTTTTCAAAAGTAGAATTAATTTTTATCTGGGCAAAAAAGGATATTATTATTGCTGGCAGGAGAATAACAAAGTTCGAATAGTTATAGTACATATGAATACCTCCCTTATTAATAGTCATCCTATTTTAGAATTTCACATTCATTGATAGTATGTCCTTTAATATATTCTTCAACCTTCAAAGGCTTACCACCTGGAAACTGTATTAATTTAATTTGCAAAATTCCATCTGCTGTGGCAACTTCTATGCCTTCCTTGCTTACCTTTAAAATATATCCTGGTTGCTTATTGGTCTTCACATTTATAATATCAGCTTCGTAAACTTTCATTATATTGTTATCATACTCAGTAAAAGCAACAGGCCAAGGATTTAATCCTCGTATAAGATTTCTAATCTCCTTACTGCCTTTATTCCAATTTATTTTTCCAGTCTCTTTTGAAAGCATTGAAGCATAACAGCTTTCACTATTATCTTGCTTTTCTGGTTTTATATCTCCCAGAGTAAGCTTTTCCATTGTATTTATAAGCAAATCTGACCCATCTGACATTAATATATCATGAAGTTCTCCAGCAGTCATATTATCTGTTATAATTACCTCGCTTTTAAGCAGCATGTCACCTGTATCTAAGCCTACATCCATAAGCATGGTAGTATTGCCCGAATTAGACTCTCCGTTTATTATAGCCCAATTGATAGGAGCTGCCCCTCTATATTTGGGAAGCAGTGAGGCATGCAGATTAATACAACCGTATTTAGGAAGCTCTAAAATTTCTTTGGGAAGAATTTGACCAAAAGCTACCACAATAATGTAATCAGGATTAAGCTTCTTCAAAAGCTCCAAGCTCTCTTTATCATTTTTAATCCTTATGGGCTGATAAACTGGAATATTGTGCTTTAAGGCTTCTTCTTTCACAGGTGACATTGAAATTTTATTACCTCTGCCTTTAGGTCTGTCAGGTTGAGTAAAAACAGCATTAACATTATACTTTTCAACTAATTTTCTTAAAGAAGGTACGGCAAACTCAGGCGTACCCATGAAAACAATATTCAAGATTTATTCCTCGCCTTCAACTAATTTATCTATAAATAAAATACCATCAAGATGATCAATTTCATGGCATAGAGCTCTAGCCAAGAGACCTTCTCCTTCTAAAATGAACTCATCTCCATTCTCATTTAATGCCTTAACTTTTACTTTTTCCGGTCTTAAAACCTTGCCTTGCTGTCCCGGAATGCTCAGGCATCCCTCTTCATCGAGATATTGACCCTCTTCCTCAATAATTTCAGGATTAATTAAATTTATAGGTCCATCCCCTACATCTACAACTGCAATTCTTTTTAATATTCCAACCTGCGGAGCTGCTAAGCCAACACCATCTGCAGCATACATGGTTTCCTGCATATCTTTAATTAATGTTAAAATCCTATCATTAATTTCATCCACTTTCTTGCTTTTTTTCCTTAATAATTCATCTCCAACTTTTCTAATATTTCTTATTGCCATTTCTTTACCTCCAATAATAATTTTATAATAAACTGCTAGGGTTGATATCCAAGCTTAACCTTATTTCTGTATACACTTCCCTAAGTGCCTCATAAATAATATTTTTAAATTTATTAGCTAATTCTATACTTATTGCTCCCTTTAAAAGTATCTGCCATCTGTATTGTTCATTGATCTTAGAAATAGCGCAAGGGCAAGGTCCTAATATTTCTATTTTATCACTTTCCGTAAGAATATTTCTTAAGATAGAACCAATATTTTGTATATTTTTTATTAATAAATTTTCATTTTTGCTGCTCATATTAATCGCTAATATTTTTGAGAAAGGTGGATAATTCATATCATTTCTAATGGATATTTCATCTTTGTAAAAACCCTCATAGTCATTAGCAACTGAATGAATTATGCTGTAATTATCAGGGGTATATGTTTGCAGTATTACCCTTCCAGCCTTTTCCCCTCTACCTGCCCTTCCTGATACTTGGGTAATCAGTTGAAAAGTTCTTTCAGCAGAACGGAAATCTGGAAGATTTAATGATAAATCCGCAGCAATAATTCCAACTAAAGT
>CAZMQY010000259.1:0-5417 GCA_964568335.1 uncultured Clostridium sp.
TACCATAATTCATTCCATAATTGTAGGTGTCATAATACTTATTACAGCACCAGTATTTTTTAAGGCTAAACTTCCAGTAAACATAGGAGGCTTCGTATTAGTGTTTTTAGCTATGGCAGTTGCTTGTGCAGGCTTTGGATTATTAATAGGAGTAATTTCAAAAAACAACCATGTTACAGTGCTTTGGTCTCAGCTTATTTTTCTTCCTACTATGCTTATAGGTGGCCTCATGGTTCCGGCAAGCATGCTGCCTGCTTCAATTTCTAAGGCTGGAAGACTTCTGCCAAGCACTTATTCTATGAATGCCATGGAGGCGCTTGCCCTTGGGAAAGAAGCTGCTTTTAGCCCAACGCTGTCAATAATAATACTTTTTTTCGGAGGTGTACTTAGCTTTCTTCTATCTGTTTATCTTTTTAGGTGGGATAATAATAACTCAAAACATAAGAATCATCTATTAGCGATGTTAGCATTACTTCCTTATTTATTTGGTATATTATTATAAAATAAGAAAGGCTGCTTCAAACCATTGAAGAAGCCTTTCTTAAGATGGTGTTTTAGCTGCTTTCCTTTTTAGCTTCATCCAGACTTTGAACCTTATTTTCTACAGGCTTAATGCTTAGAGAGCCTAAGTTAGATAATATTTTACTAAGTGCAGTTTTATCAGAAAGTGAGGATAATATTTTATTTATATCTAGTTTATCTTTTAGACCTGGAAACAAAGCAATAAGATCCTCCAGTCTGACATAAATGTATTTTGTTCCATCGCTGCTGTCTTGACTAACATTAGTAGTGGATAGATCAAGTGTGTTATTGGCTTGCTGGTTAGTAGATATTTGTTGGATGGTTATAGCCTTTGAGAGAATATCTACTATCTTCTCTAAATTATTAGTCATAAAACTACCTCCCTTATTCCAATTCAAAAATTAAAGATATTCAACACATTGAAATCTATATAGTATGTCCTTAAGTTCAGTACATTCTATGATGTTAAAATAAAATGGTGCAAAATTTAAATATTGATATAATAGTTTTTATTCTACTAAACATGAAAAAATTGACAATAGCCCGTAAACTATTTAAAATAATATATATAACAAAAATTTCTAATATATCAATAAGGATAACAGCAGAAAATAGTAAAACTAGTGGGATTTTTGCAGGGATATAGTAATGAATATTGGGGTGAAAGGTTCGATGAGAATTTTTGAAGACAATATATATTTTGACCCTTTGACAGCGATGCCGAACTTTTTTAGTTTTATAGAATCAGATGTTAAAAGCATGTTCGGTGAGCAAGGTTCTGTGCTCATTTTTGATATGGTTAAGTTCATTGAAATCAATGAGGTTTATGGCAGAGAAATAGGGGACATGTTTTTAAAAAGCTTTGCGGATGCTCTTCGCAGCATATTAATGGATTATAAAGGTGCTGCAATGTTTAGAACTCATGGTGATGAATTTACTGTAATAATTCAAAATATGTGCGGTGAAGATTCAGAAGATTTAGCTCAGTACATAAAATCGGAATTTAAAAGAAGAATGATCAAGCAAGGCTTTGCTAATGCGGATCTTCATACTCTAGCAATAAGCTATGCTCAAAGTGTGAGTTCTGTAAATGAATTTTATAAAATGATGTTTAATGAATCTTTTAAAAAGCTGAAAAGCAGAAATAAAAAATTCTGTGATGAGAAATTAGTAGAAAGTATAATTGGAAACTTTACTAATCGGATTCAGGAAACCTTATCACTTTTGAAGGATACCTATAGCATGGCAATGACTGATGATGTTTCTACTCTTCCCAATCAAAGAGCTGCAAAAATATTTTTAAAGGATTTGCTTAAGGAGGAAAGTAAGGAAGCAACGGAATTTAGTATATTATTTATAGATGGAGATAATCTTAAAAGATATAATCATATAAGCTATGAAACAGGCAATGAAATGATAAAGTCTCTTTCCCAGATTATTGCAGGCTCTATAAGAAAGAATGACAGGATATTTAGATGGCTTTCAGGGGATGAGTTTTTAGTAGTTCTTGATAAGATAAGCCATGAAGACGGAGAAAGCCTTGCTGAAAGAATTAGAACGGCGGTAGAAGATCAAAGCAGAAAATGGCTTTATCCTATCACTATATCTATTGGAATGGCAAGCTATCCTGAGGATGGCTGTTGTATTCAAGAGCTAATAAATAAAGCTGAAAAGGCCAATGCCATAGCTAAGAGATCGGGAAAGAATAGGGTTGTTAGGTGGATGGTTAGTTAATATATATAAAAAAGGCTGATAGGTTAATTTGCTTATCAGCCTTTAAGTATGCTAAAATTAGCAATAAAAATTATTGAAGGAATGAAGAGAATATGAAAAAAGAAGAATTGATAAAGCTTTTAGAAGAATATGCCCCCAGTGATTTTCAGGAGAAGGATTCTAAGGAGAAAATACTGCAGTTTATTTACGAAAATGATAATTTCACGGGAAGAGATAATGCAAAAGGACATATAACTGGAGCTGCTTGGATTGTAAGTCGAGACAGAAAGAAGGTGCTGCTTACCCATCACTTAAAGCTTAACATGTGGCTTCAGATTGGTGGGCATGTTGAAGGCGATGAACATATATTAGAAACAGCATTAAGAGAGGCTTCAGAAGAATCAGGGTTAACCGCGCTAAAGTGTCTTTCTGAAAAAATTTTTGATATTGATGTTCACTTATTTCCTAAAAGAGGTGAGGTAGAAGCTCACTATCATTATGATATAAGGTTTTTATTTGAAGCTGATGAAAATGAAAAGCTTGTTAGACAAACAAGCGAATCCAAGGCTATGAAGTGGATTCCATTAGATGAAGTTTCCAGGTATGCAAAAGAAGGCACAATTATGAGAATGGCAAGTAAATCAATTCATATGGCAATTGGCAAGCTATAGCTGCATGTTTCTATTAAATTTCATACTATATGCAATGAATTTATAAAAGGGACTTTTAAAGTTCCTTTTTTTGCTTGGAATATTTTTAATTATTTTATCTAAAAATCTTTATTAGGGAGAAACTTTTTCTTGTTTATTAGGGTATATATTATATAAGGACTTTACAGGAGGGGAATGGATATGAAGAAAAATGTAATTATAACAACTGCAATTATTGTTGCTTTGGGAATAACCGCCATACCAGTAGGCTATGTAAGTGCTACAGGTCAAAATTGGAGCAAGCTTATTTACCCAGGGGTTCATATAGAAGATATAGATGTTAGCGGAAAACAGCTTTGGGAGGCTTATAATCTTTTAGAAGAGAAATATGAGAAGCCTGTACTCTCTAAGAAAATTGAAGTTATAGCTAACAATAAAACCTATGTTTTGGATTATGAACAGCTTCAGGCTGGATACAATACTGAAGAAGTGGCAAAGGAGGCCTTTAATTATGGTAAAGAGGCGAATATAATTGAAAGATTTAAGCTTATAAAGGCTGCAGAAAAGAAGGTGTTTAAATTAAAATTTGCCTATAACCCAAAGCCTATAGATGAGCTTGTAGAGAAAATAGATCAAGATACAAAAAAGTCCTCTGTTAATGCTAAGATATCCATAACAAAGGGAAATATCAAAATAACTCCTGAAACCGATGGAGTGAAGCTTGAAAAAGATAAACTAAGACAAGCGATTATAGAACAAATAAATGACGAGCTCTCAGAGAAAAGCATAAAAATAAATGCTGCTTTAGAGCCTGTAAAACCTGAGATTACTTCAGAAAAACTTTCTGCTGTAAATACTCGAGTTGCTACTTCCAGCACAAGCTTTACAACTTCTACTGAAAATAGAATAAATAATATAGAACTGGCAACCAAGGCTATAAACGGAACTCTTCTCATGCCGGGTGAAAGCTTTAGCTTTAACGGAACTGTGGGAGAGCGCACAAAGGTAAGAGGATATAAGGAAGCAGGGGTCATTATTGGCGATAAGATAGAATCTGGCTTAGGAGGAGGCATATGTCAGGTTTCAAGCACCTTATATAATGCTGTTCTTAAGTCAAGTTTGAAGACTACTGAAAGAAGGAGCCATTCATTGCCTTTAGCGTATATTGGCAAGGGCTTGGATGCAACAGTAGATTGGGGAAATATAGATTTAAAGTTTAAGAACACCTTAGATGTTCCTGTTTATATTGAAGGTTATATTGAGAATAAAAATGTTTACTTTAATATTTATTCAAGTAAGAATTTAACTAACAAGACCTATGAGATGGTAACAGAGATTACTGATACTATACAGCCCACTATCAAATATATAGATGACCCAAAGCGCAATGAAGGTGAAACAGAGGTAGTGAAAAAGGCTTCTGCGGGCTATAAGGTAAAAACCTATAGAAAGACATTGGAAAATGGCAAGCTGGTAAATACAGAATTAATTTCAAGTGACTATTATAAAGTGGTAAATGGCGAGATTATAAGAGGAACTAAAAAGGTTTCTAAATAATTTAAAATAATGAAAACTTTATTGACCTTATAAGGATATATATTATGAAAGCAATAATTAATCTGGCCAGATTTATGTTTTGCAGGAGGTTAGCAAGTGGATAAGGAAATGCTGCAAAGAATTAGAGAGGGTGACAATGAGGCATTTGAAGAACTGTATAATAAATATGCAGATTATGCTCTAAGAACTGCTATGGCAGTTACAGGGAATAAAATGAGTGCTGCAGATGCCGTTCAGGAAGCTTTTATAAGGGTTTATAAAAATATAAAAACCTTTGACTTTGAAAGACCCTTTGAGCCTTGGTTCTATAAAATTCTAATCAATGAGTGCAATAGAATACTTGGAAAGAATTCAAAGCTTATACTTATTGATGATTTTGTAGAAAACAATATTCAAGGTGCAAATGAGGATGAGTATAAGTTTGAGGAATATGAAACCTTATATAAGGCAATAGAAGGGCTTGAGGATAATAATAAAATCCCCATAATTCTTAAGTATTTAAGAGGCTTTAAGGAAAGTGAGATTGCAGATATACTTGGTATCAACATTAATACCATTAAATCCAGACTGTTTAAAGGGAGGCAAAAGCTTAAAGTTGTTATTGAAAGGCTTGAGAAGGATAAAGCAAGGAGTGCAGGAGGGGTTAATAACTATGTATAATATAGCAGATAAAAAAATCAAAGACGCTATTATTGAGGGGACAGACGAGGCTGCAGAGTTAAAAGCTATGGTGTGGAACAATATTCAAAAGGAATTAAATTTAGATGAGGGAAATGTAAAAAGGATAAAAAGAAGTCATGGAAAAAAGAAAAGCAGTATATCAGCCTTTGCTAAATATGGCAGTATAGCGGCTGCTATAGCTTTGGTAATTGGCTTAAATACTCAGTATGGTCACGCAGCTGTAGGAAAAATAAAAGAGCTTTTTGTGCCAAACAAGACTGTTAAGCAAGAGATAGAAGGCATGCCTTCAGAAAA
>CAZMQY010000260.1:0-698 GCA_964568335.1 uncultured Clostridium sp.
TTTTTCATACATTATTACACAGTTGGTGTGATATGTCAATATTATTCCCACTCAATTGTTGAAGGTGGTTTTGAAGTTATATCATAAACAATTCTGTTTACTCCGTTAACTTCATTAACAATCCTTCTAGAAACCTTATCTAAAACTTCATATGGTATTCTTGCCCAATCAGAAGTCATTCCGTCTGAGCTTGTTACAGCTCTTAATGCTATAGTATGAGAATAAGTTCTCTCATCTCCCATAACTCCTACTGATTGAATGTTAGGAAGACATGCAAAATACTGCCATATCTTTCCTTCAAGTCCGTTTAGTGCTACTTCTTCTCTGAAGATAGCATCTGCTTCTCTAACTATTTCAAGCTTTTCCTCTGTAACTTCACCTAGAACTCTAATAGCAAGCCCTGGTCCAGGGAAAGGCTGTCTCCAAACTAAATGGTGTGGTATTCCAAGTTCCTCTCCAACCCTTCTTACCTCATCTTTGAACAATTCTCTTAATGGCTCTATAAGTTGAAACTCAATGTCCTCTGGAAGTCCCCCAACATTGTGATGACTCTTTATCACTGCTGAAGTTCCTGTTCCACTTTCAACCACGTCTGGATAAATAGTTCCTTGAACTAAAAAGTCAATTTCACCTAACTTGTTGGATTCTTCTTCAAAAACTCTTATAAACTCTTCTCCAATTATCTTTCTCTTTCTCTC
>CAZMQY010000260.1:708-5391 GCA_964568335.1 uncultured Clostridium sp.
TAAAAATCTATCTTGAGCATTTACTCTTATTAAATTCATATCAAATTGCTTTTTGAAAATTTGTTCTACCTGGTCTCCCTCATCTTTTCTAAGAAGTCCATGGTCAACAAATACGCAGGTAAGCTGCTTTCCTATAGCTTTATGAACCATAACTGCAGCAACCGAGGAATCAACTCCACCAGATAATGCACAAAGAACCTTTTTATCTCCAACCAATTCCTTTATAGCTTTAATCTTTTCTTCGGCAAAGGAAGACATAGACCAATCACCTTTAACTTGGCAGACTACATATAAGAAGTTCTTAATCATGTCTTGACCAAAAGGTGTATGCTCAACCTCAGGATGGAACTGAACACCATAAAAACCTCTTTCAACATCAGCCATGGCAGAAATTTCACAGCAATCTGTACTTGCTATTACATTAAAGCAGCTTGGCACTTCTGATACATAATCAGTGTGGCTCATCCAACAGGATTCTTTTGCATTAATATTTTCAAATAATCTGCTTTCAGCTTTTAAAGTTATATCAGTCTTTCCATACTCTCTTATATCAGCACTTTTAACTTTGCCACCTAAAGTATAGGCCATAAGCTGATGGCCATAGCATATTCCTAGCACTGGCACTCCTAATTGGAATATCTCTTTATCAATTCTTGGAGCACCATCATCATATACGCTATTAGGTCCGCCTGTAAAAATAATACCCTTAGGATTCTTTTCCTTTATCTTTTCCAAGGTGCAAGTATATGGAACTATCTCACAATACACCCCACACTCTCTAACCCTTCTTGCTATAAGTTGGTTGTATTGTCCACCAAAATCCACTATCAAAATCAATTCTCTGTTCATTTAGCTCCTCCTTATAGTGCCACCCACATGGCAAGTGGCAAGTTCGATTCTTAACTTGCCACTTGCCATGTGGGTGGCACTTTTATATTAGTTTATGCTATAGTTCGGCGCTTCCTTTGTTATCACAACATCATGTGGATGACTTTCTCGAAGGCCTGAGGCCGTTTGAACCACAAAGGTTGCAGTCCTATATAAATCTTCTAAGCTTCTTGCACCTAAATATCCCATGCCTGAACGCAGACCTCCAAGCATTTGATATATTGTATCTGCTACATAGCCTTTATATGGAACTCTTCCTTCTATTCCTTCAGGAACAAGCTTCTTTTCACCCTCTTGGAAATATCTGTCCCTGCTTCCGGAAGCCATAGCGCTTAAAGAACCCATTCCTCTATAAACCTTATAGCTTCTTCCTTGATAAACCTCTGTTTCTCCTGGTGATTCCTCGCAGCCCGCAAACATGGAGCCCATCATAACAACCTTTGCCCCGGCAGCAAGCGCCTTTACTACGTCTCCAGAATACTTTATACCACCATCTGCTATAACAGAAATTCCATACTTTTCAGCTTCCTCTACACAATCCATAACCGCAGTAAGTTGTGGAACCCCAACTCCCGCAACAACTCTTGTAGTACATATGGAACCTGGCCCAATTCCAACCTTAATACAATCCGCTCCAGCTTCTATCAAATCTCTTGTAGCTTCTGCAGTGGCCACGTTCCCAGCTATAACCTGAAGCTCTGGATATACTTCTTTTATTCTTCTTACTGCCTCTATAACTCCTTTTGAATGTCCGTGAGCTGTGTCTATTGTTATTATATCCACACCAGCCTTCACTAATGCCTCTACTCTCTCAAGCATATCAAAAGTTACTCCAACAGCTGCACCACAAAGCAATCTTCCTCTTGAATCCTTAGCAGCGTTAGGGAACTTTATTGCCTTCTCAATATCTTTTATAGTAATAAGCCCTCTAAGATTATTATCTTCATCAACTAGTGGCAGCTTCTCAATTTTATGCTGCTTCAAAATTTCCTTAGCTTCATCAATAGTTGTTCCCTCTGAAGCTGTTATAAGATTTTCCTTAGTCATCACATCAGATATTTTTCTCGTATAATCTTTTTCGAATACTATATCTCTATTAGTTATAATTCCAACAAGTTTCCCCTCTGTTGTAATAGGTACGCCAGATATCCTGTACTTGCTCATCAAACTTAGAGCGTCTTCTATAGTATTCTCTGGTGCCAAGAAAAAAGGATCTGTAATAACACCGTTCTCTTGTCTTTTAACCCTGTCTACTTCTATCGCTTGTCTTTCAATGCTCATATTTTTATGAATTGTTCCTATTCCGCCTTCTCTTGCTATAGCAATTGCCATTTTAGATTCTGTTACTGTATCCATTCCAGCACTCATAAGTGGAATATTTAGCTTAATCTTCTTAGTTAAGTTTGTAGAAAGTGAAACCTCTTTAGGCAGTACTTCTGATTTGTTTGGAACTAATAATACATCATCAAAGGTGTAAGCTTGCTTCAAAATCCTTGCCATTTTATCAACTTCCTTTCAAATTTTATATATAAAAAAGCATGCTAACTTCACTCAAAAAACTATAAGTGAAATCAGCATGCACTTGATGCATAACCGAAATCACCCATAGTCGGAAATTTACGGCTTCCGGTAGAGACTCCCTGCCATATTCAGGGGATATATGAATGAAAAATGCAATTTTTAATTTATTTTATTATTGTAATGAAAGATTTGTGTTTTGTCAAATGCTATTTAAACAAACTGTCTTTGCCATAGCTTCCGTTATTAAAATCATACTTAAAATCATTAGCTTCTGCAGTACCAGCGTTAAAAAAGTTAATATCAATAATCGATTGTACATTATCCTCATTGCCTTCTTTTTTAGATAAGTTAACACTTTCTACTGCCGCTAATCTTTTGTGTTTCTCTATACTTGTTATAAAACCTATAACATTATTATAGCTGCCTGAAACAGTTACCCCAACTGGAGAAGTAATTATTTTATCCTTGCCATCCGCAGCAGGCTGTCCATAAGACACGCTGTTTAGGCTTACTTTATTATTATCCGCTAGAACTTTAAGATTATAACTTATTTCTGGCTGCCTTTCACTTGGCGGTAAAGCTTTAACGGCCTCCTCCAGTTTTGAATTATAATCAGCCAAATCTTCTTTAAGCTTTTTATTAATTATACCAGCTGTTTTAACAGTGGCTAGTTTACTTTCATCAGCGGCAATATTTGCTTTTGTACTGCTTATATTACTTAAAACAGGAGATAAAAAATAGTTAATATAACCATACATTACTCCTATTACAAGCACTGCAGATAATAGAATCAGTTCTCTTTTACTTAAATTGCCCACGCTATTACCTCCCTCCCGCTGGCAAATTGCTCGTTAAAATCCATTTATGGCTTTAACATTCTTATACGCAGCTGTGCTCTAATAAGTAATTTCCAGTGTAAATATATAACTTCCATCATTTCTGCTTGCTTTATCTCCAGAAGTACTTAAACTTATCAGTCTAGAATTTTTATAATCACCAGACATTTGTAAATTAGCAGTAAGCTCGCTTACTGCCTGATAGCTATTGCTCACACCGTTAACAGTTATAGAACTACCGCTATAGGATAAATTAATTAACGAAACTCCCTTTGGTACATATTTAGTTAGATTATGAATTTTATCTGCTGCAATGGTTTTACCCTTTGAGGCTGCGTCCACCTTAGCAATATATGAATTAATATTAGCTATCTCTGACTTTAAAGATTCATTTTCTGTAATAATTTTAGAATTTATAGCTATCTGCTCCTTAAGGCTAATCTCCTCAGCCTTTAACTTTTCAAGAAACATCTGAGGTATATAAATACAAATAAATAATACACAAGATAAAATGATTCCGTAAGCTATGATATCCTTAATCTTCTGTTTCTTAACTCTTTTTTCCGTCAATTCATAGGGTATTAAATTAAGCTCCTTCATATCCTACTCCTTCCTTAGCAAAAGTCCAAGTACATCTATGCATAAGGACAAATCACAATCTCTAGGAATTTTAAATCTAATATTAATCTTATTGTCTTTGCTTAACTTGTTGTCAGAGGCTTCAAAATAATCAGCCACATAGCCGTCTAAGCCATTAAGTCTGCTTCCAGTACCCACAACATATATCTCGTCTAATTTCTTAGAAACCTTGCCAGTAGTATAAAATTGAATTACCTTGTTAAAAGAGGATAATACATTATCAAAAAGAGTTTGAATCCTCTTGTGCAATTCATCTTCTTCCTTTATAAAATTAAAATTAAACTCCTGCAGCACATCCATGCACTGCCCTTCATTCGTTAAGTTCAATTTCTTTCCGATTTCTCTAGTTACATTCTCAACACCAAAGGGCACTTCTCTTTCCATAAAGAGCTTCCCCTTATTTAATATAATAATTCTGCTGCTTTTCTCTTCAATCTCAATAATACCAGTGCTTTCTGCCGCTTTATTTTTACCTTTTTTCTTAAATACTCTAGCTATGCAATTAGCAGAAATATCAATAGCACCAAGATTTAGATTTAACTTTTCTGCCAGCTCCACATATTTCTCTATTTTTTCCTTAGGCACTGCCGCTGTAAGCACCTTATAGTATTTCTTATCGCTTTCCTTAACTTTTTCTAGCACTTCAAAATCGATGTAATGATTGTCTCCATCTGAGGGAAGATACTGACTTACCTCACACTTAACAGCATTCCTTATACTGTTGTTGCTCATTATTGGGGTTTCTATATTTCTTACTGAAATATCTTGTCCTTTAACTGCAAAAGCTACAGATTTCACC
>CAZMQY010000261.1:0-5376 GCA_964568335.1 uncultured Clostridium sp.
CTCTTTAAATATTTCTTTGCATTCTCAGGAAGTTCCTCGTAGCTTCTTGCATTAGCTACACTCTCATCCCAGCCATCAAAATCTTCGTAAACAGGCTCACACTTAGCTAAATCCTCAAGGCTCGCTGGGAAGTAATCAATAACTTTATCTTCAAACTTATAACCTACGCATACCTTTATCTTCTCAAGCCCTGCCAAAGTGTCAATCTTAGTAACCGCAAAGCTTGTAAGACCTGATATTCTTGCTGAGGATTTCAAAATAACAAGGTCCAGCCATCCGCAGCGCCTTGCTCTTCCTGTAGTTACACCATACTCATGGCCTTTTTCTCTTATCCATTCGCCCATTTCGTCATTAAGCTCTGTTGGGAAAGGACCCTTTCCTACTCTTGTAGTATAAGCTTTAGCTATACCTACAGCACTGTTTATCATTGTAGGACCTATTCCAGCACCTGTACAAACTCCGCCTGATATAGTGTTTGATGAGGTTACATAAGGATAGGTTCCATAATCAATATCAAGAAGGGTTCCTTGCGCACCTTCAAAGAGTACGCTCTTTCCTGCTTTTATTTCATCATAAACTCTAACGGATATATCTCTGGCAAAAGGTCTCATTCTTTCAGCAAAGGCTAAATATTCGCTGTAGATAGCTTCAAAATCTAAAGCCTCACCCTCATAAACCTTTGTGATTATTTCATTTTTTGCATTTAAACTTTCTTCAAGCTTCTCCTTGAAAACCTCAGTATGCATAAGGTCGCAAACTCTTATACCGCTTCTCTCTACCTTATCTGTATAGCAAGGACCTATGCCTTTTCCTGTAGTTCCTATATCATTTTTTCCTCTAGCCTTTTCCTTAAGTGCATCTAAGGTTCTATGATAAGGCATTATAAGCTGAGCCCTATCGCTAATAATTAAGTTCTCAGGAGTAACCTTAACACCTAAACCCTCTAAGTAATCTATCTCTGTAAATAACGCCTTAGGGTCTACTACTACTCCATTACCTATTACATTCAATTTATTCCCATAAAGAATTCCAGAAGGTATAAGATGAAGCTTATACTGCTTTTCTCCTACCTCCACAGTATGTCCTGCATTATTACCACCTTGAAATCTTACAATGACCTCTGCTTTCTCAGCAAGGTAATCAGTCATCTTGCCCTTGCCTTCATCTCCCCATTGAGCTCCTACTACAATAAATGCTGACATAAAAAATCCTCCAATCAATTATTTAATGTGTTTTTCTGCTAGAATTCTTCCCACATACACTCCGCTTGCAGATGCTTGGGAAAGGGAGTGCGTCACTCCTGAGCCGTCGCCTAAAACATACAAGCCCTTCACTGCTGTTTCTAAATTCTCATCCACCTCAACCATTGAGTTATAGAACTTAACCTCAACACCATATAAAAGCGTATCTTCATTTGCTGTTCCCGGTGCAATTTTATCTAAGGCATAAATCATTTCAATAATATCATCCAGCTGTCTCTTTGGCAGAACAAGGCTTAAATCCCCTGGAGTTGCGTTAAGAGTAGGTCTGGTAAAGCTTTTTAATAGTCTGTGCTCATTTGTTCTTCTTCCTTGAACTAAATCCCCAAACCTTTGAACCAAAACTCCACCGCCAAGCATATTGCTTAGTTTTGCAATAGATTCTCCGTATTCATTGCTGTTTTTAAATGGCTCTGTAAAATGATTTGAAACCAGAAGAGCAAAGTTTGTGTTTTCTGTATGCAGCTCAGGATTTGAATAACTATGTCCATTTACTGTAACTATGCCATTGGTATTTTCATTCACTACTTCACCATGAGGATTCATGCAGAAGGTTCTAACAAAATCTGAATATTTTTTTGTCCTATAAACAATTTTACTCTCATAAACTTCGCTTGTAATATGTTCAAAAACCGCAGCAGGAAGCTCAACTCTAACTCCAATATCTACTCTACTGCTCTCAGTATTTATCTTAAGCTTATTGCACATGTTTGATATCCATTTTGAGCCTGAACGTCCTGTAGCCACAACTAAATCCTTACAGGTATAGAGCTCATCCTTAGTATGCACAAAAAACTCGTCATAAACCTTGTCTATTTCAATTACTTCGCAATTAAATAAAATATCTACTTTATTCTTTAAAAAATCATATATATTTTTAAGTATTACTAAATTCCTATCGGTTCCCAGATGCCTAACCTTAGCCTCTAAAAGATGCAAATCATATTGAAGCGCCTTGCTTTTAAGCTGTGAGCTTGCCGTTGAATAAAGCTTTGCATCTGCTCCACCCATTTTGCAGAGTACCTCATCTACATAAGACATAAGCTCAAGAGCATTTTCATGTCCTACATATTTATATAGTTCTCCGCCGAAATTATTTGTTATATTATACTTTCCGTCTGAGAGGCTGCCCGCTCCACCATAACCATTCATTATGTTGCATACCTTGCAGTTAATGCAGGCTTTTATTTTTTTACCATCTATAGGGCATAATCTCTTTTCAAGACTATTACCTTTTTCTATGATTAAAACATTAATGTTCGGATTTTTTTGCATAACTTCATAAGCAGTGAAAATCCCACTAGCTCCTGCACCCACAATTATGATGTCATAAAACTTATTCATATCCATCCCTCCCCTTATTTATAGTAGCAAAAGCAAGCTATCTAGTCAATAATATTTACGAATGTTTAAATCATTATTATTTTTTATGTTCGTAAACACCACAAACATAAATTATATATCCTAAAATGTAAAATTATGCTATTATATTGTCATATAGCATTTTTCTTTCATATAATAATTATAGATATCTATATATACCTTGCAAATAATTAGTGTGGAGGTAGTCATGAATATCCCTAATATACTTACAATCTTCAGATTGATTTTAATACCTGTTTTTATTATTTTTTTCTTTTCACGTAACCCTAATAATCTTTCATATTCAATTATTATATTTTTACTTGCAGGACTTACAGACTTTTTAGATGGCTATTTAGCCAGGAAATATAAGCTTATAACAAAATTAGGTGCCGTATTAGACCCTCTTGCAGATAAGCTAATGCTCATTACGGTTTTAACTTGCCTTGTAATAAAAATGTACATTCCTATATGGGTGCTCATAATAATCGCCGCTAAGGAAATCTTTATGATTTTTTGTGGCATTTTTCTATATAAAAAAGGCAGTATTATACCTTCAAATATTTTCGGCAAAGCATCCACTATATTTTTCTACATATCAATATTTATTCTAGCTTTTAACGAAGATATAGGATTATATCTTCTATACGTTTCAGTAGCTTCCGCTATTATAGCTTTTATCAATTATTCTATTATTTATACAAAAAATAAAAAAAAGGATGATAACAATTCATCCACATTGGAACAATGAGGGGCTGTTAGTTATATAAACAGTCCTTATCCTTTTTTAATAAGCTGTATTTTTCCTTTTCATTATATTCTATTTTAAAACAAATCCTAAATTAAAGTCTTAACAGCATTAGATTATTCCCAAATATCTTTAGTAATTTCATCTATTTTTCTTTTTCTTTTTTCAGTTTCTTCATAATTTATAGTTATCTTTTCCTCTATATTTAGCACATATCCTTCCTTGGCTTCCTTTGGTATTTCTGTCCTTTTTATGTTGATCATTTTTTCATTCTCTAATTCCACCACAGCAAATTCGCTTTCAAACCTATCTATAATTCCTATCATTTTTAACGCCCCTTACAAATATTTCTATAAATTATAAATCACATCCTGACTCTAGTCAACCTTTAAAAAGTTCGACACCCCCCTTTTTCTGCATCAATAATAACAATAATCTTGGTGGAAGACTTAATCCCTAATAAAATTTTAACAGTATTACTAATTATAACGGGAGTATATATATGCCAAAAAATTAATTTTTTAACGAAATATGAAAGTAAGCTTGCACTTCATGTTTAATTTCATTCAATATAAACAACCGCCTAATAGGCTATTATAAAAGGCTTACAAATAGTCAAAAATATTTACGAAAATTTTCAAAAAACACTTAATTTTTTGTTAAATCTTTAGTATAATATTATCGTAGATTAAATTCGTTATTTATATAACTATCTTTAAATAGGAATTTATCTATTTTTATGCTTGTGTTTGTTAAAAGTTAGACAATATTCTAGCTAGAAGGAGGTTAAAGTTCTAAATGAACTTTGACGAGCAATTAGCGTACGGAGCGAGTAATTTTAAACTACTCAGCGTCCGACTAAAAGGAGGAAATTAAAATGTGTAAAAGCGTCCTCGTAGAGGAAAAATTCCATGAGCTTGAAGAATTTATAGACAGCCTTCCTGATAAAAAAGGTGCATTGATTGAAGTTCTTCATAAGGCTCAGCATATCTTCGGTTATTTACCAGAAGAAGTACAAATTTTTGTTGCAGAAAAACTAAATGTACCTACCTCTAAGGTATTTGGAGTTGTAAGCTTTTATTCCTACTTCACCACTACTCCTAGAGGAGAATATGTAGTTAATGTGTGTATGGGAACAGCCTGCTTTGTACGTGGTGCTGCCAATGTGTTAGCAGAATTTGAAAAGCAGCTTAATGTGAAAGTTGGACAAACTACTCCCGATAGCAAGTTTACCGTAGAAGTACTTCGCTGCGTTGGTGCTTGTGGGCTTGCTCCTGTAGTAACAATAAATGATAGAGTTTACGGTCATGTTACACCAAGCGATGTAAAGAAAATTTTAACTGAATATCAGGATTAATGGAGATATGGGAGGGAATTAATTTGAACAGAATCAGTTCTTTAGAGGAACTTCAAAAGCTAAATCAGGAATGCAAACCTCTTCTTAAGTTGAGGCAGCTTGAACACGATCATATACCTTCTGATGCAAAGTCCATAGAAAAGAGAGACATATTGGTTTGCGGAGGAACAGGCTGCAAAGCTTCCCGCAGCGATCAAATAGTTAGAAATTTAAATAGATATATAGATCTTGCCGGGCTCACAGATAAAGTTCACGTATCAATCACCGGCTGCTTTGGCTTCTGTGAAAAGGGCCCTATAGTTAAAATAAGCCCAGACAATGTATTTTATGTTCATGTTAAGCCAGAGGATGCTGAAGACATAGTACGAGATCATTTGATTAATGGCAGGGTAGTTGAAAGACTTCTGTATGAAGAGCCCACTATAAATGAAAAGGTTAAGAGACAGGATGATATGTCTTTCTACGGAAAGCAGCATCGTATTGCACTAAGAAACTGCGGGCTTATCAATCCTGAAAATATAAATGAATATATCGCAGCAGATGGATACCTAGCTCTAGGAAAGGTTTTAACCACCATGACCCCCGATGAAGTTATACAAAACATGGTTGAGTCAGGACTAAGAGGACGTGGAGGCGGTGGTTTCTCCACA
>CAZMQY010000262.1:0-5364 GCA_964568335.1 uncultured Clostridium sp.
TTATCAATTGTGCAGAATTACATTTAAATGAGAATAACATAGACAATTATTATGGAGAAAACATGTATATATCAAGACATGGTTATATATCTCCAATTTGGAGCAGGGAATTAACTCTGAAATTCATGAAAATAGCCGATGAAGAAAAGTGGGATTTAGCAGTTCATGACTGCTCAAACAATACAAAATTTGCTAGAGATTTAAATTTGAGCAGCAAAGAGGGTAAATGGTTCGGAGCCAGTAATTATGCCTGTGAGTTCCCTAGGATTCCATACGCAGCATTTTTACCAATACTGCGTGATGACAATTTCAAATTTTTAAGTGAAGAAGATTTGCCTGATGGCTATAAACCAGGAGAACTGATTTTTTAGAGAGTCTTGTCATTTGTTTTCAAGAAATAATTTGCCGCTTGAACCTACTAGGTTCAAGCGGCATTGTTTTTGTCTGCTCAAGGCACGTTGAGAGTATAGTTCTAATGACGAATAGTGGTTTGAATTAGAGAGATGCAAAAGGATTATTATTGTTATATTGATGGTATAAACTGTATAATGGATATATATGGTTAGTTTGGTTTTGTAAAAAACTCGAAGTATAGATTATTTCTATATCGCGAAGATAAATCATTGATTTAGATAATAACAGGAGGTATTTTTATGGAGTTTAGGATAATATCATTGCCACCGTTCAAAGCAGCATCATCTGGTGTAGATAAAGAATTTGACTTTTCTCCCAATGGTATTTTAGGAAAGTTTGATAAGTATTTTTCCGCAATTAAGCCATCGGAAAGAGATAGTTTTATGGTTAGAGATTTTTTGTTTTTTGATGAAGAAAAACAGGGTATGGTATGGTGGTGGGCGTTGAGTGAGGATATGGATGATGGCGGCAACGAAGTAGTTGATTTCGAAGGCGGGTACTATATAACTTATGTTTACAAAGATGGAGATGAAGAAACAAATGGTAAGTTATATAATCAAGCCTTGGAATATATTAAAAATTCTGATGTTTTCGAACTAGATATTCGCCAAAATCATTATGCTATGGGACATATTATTACTCCATCAGAGATTATAAAAGCACAAGGATGGGCACAAATGGAAACATTTATACCTGTTAAGTTAAAAGTAACCTCCAATTTGTAATACAAATTATGGGGAAAAACTTTAGTTCATAAATATCATTGTACGAAGCGAATTTAAAGTTAACCGGAATAGACTTAGCTTAAAGTGTAGTGGCTAAAACTACATCAAAACACTTTGGATTGAGAAGAGCGCCAAAGCCACCTACCCAGGCTAAGATAAGAGCTATCTAAGCCTGGGTAGGTGCTGGAATACGAAATTTTATAAAGAAAATATAAAATTTTCAGTAGGGAAGGGGAAGATAATGAATGAGAAAAATAATAAGAATGAAAATTTAACTGATTTTGAGTGGGGTTCATCAACACCAGAAGAACAGGGTTTGAATTCAGAAAAGTTAGACGCTGCAATTGATTATCTCAAAATAAATTTTCCAGCATACAAAAGCATATCTATTTTTTGCAATCATAGCTTGGTATATAAAAAGTATTGAAGATACTTTAGAAATATTTTTTAAGGACCACCCTAGTATATATAATAATGATGAAAAAAAGGCAATCTCAATAAAAAATTTACTTACAATGAAGTCCGGATTGAGCACAATTGATAGAGGAATTGAACCTATCAAATTTATGAAGAGTAAGGATTGGGTTGACTATATTATTAAAAGACCATTGCAATGTTCACCAGGGACTAGGTTCGATTATAACTCTGCAAATACCCATTTACTTTCAGCTATAATTACAAAATCAACTGGAATGAATGCAGCAATGTTTGCAAAAAAATATCTTTTCACTCCTTTAGGAATAACTGATTTTAGATGGGAAAGTGATCCAAAAGGCAATAGTTTTGGTGGGGGGATTTATTTATAAGTCCCGATGATCTAGCAAAAATAGGACTTCTTCTAACAAAAGATTAGAGTTCATTGCTGAAGCTGTGCTTTGGAGCAGGGCATCGCAGCACATTCAAGAACCTAAGACATGAACTAGCTAAGGTTCTTGAATGTCTCTGTTTAGGAAAGTTTTTTATAAGGGATATGTAGCATGTAACTTTATTTGGAATATGATGATAAGGAAAGTAAAGAATTAGGAGGTTACTTAATGAGTAACTATAGAAACAATAACATAAGTGATCCGTATTCCAATATGTTATGCTATTGCCCTTACGTTGCAACACAGTTTCAATGCCCATTTAGTACTTTTTACAGACAAGAAGTAGAAGGATTTGAAAGGCAGCAGCAAGGTCCGCCGAAAACACCTCCGCCTAGTTTTACTCCACAACTATCGGAGGTACCAGAAGCAAGTTTAATGGCGGTGGATCCTGGAGCAATAGCGCCTTGCGTTAATAGATTTTCATATATATGGTTAAAGAATGGTCAATCCTTCTGGGCATATCTCGTATATGTTGGAAGAACATCGGCTTCTGGTTGGAGATATAGAAGGGGAAGATGGGAATACTTTGGGGTGGACTTAAAAGAAATTAAAAGCTTTACTTGTTATTAGCATTATTAAAAGATACTAGAATTACTTTTAATCCCTCAATGCAGTTAATTGCACTGAGGGATTTTTGCTGCTGCTAAGTATTAGACTAAATATTTTAAATATCAGAGCACTCAAGTTCGCTTTAGTCTATAAACCAGCTAAAGCAAACTTGTAAAAAATATACAGGTATGCTAATATAATCTTGAACTTATGTTCGACTTTGAAATTCTGAAGGAGTTGAGATCATGGAGAGTACTGAAATATATAAACATATTGATGATGGTGCAAATTTTTATCTGCGATTACTGGGTGATGCAGAACACATGGAGTATATCGATAATGGTTATTACTCCATTATCAAACCGAAAAATGGACAAAAGGGTGGAACCTCCTTATTCAATATAAGGCTGGAAAAATTACCTGATGAAGAGCTAAAAGAAAAAATCAATGAAATTAAAGAATTAAATTTACATACTTGGTGGGGAGTGGGGCTATCTGAAAGGATGCTTAATGCTATATTTGGAGAGAATAGGCCAGAACCAGTTCCAGAGCCCAACGACGAAGAAGCTAATATGGCCATGTTATCAAAAGATAAACCACAGTACGAAGAAATTGCTATACCAATAACCGTGAAAAAGGTTGATAATGCCGAAGAATTTAAACTGTGGGCGGATATAAGTAATATGATACTGCACGGTGGATACCCAATTATGCATCCTAAAAATCATTACCACCTAAGCCAAAATGGTGTTATGCCTTGTTATATTGCATATTATAACGGAATACCTGCTTCTGTATGTTCAATTATTAATAATAAAGACATTTCTTCACTTGAATTTGTTGCTACTATAGACGAGTATCGTAGAAAAGGCATTGCCAAGGCTGCATGTACTACTGCTATAGATGAGGCAGTAAAAAATGGTTCTAAAATAATTACACTGAGAGCTTTTGCAGGTGCAAAAAAATTATACAAAACAATAGGATTTAAGATTTATTAATTATAAATAAGGGGGGAATTCCAATGGGGTTTAAAACATCAACGATAATAAAGTATCGAAAACTTTCTATAATATGGATAATAGTATCGATCTTAATCATTTTTTTTAACGCTATTATTGGAGTAACATCAGTAATAATTTTTCTTATTAGTGTTGTTATATTCTGGAGATGTCCAAATTGTAAAAAAAGATTGCCAATGAGAATAAATTATAAGACTAATAATGATATAGATAATATCTATGTCTGTCCATATTGCAACATAGGATTTAAAGACTAAACTATTTGAATAGAAGATTAAGGAGGTACATTATGAAAAGGTCAATGATGCAAGTTTATGTAAAAGGGAGCGTGGAGGCTGTAAAACTGTATTTAAAAGCTTTTAATGCCACATTGGGCTTTAACGTAAAAAGCTCTGATGACACATTTTATCATTCAGAACTTGATATTTGTGGACATACCTTAGCAGTAGCTGAGGTCAATGATGGCATGGATAAAAGGGTTACGGGCAACACAATGCAGTTTTGCCTTCACTATGGCGAAGGAAATGAGGATAGGGTTAAACAGGCTTATGAAATACTTAAAGAGGGTAGTGAAATTCTGTTTCCGTTAGGTCCTTGTGATTTTAGTTCATTGTGTGCAGATTTTATTGATAAGTTTGGCGTTAGATGGTGTCTTTTTGTATAACTGATTCTACATCTCAAGAAATGTGGGTTCAAGATTGCAGTGCCGCGATAGAAAATATTTTGATTGCGGCAACAAGCATTGGACTTGGTTCAGTTTGGATAGAAAGCTTTTAAGGGGAGTTAAGCCTTCGAAGAAACCAAAGCACATCTGTTTCTAAAATTTTAATATTGATGGAGTGGATTATTAATGATTAGACTACTTACACAGACTGATAAAAAAATCATTCTAGAATACCTTGAAAGAAATGAAATTGAAACAGCCTTTCTTTAGTTGGTAAATGAATCTATTTTTTTAAGGCATCCTCTTCTTATAGGACATTCAGAACAATTGGGATTCGTCGGTCTACACCAATTACGGCCAATATTCCAAAAGGGTGAAGTTAAACTACCTGGATATTCAGGGTTTAAAATTCTACCTATATTTATTAATTCATTTAAATCATCCTTATTAACTAGTCCGGAACGTAAAAAAACCCTTTTAACATGAACATCAAAAGCTATGTCTACATTATTTTTATCTTCAACCTCTATCATGAAATCTCTTATTAAAAGCATTGCGCCTAATGTAGCTTTTTTTTGACTAATGCCTTTGAATTCATATAATCTGGCGATTATTTCATTGGCAGTAGAGGGATATTTCCAAATATTATTTGCGCAACCATCATACTTTTCGATAAGGATTTTACATGCCGATAAAATATATTTTGATATTGTACCTGGATATCTGTGTAATGCAGGTTTTGTCTTAAAAAACACTTCAAATTCTTCCTCGCTATAATTAGCAATTTTATATATATCAAAATGACCTAATCTTTCTTTTAAATTATACGGCAAGCTCCAAGCAACTTCTGTTTTAACAGATTGCTCTGCTATTAAGGCAAATAAAAAAGCGTTAGGATTTTCTAGTATGAATTTCTTTGCACTTTCTTCTAAAAATGTTCCCTTTGTTAGGCTATGCTCATTACTAAGGATATTATAATATGATAAAATATCTTCTCTAATTAATTCAAGGGAATTCTTTTTTTTATCAATGTGGTTGTTTAACGATAGATTCTTTTTAAGCATATTAAATTCCTCCTTTTAGTCGGAACACTGAGCAATCAAAGATTACTCGCTCCGCTCGCTGAT
>CAZMQY010000263.1:0-5350 GCA_964568335.1 uncultured Clostridium sp.
TTACAGTTAGATCTCCTACGGTTCCATTATTTGTTGGCATTATGTCCTTAGTGGAAGCAGCATAAGCAGCCCCTGTTCCTTGAACAGTCACCTCTAAGTTCATTTTTCTAGCAGTTGCAGTTATATACTGCACTGAAGCCACTGCAGGTTTCTTTGCAAAAACTGTCTTGTATCCGAAATATCCCCCAACGCTAACACCTAAGACAACTACAACAGCTATTATTGCTTTTATAACTTTACTCTTCAATGTTAACAACAAAAGTCCCTACCTAAGCTTGGTAGAGACTTTTATTAACTAAACGAATATTTATAATTAATTTGTTACAAGTGTTTCTGAATGCTTGCTGTCTAGCTGTCTTAGTTCAAAGAACAGCCATGTACCTGTAATTAAGGAGGATATTAAATCCGCTAATGGTCCTGCAGAAAACACTCCTTCTATGCCAAAGAATTTTGGAAGAATTATAAGCGCCGGAATTAATATTAGTACTTGTCTTGAAAGACTTAATATTGCAGCTTGCTTTGGCTTTCCAACTGCTTGGAAATAGTTTGCGGAAACAATTTGGAATCCTATCACAGGCAAAAATGTTGTGAAGCTTAAAAGCGCATGTGAACCAAAGGCAATTAACTGCGTATCTTTTTTGTTGAATATTGCAACATACTGCTGTGGGAACAATCTAATAGTTATAAAGCCAACTACAACAAAAATAGTTGCAGCGGTAATTGCAAGCTTAAGGGTCTCTTTAACTCTATCATATTTCTTAGCCCCATAGTTATAGCCTATTATAGGCTGAGCACCTTGGTTTATTCCAAAGATAGGCATAAGCATAAGATTCATTATTGCCATAACTACGCCCATGCTTGTTACTGCAATGTCTCCACCATAGCTTTCAAGGCTCTTGTTCATTATTACATTTAATACACCAGAAGCTATTTGCATTAAGAAAGGTGCTGAACCTATAGCCATTATACTTTTAACAGTTTTAATATCAAGCTTAAAATTCTTCTTGTAAAGTTTCAAGCTGCTTTTTTTGCTATTAAAATAATAAAGCACCCATACTGCTGATACAGCCTGTGAAATAACGGTTGAAGTAGCTGATCCCTTTATTCCCCATTTAAACACAAATATGAATAACGGATTCAGAATAACATTAATTACTGCTCCAATTATCATTGTCATCATTGCGGTCATAGGACTTCCACTAGAACGAATAAAATTATTCATACCAAAGCCAACGGATTGAAAAACAGTTCCCCATAGAATTATGCTTAAAAAGTCTCTAGCATAAGGAAGTACTGTTTCGCTGGCTCCAAATGCCTTCAAAATTGGTGTTAAAAATATTAATCCAATTGCTGAGATGATTATTGATATAATGATAAGCAATATAAGGGCATTACCCATTATATGCTCTGCCTCTTCCTTCTTTTGCTGACCTAGCTTTATAGCAACTAATGAATTTGCTCCTATACCAATTAGCATTGCAAATGCCATGATAATTAACATTATAGGAAAGGCAATTGTAGTTCCTGCAATTGCTAAGGAATTAACTCCATTGCCAACAAAAACTCTATCTATAACATTATAAAGTGCATTTACCAGCATACCAACTATGGCTGGTATAGAATACTTTAACAAAAGGCTGGATACCTTTTCTTCTCCTAATTGTTTTGAATCTTTCAAACTTTCCTCTCCCTTCAATTTAAAACTGTACATAACTAGTATACAAGCAGATTTTCAAAAATCAAGTTGATAATTTTACTAAGATTTAATTTCATTTTTATTAAAATTGATAATTTTAATATGGTTTAATTTGATATTTGTTAAAAATATAAAAGAGATGGCTTTCATAAAACCATCTCTTTCAATATGCTACTTCCAATTTTCAAGAAGATACTTTTCAGCTTCAGTACACCACAGACCTTTATTTTTATTTACTATTCCTGCCAGTTTTGCAAAATGAGCATCGGACTTTCCCTTCTCTTCAAAGTCTTCAATTGCAGTTAGCTCCATTTCTATATGAGTGTATATCAGTTTCTTGCCGCCTGGAATGTTTGGTAGATTTAATGTCGCTTCAGCAGCGCTGTTTAATCCTCCAACGTGAGTTACCATAACTGCTGGATTTATTCTTTTCTGCTCTGTTAGCTTTAGTGATTCTATTAAATCGTCAGTATTTCCACCTGTTGTTCCCATTATATGAGTGGAAGCATAGTGCACATTATAGTAGTTTATTTCACCTGAGAACTTAGTATCTGTAGGACCAGCAAAGAAGTTCAAGCAACCATCTCTGCCCAAAATCCTATCAGCCTGTTCCACAACCGCTTTTACTGGAGCAAAGGCAAATACATCGTCAAAGCCTGTACCTCCTGTTATAGCTATTAAATGTTCAACTGAGTCTTCTATATTACTTATGTTAACAAATATTAACTCAACTCCACACTGCTTAGCTTCTTCCTTACTAAATATCTGTTCTGCTCTTTGAAGCCTTTTGTCGTCCACATCCGTTACTACCAGTAGACCTGGTCTTCTTTCACAGTGGAGCGCATAGTCTATAGCGCCAAGCCCCATAGGACCTGCTCCGGCAAGTATGGCAGCCTTTCCCCCTTCTTTAATGCCCATATGATGCACATACTTGCCCATTTCAGTATGGTAATTCGCATGGAAAGCTCCAATTATGCAAGACATTGGTTCCGCAAGAGAAGCTTCATAATAGGAGTCCCCTTCATAGTTTAAAAGACAGCCTAATTCCATAACCTCTTGAGGAATTATAGCATAGGTAGCATCTCCACCAAAATACATATAGGAGTAGCCCGGCGATGCCATGCTGCCCTTATAGTTAAGAGCAGGCTGCTGAGCAAATTTTGTGCCTGGCTTAAACTGATGCTTCCACTTCTTTCCTACCTTTATAATATTGCCTGCAAATTCATGTCCAATAATTATAGGATTTTCATGAACATCCTTTGGAACTCTCTTATGGTTTTCTCCTAGTATTGCACACTTGTAGCTTGACATGCAAATACTGTCCGATATAATCTCAACCAATATTTCATCTTCCTTTATTTCAGGAAGTTCAAATTCCTCTAATCTTAAATCCCTTGCTCCATATAATCTAACCGCTTTAGTTTTCATCACCATTCCCACCTTTACTTTTTATTTGTACATGCCTAGCCTTCTGTGAAGATTTTATAAATGTAATCTACATTCTTTGTGGTCCTAAGCAGTTGAAGCTTCTGTTCATCCTCGTCTCCAATTACAGTAGCGATATTTGAAAGAATCTCTATATGCTCATCTCCAACCCCTGCAATTCCAATTACTAGATAGGCCTTCTCACCGCCGAAATCTACTCCCTCTGGAAATTGAAGCACCACAATGCCCGATTTTTTAATAAACTCCTTAGCTCTTCCTACTCCGTGAGGAATAGCAACCCCATTTCCTATATAAGTGCTTAAGTCATTTTCTCTTTCTATCATGGCTTCAATGTAATTTTCATCTGTGCAGCCACTTTCAACTAAAAGTTTCCCTGCCATTTTAATAGCCTCGTATTTATCTATGGCAGTTAGGCTTAGCTTTATATTGTTTTTAAGCAGCACTTTATTTTCTTCCTGCTGGCTTGCATTCCCTACATCTATCATCTCATCTATTGACCTTCCTTTTTTATTACTTAAACTAGAAAAAAGTTTGAACCCCATGTTGTTAATTCCTCCTTTTAGTCGGAACACTGAGTAGTTTAAAATTACAGGTTAATACCCATTTAGGGCTTTAACCTCTACACAATCAATTTATCTTTATTCTATAAAATTCATCTAAAAAACAACTTAATCTTAAGTGTATATCCTCTTCTAAGCCTTCCTTTAATTCCTTTAAAAAGTCTTGTTCATCAATTAGCTTGCTGCTTATAAAACTCATAACCTCTATATGCTCCTTTGAACAACTTTTTGGTACTAGCATTATGATAGCAAGCTTTATCTGTTCCTTTTCGCCTTCAGCATTTAATAAACACAGGCTCTTTTTTATTCTAAATGCACCAAAATATATTTGATTAATTCCTGAAGTTCTGCAATGTAGAAGCACTGCATTGCAGCCCGTTAAAACAGTGCTGCCCTTTTCCTCTCTTAATAATAAATCTTTTTCAATTTGTGCAGCAGTCTCTTGATCAAGTCTCATGCTTATTTCTTTAATAGCTTCACCTACAGTATTAAACTCATTATAATCATACAGAAAAAAGTTATCCAAAAGCTGAAGTATGCCCTCAGAATATAGATTAAGCTTAGAAAGCCTTGCTTTTAAATCAGCAGAGCTGCTTTGTTCCTTTGCATAGCTTATTGGTCTGCTTTTAAGCTGTTTCATTAAAGCATCTACTTTTTCCTTATCCCTTTGAAAAAATAGAGTATTCACCACTACTACTGGAAGTTCCATAGCTTCAACAGGTACTGTTGAGATAATAAAGTCTATGCCTTTATTTACTAACAAGCTCTCTTTTATGTGCAGAGAAGATATTACCTCCACCACTTGAATATTATCGTATTCCTTCTCAATCCTTGTGGCAAGAAGTCCCGAGGTTCCAATCCCCGTAGTACAGGCAATAACAGCTTTATAAACCCTTCTTGCTGATTCCTTTCTTTCAAGTGCTGCACCTAAATGCATAGCAATGTAGGCTATCTCTGAATCTGGCATTTTGATTTTAAGCTTTTTTTCAATAGGTGCAACACATTTGGCGGCCAGATTAAAAAGCTCGGGATAATGCTCCTTTATTTCTTTAAGCAGTGGGTTTCTTATATCCATCTTCATTTTAAGTCTGTTTATTGCAGGACCAAGATGATTAATAAGTCCTGTTAAGGACTGAACATTATGTTCTAAAAAGCTTCCTGTTTCTATTTCTGCTATTTTAATCATTTCCTTGGCTAAAGCCTCAAACTCTCTATTTGAGTTTTTATTTTCAAACCCTTTTGAGCCTCTTAAATGCATCGTAATATAGCCTATTTCATCCTCTGGAATTTCTATATTAAAGGTCTTTGATATCTTCTTAGTTAAATCTGCTGCGGTTTTAAATTCTGAATACCCTTTAAGCTTCTTTAAGTAAAGCTTATCCATACTTATTTTGTCATTTTTTATTATCCTCTGTATAGCAAGGGCTAAATGAACAAGCAGTCCTATATAAGCATTGTCAGCTAGTCTATAACCAAGTGCTTCCTCAAGCTCAAATATCAAACTCTCTAGTTTTCTAATTGTATTCTTTTCTATTAGGTTTAATAATCTTTCCCTTGTATTAACCTCTACTGATAGATTTTCTCTTACTAAGTTAAGCAGTTCAATTTCATTTATATTTTCATAAATCAAACTAACTATAGCCTTTCT